>JAEYYY010000615.1 GCA_023430775.1 Pseudomonadota bacterium
TTCGCGCATCGTGCCGTTCAAGCGCCGCATCG
This sequence comes from Pseudomonadota bacterium, assembly GCA_023430775.1. Lineage (GTDB taxonomy): Bacteria > Myxococcota_A > Polyangia > Haliangiales > Haliangiaceae > JABFXX01. The sequence continues at coordinate 33 of JAEYYY010000615.1, forward strand.
ATGCAACCGCGCTCGTCGAGCAGCTCGGAAACAGGGCGGTGCCGTCATGACCGCACGTGGTAGCCTCGAGCCGATGGAGCTGCGATTCACCGGGAAAGTTGAAAAGGGCGTCATCGTCCTCGAAGACACCGGCATCGTCGATGGCGCTGTCGTCACCGTACTCGTGGACAGCGCCGATCTCTGCATGCCGGGGCCGTATCTCCAGCTCGACGCGAACGGGGATGTCATCATGACGCCCGAGCTCGAGGAGGAGTTGCTCGCCGCCGAGGCCGAGGCCGATCGCGGCGAAGGAATTCCTTGGGAGCAGGTCCAAGCCGAGCTGCGGTCGAAACGGTAATGCGATGCCGTTTCACGTGGACCTGACGGCCCGTGCGAGGCGTCACTGAACCGTACCGACGAATGGTGGCGTGAAAACCGGCCGGCGGCACGAGAGCTTTTTCGCGAGGAGCTGCAGCGCGCGATTTCAAACCTGGCCAGCTTCCCGGAGCTCGGGCGTGGCGTCAGCGAGGGACGACGAATTGTCATTCTCCCCCGTACCGCGACGTCGGTGATCTATCGCGTCCGTCCAAAGCTGCAGCGGACCGAGATCATCCAGATCCTGGCCGCTCGAGGGGCGTGACTACTTGCCGGTGCCGGTGCCGATCGCGAGGCGCGTCAAGCCGGTGCGCTTCGCACGCTCCATCAGGTTCACCAGCCGCCCGGTGACCACGTCGCGGTCGGCCTTGAGGATCACCTGCGTGAGCTTGTCGCGCGTGTACGCTGCGCGGAACACGTTATCGATCTCGGCGTCGGACATCTCCTTGCCGCCGATATAGACCTTGTCGTTGGGCGGGATCTCGAGCACGAGAGAAGGCTTCTGGGTGTCGATCTCGGTCGACTGACCCTCGGGGAGGTTGAGCTTGATGCCCGACTTCGCCTGGTCCTCCTTCTCCTTCTTCTGCTTCTGTTCCTGCTTCTTCTCCTGGTTGCGCTCCGCCTGCACGGCGAGGGCGCTGACCATGAAGATCACGACCATCACGAGGAAGACGTCGGTCAGCGGCGTGATGTTGATCTCGGCGAAGATCGAGTCTCCGCCGCCATCGTCATCATCGACGCCCGCGTTGACGTCAGGCTGCTTCCCGGCCGCCATCGTCGCCTCCCTTCGTCTTCTTGGCCTCGTCGTCCTTCACGCTCTTGACCGGCTCGTCGTCGGAGTTGCGCGCTCGCCTGGTTGGCTGCGTGGAGCCGGGCTGATCGAGCAGCAGCTCGAGGAACTCGTCGGTGAGGAGCTTCATCTCGGTGGCGATGCGGTTGGCGCGCTGGCTGAAGTAGTTGAACAGGATGACCGCCTCGACGGCGACCAGGATGCCTGCGGCGGTGACGACCAGCGCGGACGAGATCGGACCGGAGACCTCGCCGAGCTTGACCGTCTCGTTCGGGTTGAGGTCGCCCATCGCGAGGATGATGCCGACGACCGTGCCGAACAGACCGATGAACGGCGACGTCGCGCCGACCGTACCGAGCATCCACAACCGGGTCTTGAGATCCTGATTGACGCGCATCCGTTCGCGATGGACGGCGGTGGCGACGTGCTCGGGCTTCGCGCGTCCGAGGCGTTCGTAGCCGACCAGGAACACGTCAGCGATCGGCGATGGCGAACGCTCGCAGGCGGAGCGCGCCTCGTCGAGCGCGCCGCGTCCGAGACAGCGGGTCACGGTCTCGCCGAGCAACCGCGCACGGGTCACGAACTTCCATTGCGCGATGGCTCGTTCGATACCCACGGCGAGGGCGATCACCGAGAACGCGACGACGACCCACATCGCGCCGCCGCCATGGCTCATCAAGTCCCAGATTCCTGATTCCATGAGTACCTGATTCCTTTGATAGCACGCGGCCGGCGGCCGGCGTGGGCGGAAGGCTAGGGGGCAAACGGTGCCCGATAGCCTCCACCGTCGAAGTCCACGAACACCGGTGCCGTGAAGGCAGTTGCCGGCACGCCTTTGCCCGTCAGCGCGGCTCTGATCGTGTCGAAATCGCCTCCGAGAAGTGCTGCTTCCGTATCGACGTCGATCGCGTCGTTGGTGAGCAGCGGGAAGATCGCGCGATTGCCGTGGACGCGGAACACCAGCCACGCATCGGTGCCCGTCGCTCCCGTACGGGTGTCGATGTCTGCCGGATCGAGCGTCACCGTCACGGTCGCCTCGAATCGCTTGAAGGTGTTGCCACCCCCGATGTTCGCGAGCTGAACGTTCATCGTGCTCGGTGCGAGCGAGGCAGTGGCGCACGGGTCGGTCTCCGCGAGGTTCGCGATCGTGCGGCTGGTGAAGCACTTCAGCGGCTGCAGGGCCGAGGCGCCATTGATGATCGGACCCGGCGTCGAGTTCGCGAACACCTCGAGCGTGTCGAACTCGGCCCAGTCAGGTGAGGTGATCGTGACCGTGAGCGTGATCGACCCGGTCGCGGCGATCACGCGACCGAGCGCGGGCTGATTCGCGACCTCGACCTCGATCATCGGACCGTTGGTCACCACGATGTCGCGCGGCAGGTTGTTCGCTCCGGTCTGGGTGGCGAGCACCGCCTCGACCGCCGAGCCATCGGCCAGCGCCGCGCCGCTATCGTCGGGCACCCGGACCAGCGTGCGTGGCATGCCGACCGGATCGGCGATGCTCTTGTGCGTGTCGCTGCTGCCGGTCGGCGTCACGTACATGCCGAGCGACAGCATCGAGATCCAGTCGCGCATCGTGCGATCGAGCGAGCGGTTCTCGCGCACGCCGTCGTTGTTGGTGTCGCCGACGTCGAAGCCGTTCCACACCTCGAGGCCGTTGAAGTTGTCGTTCCACAGCGACTCCTCGGGGAGCCGCAGATCGGCGTTCGGCACGTCGGCACCCTGGAAATCACCGAAGATCGTGCGCGTGTCGTAGTCGTAGAGCACGTTCGCGCGCGTGAACGCCGCCTGGAACGCGGTGAAGCCGGTGCCGCGCGGATGGTTGACCTGCACGATCTCGGCACCGTTGGCGCGCATCGCGTCGTAGATCTGCCCCGGCAACATCGCGAAGCCGGCATCGCCGCGCGCCCAGTCGATCGCGCCCTTGTTCGCGGAGCTGTCGTCGGGGACCATCGGCCACGCGTTGAAGTGGCCGTACGCGAACGGCGTCACCTCGATGCCGGAGACCACGCGGACCTGTTGCTGCAGTTGCAACGCCTCGACCACCGGCTGGAGATCGGCGACGAAGTCGTGATCGGTGGCCGCGAACATCTCGATGCCCGCCGACACCGCGGAGCGGACACGCTCGTCGTTGTTGACCGGCGCGTCGGGCGAGCCGAGCTGGTGAACGTGCCAGTCGCTCGAGAGATAGCCGACGGCCGGGTTGACGTGCGCGAGCCGCAGCTCGATCGAGGTATCCGTCGTGCCGCTGACCGCCGCCGAGGCGATCGACCACTCGGTGCCGCGCGACGCGTAGACGCGATACGTGCCGCCCGCCGGCAGCAGCAGCGGCTGATCGACACCATCGCCGACGTCGGTGGTGGTGCCGCGAATCGCATGCACGTTGGCGACGATTCCTGCGAGCCGATCGGTGGTCTCGAACACGCGCTTGTCGGGGAACGCCGGATGATCGCCGACGACCAGCAACCTGCCGGGGATCGGGAGATCCGTGGCATCGTCGAGGATCTGGAAGTCGACCTTGAGCGGTGACGGCACGGTGAAGTCCAGGGTGTCGGCAACCGGCGCAGCAGGAGACCGACCGACATTCTTGACCTCGGCGCGCAGCAACAGGTTGCCCGCCGTCGTCGGGACCTTTCCGCTGTACGTTCCATCGGTTCCGACGTCGAGGTACGAGAGGATCTTGTCGTCGGGCTGATTATCGGCATCGAGGTCGACATCGGCGTCGTCGAGCGTGCCGTTGCCGTTGCCGTCGAGATAGACGCCGACCCGTGCTCCGAGTGCCGCGCCGCCCGCGGATAGCTCGACCTTCCCCGAGACCGTTCGCATCTCCTCGCCCTTGCCCGTGCGGAACACCTCGTCGATGTCGGCCGCATCGCGACCGACCACCAGATCGTATTGCTGGCGGAACCCGGTCTTCGGCTGGAGTCGCAGGTAGTAGCTGTCCGACTGCAGCAGATCGAGCAGCGAGTCGGCGCCGAGGAGCAGCACCGAGACGCCGGCGATCAGCGCCTGGGTGTGCGGGATCGGGGTCTCGTCGCGCGGGATCACGCCGTACGCCACCCCGGGCCCCTGATAGACCACGTAGTCGCTCGGCTGCGGATCGCCCAGCGAGGTGATCGCGGAGATGTCGGCGCGCTCGAAGCCACGCGCGTTGGTCCACGCCTCGGTCTCGCCGCCGGTATCGGCGAGCGTGCCCATCGGACCGGCGATCAGGACATCGCCGCCGTTGAACAGCGAGTGGTGAACCTCGAGCGCGTTCGAGCCGGGCGCCAGCACGTAGGTGGTCGCGCACTCGATGCCGTCGTCGAGATCGGGATCGACATCCGCGTCGACGGGGAACACGCCGATGCCCTTGAAGTTGATGAAGTCGTTGTTGCCGCTCTTGCCGACCGCGCGCAGCGCGGCGACGCCACCACCGGAGCCGTCGCGGATGATGTCGATACGCGTCGGCTCGCACGTGCGACCGAGCAGGTAGATCAGGCTGAGCTCGCCGAAGTGGTCCTGCACGGAGCCGTCGGCGAGCACCGCGTCGACGACGTTACCGCCCTGCGGCACCACGCCGATCACGCGCTCCGTCGACTGGATGATGAAGGTGACCTGATCGTTCTTGATGAAGAAGTCGCCGACCAGGCCGCTGGTCGCCGGTCCGGGCGGGAGCTGGTCGGCGCTCGTCACCTCGCCGGCGAACGCCGCCTGTGGCTCACCGGTCGGGCTCGGTAGATCGGGAAAGAAATCAGACAATCCCGGCGAGCCGTCGTCGCCGCAGGCGACCCAGAGCGGCAGGATTGACATGGCGAGGCGAAGGCAAACCCGACTCATCGGGTGATGGTAAGCGAAACCGCCGCAGTCTTTGTGTGCGGAACCTCTCGACTTGCCGGCCACCGGGAATCCTGGTCGAATGCGCCCGACATGACCCGGATGGTGAATTGCATCAAGCTCGGCGGCTCGCTGCCCGGGCTCCCGTACAAACCGTTCAACGACGAGCTCGGCCAGCGCATCTACGACAACGTCTCGGCCGACGCCTGGAAGCTGTGGATCGAGCACAGCAAGAAGATCGTCAACGAGAACCGCCTCGACCTGACCTCGAAGAAATCGCACGACGTGCTCAAGGAGCAGTGCGAGGAGTTTCTGTTCGGCAGCGGCCAGACGATGAAGCTCGACGACGTGCCCGAAGGCCACAGCGGCGGCACGAAGCACTGAGTGGACGCTCTCGCGCGCGCACTGCCGAAGCTCGCGGCGCGCATCCCGCGGGTCGCGCTCGGCGACTGGCCGACGCCGCTGACACGCCTGCCGATCGGCGACATCTGGATCAAGAACGAGGGCGCCTCCAGCGCGACGTACGGCGGTAACAAGGTTCGCACGCTCGAGGTCTGGCTCGGTCACGCGCGCGATCGCGGCGCGCAGCGGCTGTGGACGATCGGCGCCTACGGCTCGAACCACGCGATCGCGACGATCCTCCACGCGCGGCGCGCAGGTCTCGACGCCGGAGCGATCGTGTTCCCGCAGCCCGCGAGCGAGTGGGCGATCGAGAACTGCGGCGCGATCCTCGAGAGCGGCTGCCCGCTGATCCGCCTGCGCAGCGTCGTCGAGGTGCCGTTCGCGCAGCTGCTCGTCGGCCGCCAGCCCGGAGCGCTGGTCATGCCGCCCGGAGGCGCCACCACGCTCGGCGCATTCGGCGCTGCGTCCGCCGCATTCGAGCTCGCCGAGCAGATCGCCGCCGGGATCGCACCGCCACCGCGCCGCATCGTGCTCGCGATCGGCAGCACCTGCACGACGGCCGGTCTGCTCGCCGGGCTCGCCCTCGCGCACACCGCCGGGGTCTGGCGCTGGCCGGTGCCGATCATCCACGGCGTGCGGGTCACGCCG
>JAEYYY010000670.1 GCA_023430775.1 Pseudomonadota bacterium
AAGCAGATGTGATGGGGTATAACGTGCGGGCCAATCATGACGATCAGCGGGTGACCACGTGAAAGGCATTTCCGCCGGCGTCCGCGTCGCCATCCTGTTCATGCTGGTCGCCTTCGGCGGCTACATCGTCTGGAAGAACCTCGGCCAGACCGCGTCTGGCTCCAACAGCTACGAGCTGTTCGCGCGGTTCCGCGATGCCGCCGGCCTGCCGAAGGGCAGCCGCGTGGTGGTGGCCGGCATCTCGCTCGGCGAGGTCACCAACACCGAGGTCGAGGGCCGCTACGCGAAGATCACGTTCCGCATCCGCGGCGACGTCACGGTGTTCACCAGCGGCGTCGTGGTGAAGAAGGCGTCGTCGCTGCTCGGCGACAACTACCTCGAGATCGATCCGGGTGAAGCCAAGAAGCAGATGCCGGATGGCACCAGCAAGGACTTCACCAAGCTGGGCCCGGAGTGCGCGACATACCATGACGACGACGAGAAGAAGGCCGAGCCGTGCCGGCTGGTCCCGAACACGATCGAGGCCACCACGCCCGATCAGCTGTTGCGCCGGATCGAGCAGACGGTGCCGAACGTCGATCGCGTGCTGGAGAGCGTGCGAGACCTATCTGAAGATCTGCGGCGCGTCGTCAACGGCCCGCTGAAGAACGTCGCCACCCGCGTCGATGGCCTGGTCGAGAAGGAAGCCGACACCGTGGCGCGCGTGATCCAACGCGCCGATCGAGCGATGGCGAACATCGAGGTGATCGCGAGCGACCTCCGCAACATCACCAAGAACGCGGACCCGCGGGTCGACAGCATCCTCAAGAACCTCGACGCGGCGAGCGCCGATGCCAAGGATCTGGTCGCCACCGCCAAGCGCGAGCTCGAGGACACCGGCAAGTCACTGCGCGGCAAGCTCGACAAGCTCGACGGCGTGATCAACAACACGACGTCGATCACCGAGAAGATCGATCAGGACAAGGGCACGCTCGGCCGGCTGGTCAACGATCCGACGATCGCCGACAACGTCGAGGCGATCACCGACGACGCGCGCGGCTTCCTCGGCACGCTGTTCGGGCTCAAGGCCTACGTCGGCCTGCGCAGCGAGTGGAACTTCGGCGCCGCCCTCGCCCGCCACTACGTCTCGATCGAGCTCCACACGCGGCCGGACAAGTACTACCTGATCGAGCTCGAAAAGGGTCCGCGCGGCAACTACCCGGTGGTCACGCTCAACTTCGACCCGACGGTCGATCCCAACAACTGGATCCGCAAGTCGGTGATCGAGGACAAGATCCGCTTCACGTTCCAGTTCGCGAAGCGGTTCGGCTGGGCCACGCTGCGCTACGGCATCAAGGAGTCGACCGGCGGCATCGGCTTCGATGCGAATGCGACCTGGCTCAACCGCCGGCTCGGTCTGTCCGTCGATCTGTTCGACGCCACGTTCGATCAATTGCCGCGCATCAAGATCACCGGCGCGATCGAGATGTTCCGCCATGTCTACATCCTCGGTGGCGTCGACGAGCTCATCAACAACCCGGATACGCTCACCATCGTCAAGGGGACCGATCCGAGCGGCGTGCCGATCCAGTTCGATACCTTCCGGTTCGGGCGCGACTACTTCGCGGGCGCGATGCTCAAGTTCAACGACGAGGATCTCGCCGCACTGCTCACCGTCGCCGGCTCGGCCGTCGGCAGTGCAGCACAGTGATCTGGTACGATCACCGCATGCGCTTCGCCGTGTTATTCGCTCTCGCGATCGGGTGTGGCGGTGACGATGCCGACGATTTCGGCATCGGCGCCGAGTGCGGTGTCGACGAGGATTGCGACGTCGAGATGGGGCAGTCCTGCCTCGGCTTCAAGGGCGGCTACTGCGGGCTCGAGGGTTGCCTCTCGAACGACGACTGCCCCGAGCTGTCGGGCTGCGTCGCCCACACCGACGGCATCAACTACTGCTTCCGGTTGTGCGACGACAAGGCGCAGTGCAACGAGAACCGGTCGGTCGACAACGAGGCGAACTGCTCTGCCAATATCGACTTCGTCGAGCCGACGAATGCGAAGGCGTGCGTCCCGCCTTCGTGATCGATCGAGAGCTCATTTCGCCGCGAACGCGTCGAGGATGAGGCGCGCCATCTTCGGTGCGACCTGCGGGAGGTCCGCATGCTCCTTGCGCTGGAGCGCGCGGATCGCGACCGCGTCGAGTCCTTTGGTCAGCGCGTAGACGCTGGTCTCGTCGGGCATCCGGCCGAGCCGACCGGCGGCGAACGCCTGGGTCAAGAACTCGAGCATCAGCGTCGCGTAGCGCGTGGTGTTGAGCTCGTACCTGGCCGCCTGCGCATCGCCCGCGGTGCGATAGACCTCGAACACGACGCGAGCGGCGGCGGCGTTGTCACGGATCATCTCGTAGTAGGCGGTGATGCCGACCGCGACGCGATCGATCGGATCGGTGACGCCCATCAGCTTCTGCAACACGGTCGTGAAGCTGATGCGGACCGCGCGCTCGTAGACCTCCTCGAGGATCGCGTCGACCGACCCGAAGTGCTCGTAGAGGGTTCGCCGGCTGATCTGTGCGCGCTCGACCAGATCCTCGACCCGCGTGCTCGCGTAGCCGCGAGCGGCGAACACCTCGGTCGCGGCGTCGAGCACCTTCTCGCGGGTCTCGGCGGCGCGCTCGCCGGCGGTCTGGCTGCGGTCGTACTTGCCGCGTCCCTTGGTCATGGGAACTACGCATTCTACTCGACCGCGCCCGGCGCTGGGTGTCGGATAACCTGGCCTGGCGACTGGCGTTGCCGTGGTGGCTACTCGACCAGCCGGACGTCTCTCATTGGTACTGATTAGTTTTCTTCGCGTTACACGCGGGCCTGATTGGCGTGACCGTTGCCTCTGTCGCGGCGCATGAAGCGCATCGCCCTCCTCGCTCTCGTCACCGCCTGCTCCGCAGATGTCGTCCCCGAAGGGGACTGCGGGCTCGCCACCGCCCACGTCACCGACTGCTACGGCAACGAGGTCGGGGAGGCGTTCGCGCAGTCGTGCACCGGCGAGGCCGCCGCGACCGCGCTCGCCGAACAGTGCCCGGGACCGGATGACGAGAAGTCCGATCTGTTCGCGACGCCGATCCTCAGCCCGGCGAGCGAGCAGTTCAAGTACGGCTCGATCGGCGCCGACAAGCTCGGTCTGCCGCTGTCGATCCTCAAGGCGGTGCCGCTGGTCTGCGCCGACACGCTGCCGCCGGGCACCAACCCGCGCGTGCGTCCGCTCGAGGCGTTCGGCATGATCTACGAGCCGGGCAAGGAGGTGCCGATCGGGTTCTCGCAGAAGCGGATGCCGATCGTCGGCATCACGCTCACCGGCACCACCTGCTCGGCGTGCCACACCGCGACCGTGCGCGAGACGCCGACGGGTTCGCGCACCGCCTACTTCGGCGCCCCGAACACGCGCTTCGACGTCCAGGGCTGGAACAACTTCTTGCTCGGCTGCATCCAGGATCCGAAGCGGTTCAACGCGACCACGCTCGATCGCGCGTTCCGCGAGCTCGGCGTGACGGGCATGGATCGCTACCTCGCATACTCGAGCGGCCTGCTACGCGCGTTCACCCAGAATCTGCAGCAACAGATCGACAGCGTCGTCACCGACGGCGCGTGGGGCCCGGGCCGCGACGACGCGATCGGGCTGTCGGCCGCGATCCTCCTCGGCGAGGAGCACCTGCCGACGCTGCCGGCGCCGATCGATTACCCGGCGGTGTGGAACCAGAACGCGCGCAAGGGTCACTCGCTGCACTGGGACGGCGCGAGCGGCAGCGCGGTCGAGCGCAACGTGCTGGTCTCGGTCGGTGCCGGCACGCCGAAGGACATGGTGCCGCTGCAGAGCATCGCCGCGATCCAGCGCTTCCTCGACGAGCTGCCGGCGCCGAGATACCCGTACGCGATCGACCCGACGCTCGCCGCGCAGGGCAAGCAGCTGTTCGATCAGAAGTGCCTGTCGTGCCACGGCGGCGCGCGCACGTGGTCGGTGATCGACCTCGCCGAGGTCAAGACCGATCCGAACCGCGTCGCGATCGTCACCCAGGACGCGATCGACGACATCAACCAGATGTCCGGCGCCGGGTGGCAGTTCGACAGCTTCCGGAAGACGGAGGGCTACCTCACGGGCCTGCTCGACGGGATCTGGCTGCGCGCGCCGTACCTCCACAACGGCTCGGTGCCGACGCTGCGCGATCTGTTGAAGCCGGCGTCGCAGCGCCCGACCACGTTCTTCCGCGGCAACGACCTGTTCGACAAGGCCAACGTCGGCTTCGTGTCGACGGTGGCGAGCGAGGGCGCGACGAGGTTCATGCAGTTCGACACCCGCCGCGCCGGCAACAGCAACGCCGGTCACGAGTACGGCACCGACCTGTCGACCGCGGATCAGGATGCGCTGCTCGAGTACCTGAAGACGCTGTGACCAGCTGCGGCCATGGGATCCTCGATCAGCCCGAGATGATCTCGAGCCACAGCGTCCGCGTCGCGCCGGGCGCCAGCGTCAGCAGCCGATCGCCGGTGTTGATCGCGTTACCCGGACAGGTCCACGGCTCGAGGCACACGAAGTCGCGGCCGGCGAGCGTCCACACCACCCAGTGCGTGTACTCGGCAGAGCCGCGCAGCGTGACGGTGCCGTTCGGGCTGATCAGCGAGCACTCCGTCGAGCCGTGATCGAGGAGGTGCAGGTCGACCTCCTTGGCCGTCAGATCGATGACGCCGACGTCGCGCGTCTGCTTGGTGACGTTGTCGAACGCGCGCCTGGCGTTGGACGTGATCTCGGTCTTGCCCTTGTCACCGTCGGCGACCTGGAAGTACGGATGAAAGCCGACGCCGAACGGCATCGCCGTGTCGCTCTTGTTGGTGATCTTCTGCTCGAGCCGCAGCGTCTTGCCGGCGACGGCAAAGCTCATGTCGAACGCGAAGTCCCACGGGAACTGCGCGCGGGTCTCGGAGGACGATTCGAGCGACAGCGTCGCGGTGGCCGCGCCCTGCTCGCTGACGCGCCACGCCTGATTGCGCGCGAAGCCGTGCTGCTTCATCGAGCCGCTGTGTCCCGCGTAGCTCCACTTGTCGTCGGCCAGCTTGCCCGGGGTCGGGAACAGCACCGGCACGCCACCACGCACGTTCTTCGTGGGATCGCGCAGCGTCTCCTCGTCCATGAACAGCACGCGCGTGCCGCCGACCTGGAACGTGCACGCGATCGCGCCGCGCTGCGGATTGATCGTGGCGATCGAGGAACCATCCTGGAGGGTGATCTGTTCGCTGGTCACCGGGGAACACTACCGCGCGCCGCGTCGCGAAACGGGTCGGCGAGCGTGCTAACGGCGCCACGTGGTACCGTGGGCCCGGTGGGTCGCGCGCTCGTTGTTCTGGTCGCCGCGATCGGGTGTACCTCGCCCGATCCGAAACCCGTGGTCCCGGCCACCGCGTCCGCGGTCGCGCGCGCGATCGATCTCGGTGTCACGCCGCAGGCGCTCGACGATCGCGGCATCCCGCATCTGCTCGAGGCCACCGCTGCCTACGACGAGCGCGGCGATGCCCTCGCACACGTCGCGCACCTCGCGCCCGCGTGGGGCGTCGCGGCGCTGCCGGAGCTGAGCGCGATCGGCACCATCCCCGCCGGCGCGGCCACGATCACGCGGGTGCGGCAGCGGCTCGCTGGGCTGCCGATCGATGGCGGCGAGCTCCGCGTGCTCGTCCGCGATGATGGCCGGCTGGTCGCCGCGAGCGGTGCGCTGATCGATGCCGAGGCGCCGCGCGGCCCCGCCGTGTTCCTGCTCGACGATGCCGGTGCCCTCGCCACGGCGGTGCGCGAGGCGGGCATCGCGGATCCGGTGATCGGGCCCTCGCACGCCCGGCGGATGTGGTTGCGGCACGGCCGGTCGCTGGTCGCCGGCTGGACGGTCGAGGCCTACGTCGGGCGCGCCGACTCGACGCACAGCGATCTGATCCGCGTCGAGCTCGACGGCGCCGGTCGCGTGCTCGATCGCAGGAGCCTGGTCGTCGACGCGTTCACCTACCGCGTGTTCGCCTCGCCCGACGGCGATCGCCATCCCTTCGACGGGCCGATCGCCGACGTCTCGCCCCACCCGACCGGCATCCCCGACAACGGGTTTCCGGCATTCGTCGCGCCCGAGCTGGTCGTCGTCGAGGGCCTCAATCATCCGGGCGGCAGCGCCGTCCCCGATCCATGGCTGCCATCGTCGCGCACCGAGACGCAGGGCAACAACGTCGAGGCGTACGCCGACCTCAACGCGCCGAGCGGGCTGACGTTCGGTGACTTCCGCGCGACCACCACGGGACCGCAGACCTTCGATCGGTCGTTCGACACCGAGCTCGATCCGCTGGCTTCCCAGGCCCAGCAGATGGCGTCGATCACGTCGCTGTTCTTCGTCATCAACTGGCTGCACGACTTCTGGTACGACGCCGGCTTCACCGAGGCCGCCGGCAACGCCCAGGATCAGAACTTCGGGCGCGGCGGCGAGGATCGCGATGCGCTGCTCGCCGAGGCACAGGACAACGCGCTCGGCGGATCGCGCAACAACGCGAACATGTCGACGCCCTCGGATGGCCTGCCG
>JAEYYY010000793.1 GCA_023430775.1 Pseudomonadota bacterium
CCGCGCCCGCCACCACCTGGAAGCCCCGAGCCGCTGTATCGTCGGCTCGATGTTCGGGCGGATCGTCAGCTGGTTCGCGAAGCGCGCGATCGCCGCCGAGAACGCGATCGATCTCGAGCGTCGCGAGAAGCTGCGCGCGGAGCGGTTCCCCGATCACTTCGTGCCGTACGTCGGCGAGATCGTGCAGACGCGCGGCTTGACCGCCGAGCAACGCGCGAAGCTCTATCGCGACATCCAGGTGTTCCTCGGCGAGAAGAAGTTCGTCGCCCTCGAAGAGTTCCCGCTCGACGATCGCGTCCGCGTCATCGTCTCCACGTCTGCGGCGATCCTGGTCCTCGGCCGCGACATCGCGCAGTTCGATCACGTCCGCGAGATCCACATTCGCCACGAGATCTCGCCGCGCATCGGCGGGCTGTATCAACCCGTGAACACGATGCTCGGCGACGAGGTGATCGGCAGCCACGGCATCGTCGAGCTCGGCTGGAAGGCCGTGACCGCCGGCCTGGTGCGCCCCGAGGGCCAGCACGTCGCGTTTCACGAGCTCGCCCACGCGTACGATCACGCCGACGGCGAGCTCGATGCCTTGATGAAGCACGAGCACTTCGAGCGCTGGTCGGCGCTGCTGCGCGATCTGCCGCTGCATCGCGAGCGCCGCGGCGATCAGATCTACACGGAGGTGATCGGCGATACCGAGGGGCCCGAGCTGTTCGCGTCGGCCTCCGAGCTGTTCTTCGAGTGTCCGCGCCGGCTCCACAAGCTCGATGCCGCGCTGTTCGATGCGCTCGTCGAGATCTACGCCCTCGATCCACGCACGCTGACCGACCGCTGACGTTCGGCTGCCGCCGTGGTACCGATCGCTCGATGCGACTGGACCACGTACGCAAGGCGCTCGCGATCGGCGCTCATCCCGATGATGTCGAGGTCGGTGCGGGCGGCCTGGTTGCCAAGCTGACCGCGGCCGGTGCGAAGGTGACGCTCCACGTCGCATCGATCCCGAACCGCTACGCGATCCGCAAGGCCGAGGCGACGCGCGCCGCCGAGCACCTCGGCGTCCGGCTGGTGTTGCCGCCGGAGGAGCGCGAGAGCCGCGTCGAGGATCTGCCGATGCACGCGCTGGTGGCGCGCTTCGAGTACGAGCTCGCCGCGGTCGAGCCCGATCTGGTGATCGTCCACGGCTCGCACGACGTCCACCAGGATCACCAGCTGGTGCATCGCGCGGTGCTCGCGGCGCTGCGCCGTACGCGCTGCGATCTGCTCGCGTTCGCGACCCGGCTTCCCACCGGTGCGGCACCGCCACCGCCCACCTGTGTGGTCGACATCTCGGCATCGATCGATCGCAAGCTCGCGGCGATCGCCGAGCACGCCTCGCAGTTTCCACCGACGTTCGCCGAGACCCGCCGCGACGTCGCGCGCACGCTCGGCCACAGCCACGGCGTGGCCTATGCCGAGGTGTTCGAGGTCCTGCGGATCGGTCTCTAGCGCAGGATCATCGAGTTGATGACCTGCGCCGGGCCGTTGGCGATCACGTAGAAGCCGGGCAGGTCCGGCGTCTCGAACGTGCCGCGCGGATTGTTCCGCACGATCGAGTCCCGGATCGTGATCGAGCCGCTCCTGTCATTGCTGACGAAGAACACCGCGCTGCCGCCCTCGTTCGCCATGTTGTTCTCGATCAACGTCGACGTGATGTTCAGGACGATCTCGTTCCCATCGTTGTAGATGGCGCCGCCGTTGCCACCTTCGCCGTCGTTCGCGCCGTGGCCGGTGGCGGTGTTGTAACCGAACAGCGAGTTGAGGATGTTCCACGACACGCCGATCGAGCTCAGCGCACCGCCGTTCGCGCACGTGTTACCGAAGCCATCCTCGCCGCCGAACGGGCTGTGGACGACCCACACCGGCCGCGCCGGCCCGACGCCCGGCTCGATCAGATAGTCGAGCTTGCGGATCGCGCCACCGCCGACGTCGCTGCCGAGCGGATCGCAGACGTTGTTGAAGAACCGCGAATTCACCACCTTCAAGCTGCCGCCCTGCGCGTAGATCGCGCCGCCGCCGCCGGCGTTGTTCTCGTCGCCGAGACCCTTCGCGCTGCCGTCGATGAACGTCAGGTTCTGCACGACGAGCTGCACGCCCGAGTTGGTGTTGCAGTCGCCCGGACCGGGTGGGTAGACCTGATCCTCGTCGCAGGTCGCCATGTAGAGGATGCGCCGGACGCCGCCGCCCGACAGCGTCACCTTGTTGCCGCCATCGATCACGAGCTTGGTGCCGCGATCGTTGAACACCTTCGCCGTCTCCTTCATCACGATCGTCACCGGATCCGGACCGCAGTCGAAGGTGATCACTCCGCCGTCGGCCACCGCCTGCACCACCGCCTCGCTACCGCAGCTCTCGGGCGTGCCGTCACCGATGATGATCGTCGGCGACGACGTGTCCTCCGCCTGGCCCTCCGCCGGCACCGTGGCGTTGCCATCCTCCCAGCCCGCCGGCGGCCCCGAGGCCGGATCGGTGGGAGGCAGCGGATCATCCGAGGACGAACCGCACGCGACGAGCACACACGCGATCAAGGCGGAGCGCATGACTCCATCGTAGCGGAAGACCGCGTCCCGCTGCGCGCGAACCGGTCAGCACACATCGACGCCTAGTCGAACCGCTCGACGCGCATCGTCAGCCGCTTGCCATACGCCCCGCGCACGCGCTCGAGCGGCTCCCCGGTGATGTTCCACGACAGGTCGAGCTCCTCGAGGTTCTCGAACGTCGTGGTCGCCGCGGCGACCAGCGCATCGGCCGCACCGGCGCCGAGCGCGGGCTCGCCTTGCCGGCGCCAGTCGTTCGCGAGGTAGAGCGTCCGCAGCGACGACAGCTTGCCGCTCGCGAGTGCCGCGACGCCCGCATCACCGACGGGATTCTGCGACAGCGCGAGCGTCGTCAGCTGGCTCGCCCACGGCGCGCTGGTGAGGATCTCGATCGCCTCGGCATCGAGATCGTGCTGGTTCAGGTACAGCCGCCTGACGTTCGCGAGCAGCGGTCCGTTCGCGAGCGCGGCCATCCCTTCCGCATTCAGATTGCCCAGCGAGGCGGAGAAGTATTCCAGCTTCGGCATCGCCTTCGACGGTCCGAGGATCTTCGCACTGCGATTGCCGAACCCCGAGAGCTGCAGCCAGGTCACGTTGCCGAGCGTCTTCGCCTTCGCGAGCGCCTCGCTATCCTCCGGCTCCACCCCGAGCGACAGCCGCGAGATCCGCAACGGGAAGCGGAGGATCTTCGCCATCTGCCCGTCCCCGTAGCCGTAGATCGCGAGGCTCTGGATCGGCTCGACCTCGAACATCAGCGGGCCTGCCGCCGCCAGCTCCCGCGCCTTGCACCCGACCTCGTGAACGAAGCCGCGATCCCACGTGAACCGCGCGCCCTTCGCGCCGAAGTTCTGCCAGCTCTTCTGGCGATGCGCGTCGAGCAGCTCCTTCGCACGCTTCGCTGCCTCCTTGCCCTCGGCGAGCGACAGTGCGATGAACTCGCCGCGCGGATCGCCCGCTTCCTGCAACGCGTCGGCATAGACCAGCCGCGCGCGATCGTCGTCGGGATGGTCGAGGATCGCTCGCAACAGATCTGCGGGCGCGCCGGCCCCCGGCTTGCTCCGCGCGACCTTCTTGATCGCAGCTCCGCGCGACTTCGTGTCCGCTGCCGAACCTGTAGCCCTCGGCTTCGCACCTGCGGTCTTCGCCGTAGGCTCTCCGCCTGCTGATTTCGCCGCCGCGGACTTCGCTGCCGAACCTTTGCTCGTCGGCTTCGCACCTGCGGTCTTCGCGGCCGTCGACTTCATGACCGCGGACTTCGTGCGCGTCGCGGTCTTCGCGCCGGGCTTCGTCGCCTTCGCCTTCGTCGCGGATGTGCCCTTGGCCTTCGCCATCGCGAGTCATCCTCCCACGAGCCAGCGGGTCGCGGTTCCGCGCACGTGCAGTCAACTTCGCGCGTCGGGGCTACCAGTTGCCTTCGACGTCGAGCGTCCACGGCTGCGTGGCGACGCAGTTCGTGCCGATCGGGCGGACCTCGATCGAGACCGTTCGGCCGTCGTCGTTGCCGTTCGAGATCGTGCCCTCGCCCCATTCGGCGTGGTTCTGGTTGACCGTGCCGTTGGTCGTCGTCGTGCCGGTGGTCGTGGTGCACTCGACCACGTCGCTGCCGGCGTTGACGTACACGAACACGTCGTAGTCGTTGGTGGCCGGCGACGTCAGCGTGGCGCCGAAGCGCATCGACAGGCCGAACACTTCGCTGTCGTCCTCGGTGACGCGCACGCGAAACCACGCGGACTGGTGGCCCATCGTGGTGAAGTGAATGTTGCCGGTATCGCCGCTGACCTGGCCGAGCGTGATCGCGGTCTGGCAGGTGGCCGTGCTCGCGCACAGGTTCTGCGGCGGCGCATCGGGCGGCAGCTCCGGCGCATCCTCCGGCGGTTGCGGTGCGTCGGCGGGGAGGCTCGCATCCGGCGGATCGGGCTCGCCGGGTCCAGCACCGGCACCAGCGCTCGCGCACGCGACCAGAAACATCGGCCAGAGGCGGACCACCATCGAGCGGGACGCTACCACGCGGGTTTCTCGGCAGACGATCGTTTTTCAATGACCGACTCTCGCCGCAGCGTGACCGGCCCCCCCGACGCTGAACAGCTGGCTGCATCGGGTGCTCGGAGGGCCGACCGGCGCTGTATGGTTACCCACCTTGGTGGACCTGGCCGACGAGCTCGGGACGGTAAGTCGAGCGACCCTGTTCGACTCGCTCGAGCAGGCGGCCGCTCGCATCGGCCTCGCCGTGTTCGTGGTCCGGGTCAGCACCACGCCGCCGACGATCGCGTATGGCAGCGCGCTGCTCGCCGAGCTGATCGGCCGACCGCTCGACGAGGTCGTCGGCAAGCCGCCGTGGGAGCTCGTCGTTCCCGGCGAACGCGACCGCGTGCGCGAGTTCATGGCGAGCCGCGGCACCGGTGCGCCGCCCACGACCTACCACTCCGAAGTGCTCCGGCCGGACGGCACGGTTCGCAAGGTCGATGTCGGCGTCGCCCGCATCGTCACGGGCGGCAGCGAGCTCGCGGTCTGTTACTTCCGCGATCGCACCGACGAGCACGCCGCCGTCGAAGCGCTGCGCCGATCGGTCACCGGCTTTCGATCACTGATCGAGAACGCACCCGACGGCGTCGTCATCCTCCAGCAGGGACGCATCGTGCTGGCGAACCCAGCGGCGCTGCGGATGTTTGGCGAGACCGACGTGCTCGGCCGGCTGCTCTCGGAGTTCCTGCCTCCCGCCGAGGCCGCACGCGCGATGGCGCGGATCGCCGAGGTCTACAAGGGCAAGCGCGTCGAGTCGTCGGAGTACTTGCTCGACAACGGCATCGTCGGAGAGGTGCACTCGGCGCTCTACGAGTACGAGGGCAAGCCCGCGATCCTCGCGTTCGTTCGCGATGTCAGCGAGCGCCGTCGCATGCACGAGCAGCTGTTCCGAGCCGATCGCCTCGCCGCGCTCGGCACGATGGCCGCCACCGTCGCGCACGAGATCAACAACCCGCTGACCTATCTCCAGCTCAGCTTGCAGCGCCTCGAACGCGAGGCCGCCGCCGAGCCGGACCCCGCGCGCGCCGCGCTGCTTCGCGATCACATCGCGAATGCGATCCACGGGGTCGAGCGCGTCGCTCGCATCGTTCGCGACCTGCGCGCCTACTCGCGCGATCAGACCGACGAGCCCGATGCGCCGCTCGACGTCGTCAGCGTCGTCGGGCGCGCGCGGCAGATGGTCGAGCACGATCTCCGTCATCGCGCGCAGCTCGTCCGCCGCTTTCCGGCCACGCCGGCGATCGTCGACGGCAGCGCGCCGCGGCTGGAGCAGGTGGTGATCAACCTGCTGGTCAACGCGATCCAGGCGCTCGATGCCTCGCGCCACAACACGATCACCGTCGAGGTGGCGGTCGCCGATCAGATCACGATCTCGGTCACCGACACCGGCCCCGGCCTCACCCAGCCCGACCGGATCTTCGAACCGTTCTTCACCACCAAGCCGGTCGGTGAAGGCACCGGGCTCGGCCTCTCCGTCTGCAAGCAGCTCGTCGAGCGGATGCGCGGCACGATCGCGGTCGGCAGCACCGGTCCGCAGGGCACGCGCCTCGAGGTCGCGCTGCCGCGCAGCACCGGCCCCCCGCCACGCTCGCAGGTGATCGGCCGGCCCGCGCGGGGCGAGCGGATGCGGATCCTCGTCGTCGATGACGAGCCGCAGGTCCTCACCGCGATCAGGGGCCTGCTCGAGACCGAGCACGAGGTCGATGCCGTCGAGAGTGGCGACGCCGCGCTCGCGCGCATCGCCGAGCGCGATTACCAGGTGATCCTGTGCGACGTCATGATGCCGCGCATGAACGGCCGCGACGTGTTCGAGCAGATCCAGCGCCAGTGGCCGGGCCTCGAGCGTCGCATCGTGTTCATCACCGGCGGGGCGTTCGTGCCCGCGCTCGCCGGCTTCCTCGATTCGGTCGACAACCTCAAGCTGCGAAAGCCGTTCACCGTCGAGCACCTGCTCGCGCTCGTCCAGGACGCGCAGACCCGCGCCTAGAGCTTCACGTCGCTCTGGTCGTGCCACCGACAGTGCTCACACGCCGGCGGGATCGCGCGGTCCTGACACACCGGCATCGCGCAACTGTGCCGGTTCAGCTGGCTCGCGCTGTCTCGACGCGACGAATTGCCGCTGCACGCGATCGCGAGCGTGGCAAGGAGCAGGATTCGCACGGCAGCGAGTATTAGCGAATGTTTCGTTGGCGCACCCATGCATCGCTTTGCCGGGAAACCTGCTAACAGACGAAGGTGACCACTCAGTCGGGCAATCGAGTTGTTCTTCGGCCCTCGCTGGCGTGGGACGGCGTCAAGGTCTTCACGGCATCACAGATCTCGGAGCGCCAGCAGCTCGGAGACAAGATCACCTCGTGGATGGCGGCCAACCCATCTCACCAGGTGACCGAGATCGTGTTGACCCAATCCAGTGACTCCGCGTTCCACTGCCTCACCTTCACCGTCTTCTATCGCAGCGGCTCCCGCTGAACGCGCCGGGTGATCGGCGGTGGCCCGCCGGGTAGCACCGTCCCCGCGCGCAGCCCTCCCCAACCGGGCTGCGCCTCGCCGCCTAGCCGATCGAGGATCGTGCGGGAGATCCCCGGCACGAATGGCGCGAGCTCGGCCGCGGCCACGCGCGCTGCTTCGAGCGGTGCGTAGAGCGCCGCCGCTGCGGCCGCGGGGTCGGTCTTCGCGACTCGCCACGGCGCGCTCACCTCGAGCGTCCGGTTCGCCGCATCGACCAGCTCGCCGATCGCGCCGACTGCCTCGTCGACCAGGAATTCATCGAGCGCCGCATCGACCCGCGCCGGCAACGCCTCGGCCCGCGCTCGCAGCTCGGCTGGTTCGCGCGAGCCCGCGACCACGCGGCTCTCCGCGACACGCGCGAGCAACGCGGTACAGCGCTGCACCAGGTTGCCGAGCCCGTCGGCGAGATCGTTGTCGTGTGCGGTCGCGATCGAGTCGACCGTGACGTCCGAATCGCCGCGGGTTCGACAGCTGCGCGCGAAGTACCAGCGCAGCGCATCGCTGCCCACGCGATGCACGACCTCGTCCACCGCGAGCGAGGTGCCGCTCTTGCTGATCTTGTTGCCGTCGACGGTGAGATAGCCGTGCACGAAGATCCGCTGCGGTAGCGGCAAGCCCGCTGCGAGCAGGAACGCGGGCCAGTACACGGCATGAAACCGCGTGATGCCCTTGCCGATCACGTGCGTGCGTTCGCCGCTCCAGAACCGCAACAGCTCTCGATCGCCACCGAGGCCCAGCCCCGACAGATAGCTCACCAGGGCATCGAACCAGACGTAGATCACCTGCCCCGGATCGCCGGGCACCGGGATGCCCCAGCCGTTCGCGCGCGAGGCAACGCGCGACACGCTGAGGTCGCGAACGTCACCGTCGAGGAACGCCAGGATCTCGACGCGCGCGGTGTCGGGAACGATCTGGATCCGCCCGCTGGTGATCGCATCGCGGATCGGTGCCACCCAGCGCGATAACCGGAAGAACCAGTTGTCCTCGACGATCTCCTCGAGCGGCGCCGCGTGCTCGTCGCACTCGTCGACGAACGCCTCGCAGCCGACACAGTACGTCCCGCGCCACTCGCGGCGATAGATCTCGCTCGCGCACGCGCGCCACAACCACTCGACGGCGGTGCGATGGCGCGGATCGACCGACGTCCGCACGAAGTCGTCGGGCGCGAGATCGAGCAGCCCCTCGAGCGCGCGAAACGCCGCCGCGTTGCGCTCGACGAGCTCGCGCACGCCGATACCCTCGCGCGCAGCAGCCTGCACGTTCTTCAAGCTGTTCTCGTCGCTGCCGGTCGAGAACCTGACCTCGCGGCCGCGTCGCCTGCGATGTCTCGCGAGGATGTCGGCGAGCACGAGCTCGTAGGCGAAGCCGAGGTGTGGTTGCGAGTTGACGTACGGAATCGCGGTGGTGATGAACGACGTGGTCATGGCAGTCCTCCTTTGCCGGAGGCCGCCCTCGTCCAGATGCAGCTGCCACGAGGGCAGCCGCTGGCGTGTTCAGGTCAAATGAGCGCGCACGGATGCCCGATGTCCTCGAGGGACATGGGCATCGACATGGAAAGCGTGCGGTTCACGACGCGAACATAGCATCGGCCCTCCACACCACGAGAGGAGTTTCTCTCGACGCCCAGCATGTCGTTGCAATGCCTCGTGATGCGCGCGCGGTCGCACCGCGCCGCATGCTGTCGCGATGCGCACGAACTTGGTAGGGTGCCCGGGCGTGACCTCTCGCATCGCTCCATTTCTCGACGCGCTGCCCGTGGTGCTGGCGCCGATGGAGGATGTCACCGATGCGCCATTTCGCGCGCTGTGTCGCTCGCTCGGTGCTTCGCTGTGTGTCACCGAGTTCATCGCCGCGGAGCAGCTGATCGCGCACTCCAGGCTGGCCGCGCGCCGCGCCGCCCTCGCCGCCGGCGATCGGCCCACCGCGATCCAGATCTACGGCTCCGATCCAGCGCTGCTGCTCGCCGCCGCCCGGATCGCCGAGACGCTCGAGCCGGCGTTCATCGACATCAACTGCGGCTGCTGGATCCCGCGGATCGCACGCCGCGGTGCGGGTGCCGGCTGGCTGCGCGATCCCGCCGCGATGGTCGCGATGGCGCGGCAGATCGCCGCCACCGTCTCACTGCCCGTCACGGTCAAGACCCGCATCGGTTTCGGCCCCGAATCTGACATGCCGATCATCCATCTCGCGCGCCACCTCGAGGACGCGGGTGTCGAGGCGCTCACCATCCATTGCCGCACGGCGCAGATGGGTCACTCGGGCGCGGCCGACTGGAGCTGGGCCACGCGCGCCCGCGAGGCGGTCTCGATCCCGGTGATCGTCAACGGCGACATTCGCACCGCCGACGATGTCGTTCGCGCACTCGCCGACACCGGTTGCGCCGGCGTCATGATCGGTCGCGCCGCGATCGAACACCCGTGGGTGTTTCGCGAAGCCCGCGCGCGGCTCGCCGGCCAACCGTTCGCGCCGCCGACGATCGAGGAGCGCTGCGATGCGTACGCGACGCTGCTGCGCGCCAACGTGGACGCGCGCGGCGAACGCGCCGGCATCGCGGTCACCCGGCGTCACCTCGGGTTGCTCGGCCCCGTGGCTGATCGGATCCGTCCGGTGCTGTTCCGCGCGACCACCCTGATCGGATCCCTCGAAGCGCTCGACGCCGGCGGCCACCTCCACGATCTCGCGAGCTGAGGGAACGCGTCAGCCCGCGAACATCTCGTCGATGGTCCGGCAGGTCGCGACTCGCCGAGTCCACTCGGACAGACACTCCTCATCTCGCTCCGCCAGGATCCGTGCGCGCTGCGATGGCGAGCAAGCGATTCCGCGCGCCGCGAGAATCTCGAGGATGACTTGCTGGCGTCCTTCCGCGCGTCCTTCCGCGCGTCCTTCCGCGCGCATCCTCGCGGCTTCGGCTTCGACCACCGCGTTCCGCTTCGCGATCAACGCGCGGGCGACTTCGTCGTCGGTATCAGCGACCTCGAGCAACGCCTCGACCGACAGCGGCACCGCGAGCGTGGGGTCGTCGATGTGACCGCGCACGTCGAGCACCTTCCAGGTCTCGGTCTCGCGTGACCACTCGATGATCCGCTTTCGCACGATGTCGATCGCGAACGCGCGCCGGACGCCGCGACCGACCAGCTTCGCCGCCTTCCTCGTCGCGTGAGCCATCGACTCGGTGCTCACGATCTCGAACGCGAGATGCTCGAGCTGGCGGCCACCCGTGACCGGATGAGGGGCGCGCGGAAACACGCTGACGTCCGGTGCGATGTCGTCGATCTTCGACGTGCGCGTCAGCATGTCGATCGCGACCTTGTACTCGCCGCGCACGTGCGTGCCGATCAGCACCGCGATGGTGTGATGGCGCTCCGCGTGCGGTGGATCTGCCGGCACCACGAACGTCACCACTCCGTCGATGATCTCGTAGCCCGCTTCGGGCAACGCGAGACGGTCGTCGATGTCGGGGAGCTCTTCGATCGAATCCACGGCGATGGGCAAGGATACCTCTCGAGGTCAGGCAACACGAGCGTGGATGCAGCAAGGGCCGCGCCACGCGTAACCCGGCGACATCACGCCGCGGATCGTCCGGGAAATCCGCTCCGCGGACAGCGCGTCCGCATCTCGGATTTCGCCGGACGTCGGTATAGTCGCCCCGCATGGAGCCGTCGGGCGGACACTACACGGTCGATCCGGGCGAGGTCGTCCGGATGCCGCCGATGCCGCCGTTGCCGCCGTATCGCAAGGGCCCGCTGATCGCGATCCTCGTCGGTTCGGTGCTGGTCGCGCTCGTCATCGGCATCGCCATCGGTCGCGCGTCGATCGAGGAGCCGGTCGCACCCGGCGTGCCCGTCGAGGAGTCCGAGCGCGGTCGCCTCAAGGTCGCGTCCACCCCGCCGGAGAGCAACGTCCTGCTCGATGGCCGGTTCGTCGGCGTCGCGCCGCTCGACAACCTCGATGTCGATCCGGGCAAGCACTCGATCGTGATCGATCTGTTCGGCTACCAGCCGTACTCCGGCACGATCGAGGTCGAGCGCCGCGGCAACGCCAAGCTCACCGTCAGCCTGGCGCCGCTCAACACCGAGGGCACGAGCTCCGGCAGCGTCAGCGGCGGCGGCAAGGCCACCAACATGCCGGTGCCGCGATCGGCGCTCGTCGGTGGTGGCCCCGCCGTGGCTCCCGCAGGTGGCGGCGGCACCCAGCCGAAGGTCACCACGTCGCGCCCGCCGCCGCGTGCGAGCTTTCCTCCACCGCAGCGTCCGCGCCGGGATTGCTCGGGCGAGAACCGCACCTGTCGCGACGGCTGCTATCGCGCCGACTCCGACTGCCGGTTCTCGTGCCCGGGGTGCACGAGCTGTCTCACCAGCGTCGGCTGGGACGAGTGCAAGCGCCAGTGCGATACCTGCCGCAACGGCTGCGAGCAGAACAAGAAGTTCTGCGAGAGCAGCTGCGAATCACAGAACCGCAACTGCGAAGCGCAGAACAACTGAGTCACTTGCCGAGGAACGCGTTGACCATCGACGCGATCCACTCGCTGCGCTGGATCAGGTCGACGTGCGACGTGCCCGGCAGGATCGCGAGCTGCGAGGTCGCGCGCCGCTGCCCGGTGTCACCGAACGCGCCGCCTCCGAACAGTCGCAGCACCTGCGCGCCGTGCTCGACGGTCGCGAAGTCGGCATCGCCCATCAGGAACAGCAGCGGCGACTTGATCTTCTTGATGTCGTCGAGCTTGAAGCCGTCGAGCGTGTCGAGGTTCTGGACCTTCTTGACGAGGTCGCGAAACTTGCCGGGGGTCGGGCTCGTCTTCTTGTAGGCCTCGAACCACGGGCTCGCCTCGAGCATCTCGGGCTTGATCGCCTTGATCATCTCGATGGTGCCGGGCTGCGCGCCTTCCTTGGTCAGCGCGGCGCCCGCGATCACGAGCTTCTTCACCTTCGCCGGATGACGGATCGCGAGCTGCGCCGCCACGCCGCCACCCATGCTGTAGCCGTAGATGTCCGCGCTCGGAAGCTTCAGCTTGTCGAGCAGCGCCGCGACATCGTCGGCCATCTTCACGGTCGACAGCGGCCGATCGAGATCCGCCGTTCGCCCGTGCCCCTGGAGCTCCATCACGATCACCTGCCGGGTCTTCGCGAGCTCCTTGACGAGCCCGCTCATGCAGACCTCGATCGTGCAGAACGCGCCGTGGATCAGGACCACCGGCCGGCCCTTGCCGTGGACCTCGTAGTACATCGAAAGCCCGTTGACGGACGCGTACTTACCCGCGTTCGCGGTTCCCATCATCAACACCAGAACAATGATCTTCAGTAGATGCCGCATGTCGTCTCTCCTTTATAGGGGCGACGAACGAGGTCTCTCCGGATCGACACGGCCCCGCAATTTTCTTCTACTGCCGCGTGCTCGACGAACCGCCACTCGATGCGCCTGACGAGGAGTGGCTCGTCTGGGCCGACGCCATGCAGCAGGCCGGCGATCCGCGCGGCGAGCTGATCGCCCTCGCGAACCATCCCGAGCAGTTCGCGAAGCACGTCGAGCGTCACGCCCAGCACCTGCTCGGCTCGGTGATGGCGCGCCATCTGCGCAAGGGCAACATCCGGATCGCGTGGCGTCGCGCGCGTCCCGACATCGTCGAGCTGCGCCTCGATCGCAAGGCCAAGATGCCGCAGCTCGTCTCCGAGCTGATCGCCTCGCCGATCGCGCCGCAGATGCGCGGTGTCTCGCTCGCCGCCGAGACATCCTCCGAGCTCGAGCTCGATCTGACCGAGGCCTTTCACTGGCTCCACAAGATCGGCTTCCCTCGCAACTGGACGTCGCTGTCGATCGTCGACGCGCGCGCCCGCGCCGTCGATCACATGCTGACGCGCGACTTCAGTCCCGAGCCGAACCTCGTCAACTTCGGTCCGCTTCGCAACCTGTGGCGGAAGCATCCACACCTCGAGGAGCTTCGCCTCGTCGTCGCCGATCCGGCGCAGCTGCAGCTCGGCACGATCGAGCTCGCCGAGCTGCGCGCGTTCACGCTGCACTGCCTGTACTGGACCGACGGCACCGGCCGCCTGCTCGCCGGCGCGAAGTGGCCCAAGCTCACCTCGCTCGAGCTCCGTCTCGTCGAGGACTTCACGAGCAACGAGCCCGACGACAAGCGCGCCTACCGGACCGTCTACAACTATCCCGACGACGGCACGCGATCGAATCCGTTCCAGAGCTCGGCGCGCGATTACGTCGATCGCATCGAGGATCTCGAGCCGCTGTTCGGCACGCTCGAGCGCTTGCCGCTCGAACGGCTCGCGATCACCGGGTTCAACGACGGCGACCTCGTGCTCGGCCTGCTCGAGGCCCACCCGCTGCCGTCCCTGGTCCATCTCGATCTCTCCGACAGCAACCTGACCGCCGCCGATCTCGAGCGGCTCGCGAACAATCCACTGCTCCTCCAGCTGAAGACGCTCGTCCTCGAGCGGATCACCGCACCGACCATCAAGGCCCTCGCCAGCCTCGATCTCGAGATCCGTCACTCGTGCGAGCCGGCTGCGCCCGGTTATCGCTACGTCGTCGGCTGGGAGTGAAGCAGCCGCGGCTATTCGTCGACGAGCGGGCGAATATCGATCTCGACGTTGCCGCCCATCACCTCGGCGTAGCGCCGCGTCTCCGCCATCACGTCCTCCATCGAATCGAAGCGCAGGATCGCGAACCCGCCGACCAGCTCCTTCGACTCCGAGAACGGACCATCCATCATGCGCAGGTGATGGTTGGTGAACACCATGCGCTTCGCCTTCGAGCTCGGCTCGAGCTGCTCGGCCAGCGCCAGCACGCCGGCCTTCTTCATTTCGGTCTTGAGCCGCGTCAGCTCCGCCTTCTGCTTGGTGCTGCGTGTTCCCGCTTCGCTGTCCTGGTCGGCCTTCTCGATCAGCAACACGCGCAGCGGCGCATCGGCCGGCTTGTCGCCGAACCCCATGTCCCACGGCTCGCCCACCGGCCCGAGCTCGATCTCGCCGTCGCCGAGGATCTTGCCGTAGCGCTCGGCCCAGCCGATCGCCTCGTCGCGCGTCTTCACCTTCAACAGCAGCACGGCATTCGGCAGCTCGTTGTCGCCCGCGTACGGGCCGTGCTTCACCGTGCACTTGCCAGCGCGAAACGTCAGCCGCGTGCGCGTCTTGCTGGCGCCCAATCCCTCGCCGCCGAGAAACCTCCCGCTCGCGACGTACTCGCCGATCAGCGCACCCATCTTCGCCATGAATTCAGGCGTCGGTCGCTTGCCGGCCTCGGTCTGTGCGTCGTGTCTATGCATCGTCAGAAACCGCATGTCGTTCTCCGTGTTGGTCTGCCTGCACGACGCCCCGCCGGCTCGGCGATCGACGACCCGGCCGATCTTTTTTCAACCGATCGGAATCACAGCACAATCACGCTTCGAGATGCGGCCGTTGACCACCGCTTCGAGCACCTCGAGGAGCTCGCCGATCGCGTCGCGAGCGAGGTCGAGCTTGTCCCGGGTCCGCCGGTCGTCGCTCTCCGCATCGTCCAGCAGCTCGGCCAGCTGCAGCACCGCGTGATGGGCGCGCCACGCGAGGTCGCGCACGTCCTCGCCGGCCTCGGCGGCATCGCACAGCCAGCCGACCGCGAGATCGACCTGCTTCGCGTGATAGTGAAAGTCGAGATCCACGTTGGTGCGGCGAAGCACCGACAGATCCATGAGCGTCGTGGTGAACGCATTCTCGAGGGTCGCAAGCATGGGCTCGCGCACTGCACGCCCCACGCCACCGGCAACCTCGCGTGATCGCGCGAGCGCGTTGTCCGTGTCCGGTCGAAACCCGGACGCCTCGTCCGTCCCGTGGACGTCGCCTTAGTTGCTGCGCGTCGACGCGCCCCTGTAAAATTTCTGGTCAGCGCGCATCGAGGGGGAACATGTACGCGTTCGCGACGAGCTTGGCAGTGGTGGCGACGCTGCTCGCCTGCAACACATCACACAAGGCCGGCGACAAGCGCGTGGTCTCGGCATATCGGCCGCCACCACCGCCCGCACCGAAACCGCCGCCGCCACCTCCGAGGTACGGCGACGCCGCGCTGACGGACAAGATCACCGGCATCACCTCGCAGCCCGGTGGCACGTGCTTCGGCGAGGACATCGTCATCCAGGGCACGTTCCCCGAGACGCCGCCACCGGACACCACGATCTACTTCGAGCGCTGCGGCGTCCCCGCGCAGATCACGAGCTGGTCACCCACCGAGGTCAAGGTCGCCGTGCCGCCGGGCGCCACCAACGGCTGCGTGTGGTTCGGCAAGACGCGCCCGCCTCCCGCGAAGCCACCCACCGGCACCCCACCCGCGTGGCTCGACGACGAGCTCAACCGGATGGTCAGCGCGAGCAAGCTCGATCGCACGCTGGCGAATTCGATCCGCGATCACTACCTCGCCTTCCCGCCGCCGAAGGAGTGCGAGCAGCTGTGCGTCGGCGCGAAGGGCGCGTGGCGCAACCTCGCGACCGTGCTGCCGCCGCCGGCGATCGAAGCGTTTCGCGCCGTCGACGCCACGCTCGGCAACAGCCCGGGTCCCGGCGCCACCAAGCAGTTGGTCGATGCGTGCACGCCGACGACGATCGAATGGATCGCGCCGCGCTCGACGGACATCGTCGTCAAGGCCGGCAATCGCACCGTCGCGACGAACAAGCTCGCGCAGGGCCAGGTGAAGGAGACGCTACCGATCGGTAGCCGCGCGTATCGCCTCGATGCCAAGAATCGCTGCGGCACGCGCTCGCACGCCCTGACGCTCGATGCCGAGAACCGCGTCGAATTCGCGTCGCTCGATGTCAGCGTCCCCCACAAGGGCCTCGGCAACGGCACGGTCGATGTCACCTCCACCTGCAAGTCCGGGTTCGCGCGCAAGGTGAAGCTGCAGAACCTGTCGACCGACCGGGTGTCGTTCCCCGAGTCGGTGACGATTCCTGCCTATGGCACCAAGGCGACGGTCGCGATCACCAACCTCGTCGAGTCATCGGCGGTGGCCGCGATCACGCAGCCGTTCGCCACGCTCGGCTTCGCGCCGATCACCGATCAAGGCTGGCCGGATCACCCCACGCTGGGTCCGAGCGCCGATCTGTTCTGGAAGGAGCTGCCGAAGACGCTCGACACCTCGCTATCGGCCACGGTCGACGTCACGTTCGGCAAGCCGTGCCTGGTCGCCGACTACGGCAAGCAATCCGGCAAGGCAACCGTGGCGCTCCGGCTGACGAACACCGGCGGCGCCAACTACGACGTCGCGGTCCCCGCACCGTTCGCGAAGACCGACCGCGAGCTCGACATCGGCGGCCGCAAGGTCCACCTCGAGATGACGACCACCGTCGGCAAGGCCTACGAGCGCGGCCATCGCCTGGTGTTCGAGAACGTCAACATCAAGGTCGCGATCAAGGAGTTCCCCACCGAGAGCTTCGAGCTGACGTTCCTCACCGTCGAGGGCGACGCCACCGCCGGCTCGCTCACCGACGGGACGTTCAAGCTGCGCGGCACCGGTCTCGTCACCGGCAGCGCCGTCTTGAAGTGTGATCAATCGACCGCGACGGTCGAGGTCACCGGATCGCTGACGGCCCCGCTCCTCTAGCGCCGGGTTATCTTCGGGCCATGAGGATGTTGTTCGGGGCCTTGCTCCTCGCCGGCTGCGGGAAAGTTCTCGAAACACCCGGCGATGCTGCGGCGGACTCGCCCCTCGACGAGGATGGCCCGACGCTGCCAACCGAACCGCCGGTGACCAACGGCCAGGCTGCGGATCTCGCGATCGGAGCACCCGACCTCGCCACGCGGACCGCCGGGACCACCGCCGATACCTCGCGCTCGGCGGGTGGGCTGTGCGTGGCCGGCGATCGCATGTGGATCAGCGACTTCACGAATGCGCGCGTGCTCCAGCTCAACGCGCCCGTCCTGGTGTTCTCCGCCGCCGCGGATCTCGCGATCGGTCAGGGCTCGCTGACCACCGCGACCAGCGGTCCGACCGCCGAGCGCCTGACGGAGCCCACGAGCACGTTCGACACCATCGGTGATGTCGCGTGCGACGGCACGGTGGTCGCCATCTCGGATACGGCGGCGAACCGCGTCGTGATCCTCGACGCGATTCCCGGCGCCAATGGCCCCACGTTCAACACCGTGCTCGGCCAGACCACGTTCACCGGATCGACCGCCGTCACCAGCTCGTCCGGCCTCTCCGCGCCGCACGGCATCTGGACCGATGGCACGCGCCTCGTCGTCGCCGACACGGGCAACAACCGCGTGCTGATCTGGTCGACCTTCCCCACCGCCAATGCGACGCCCGCCGATGTCGTCCTCGGCCAGACGAGCTTCAACGTCTCCGAGGCGCCGTCGCCGCCGACGCCGAGCTCGATGAACCAGCCGGTCGACGTGTTCTTCGATGGCGAGCGCCTCTACGTCTCCGACTCGGAGAACAATCGCGTGATGGGCTGGAACGGCATGCCCACGCAGAACAACCAGGCCGCCGACTTCTTCGTCGGTCAGGCAGGTGGCGCCACCGGCTCGCCAAACGCGGCCGCCGGGTCGCAGACCCCGAACGCGATCGGTCTCCACCTCCCGGGCGAGATCACGGTCGCGGAGGGCAGCCTGTTCATCGTCGATCAGGTGAACTTCCGCGTCGTCGTCCACACGCCGCGCCCCACCACATCCGGCACGAGCGCCGGCGCCGTCCTCGGCAAGAGTGGGTTCGCCGGGGGCGAGCTCGACGCGGAGCAGACGCTAACACCGCGCGGGGTCGCCGTGCAGGGCGACAAGCTCTGGGTGTCCGACAGCAACCTCGGGACCGGTGGCTCGCGCGTCGTGCGCTACCAGCTCGCGAACCTGCCGCGCTGAGTTACTCCTCGCGCGGATCGGGCAACGAGCCCGGCTCCTCGGTGCTCGACGGGAACTCCTTGAGCTTGTTGCGCGAGATCTTCCAGCACTGCTGGACGATCCACGACAGCGACCGATCGAGCCGCTGCGCCTCGTGCTGGATCTCCTTCAGCATCTCCTCGGGGAAGTACAGCGATTGCTTTCTCTTGTCGGCTTGGGACATTCGGACCTCGGCCGCGAGGATAGGCCGATGTCGCGCCCGCGCCTAGCCAACGTGGTCAGATCATCCTGCGAGCGGTGGCGGGGCCTCGCGGGCCGTGATCTGCGAGCGCAGATGCACGGGTTCCGAGCTCGGCAGATCGAGCTGCGGAGGCGTCACGACCCGGGACTTCGTCGACTCGCAACCCAGGCCGCCCAGCACGAGGAGCATCGAGAGAATCTTCGCGATCCGCATTCGCTTCTCCTGAAAACAAGAACGCGACGAGGAGGGCACGACCTCTCCAGTCTCTCAGTCCGCCTACGCGGCGTGCGTTCGTGGCTTTCCTCGTCGCGCACTGCGAGCGTGGGTTCGCGATCGCGGGTCGTCAATCGTCGAACTTTGTAGGCCCGGCGGGGCTGCAAAATTGGCCCGCCACCACCGCACCAGTAAAATTCTCCGGTGTCGGTGTCACTGTGGTTCCTGGCGCTGTTCGCCGGACTGATCGTCGTCGCGGCGCTGGTGAATCAGCTGGCTCCCGTCCACCGCGGGCGGCTGCGCCGGGCGGTCATCCTGTTCGCGGTCGCGCTCGCCACGTTCGCGATCAGCCTCGCGCTGAACGAGGAATGGGCGGAGCGGCTCGACATCGCGAGCGAGATCGTCCGCATGTTCCTGATCGTCAACCTCGGTGGGCTGCTCCTGTTCCTGGTGCTGCTGCCGCGGGTCGGCCTCGTGCTGCCGGTGATCGCCGGCGAGCTGATCGCGGGCGTCGGTTACGTCGTCGTGCTGTTCGTCTCCCTCGCGCATCACGATCTCGATCTGACCGGTGCCTTCGCCACCGGCGCCGTGCTCAGCGCGGTCCTCGCGATCTCGCTCCAGGGCACGCTTGGCAACATCCTCGGCGGCGTCGCGCTGCAGCTCGATGGCTCGATCCACGAGGGCGACTGGCTCCAGTTCGATAACGGCCGCCAGGGCAAGATCCGCGCGATCCGCTGGCGCCACACCATCGTCGAGACGCGCGACTGGCAAACCATCGTCGTCCCCAACGCGCAGCTGCTCGCGAACAACATCACGATCCTCGGCCAGCGCGATGGCAACAAGGGCCCGCAGCGCTGCTGGGCCTACTTCCACGTCGACTATCGCTTCACGCCGTTTCGCGTCGTCAAGGCGGTCGACGATGGCCTGCGCGGTTCGCCGATCGACAACGTCGCGGAGCTGCCACAGCCGTCGTGCCTCTGCCTCGACTTCGGCAAGGACCACCACGAGAGCTACGCGAACTACGGCGTCCAGTACTGGGTCAACGACATGGGCCGCAACGACTCCACCGGGTCGCGCGTCCGCATGCGGATCTTCGCCGCGCTCCAGCGCGCCGGCATCCCGCTCGCCATCCCCGCGCGGATGGAGCACCTCGAGCTCCACGACGATGCCCGCAAGTCTCGCCGCAACAAGCGCGAGGCCGATGCCCACTTCGCCGCCATCAAGAGCGTCGAGCTGTTGCGCATGCTCGACGACTCCGAGCTACGCGAGCTCTCCGAGGGCCTCACCGCGAAGCTGTGGATGGCCGGCGAGATCATCACGCGCCAGGGCGCGACCGCCCACTACCTCTACATCCTGACCTCCGGCAGCTGCGAGATCCGCACCAAGGTCGATCCCGACGACGACGGTCCCGCCCCGATGCTGACGCGCAAGGTCGCCACCATCCACGCGCCCGACGTGTTCGGCGAGATGGGCCTGGTCACCGGTGAGCCGCGCACGGCGGATGTCGTCGCGATCAGCGATGTCGAGTGCTACCGGCTCGACAAGCAGACGTTCGAGCGCGTGCTGCTCGCGCGTCCCGAGATCGCGGTCGAGCTCTCCGAGCGCCTCGCCGAACAGCGCATGGAGCTCGTCGCGGCGCGCGAAGGTCTCGACGATGCCGCGCGTCTCGCACGCGCCGCCTCGGAGCGGGCGCAGATCCTCGGCGGCATCCGCACGTTCTTCGGCCTGTGATCACCGGCTGAGCGTTGCGCCGTCGCCGGTAGACAAGCAGCAGGAGACGGACGAGCCTGGAGCTGGAGACCGAGGCAGTGCGGCACGGTCAGCCTCGTCGGTCATGCTCCGATTGCGCGATCCCACCTCAGCACTTACGTCGAACCCATGCGGATCCTGATCGCCCTCGATCGTTCCGAATACGCGGAGATCGTCCTCGAGCACGGTCTCGATCAGGCTGCCCGCCACCCCGGCACGGAGCTGCACGTCGTCACGGCAATTCCGGACGACGCTGATCGCGAGGCCATCCGCGCGGAGCTCGAGGCGAAGATCGAGGACGCCCTCGATCTATTCACACAGCCGCTTCGCCTCTACGAGGCCCACGTGATCCGGGGACGCCCGGCACCGGCGATCTGCGCCCTCGCCCATCAGCTGGGCGCCGATCTGCTCGTGGTCGGCCGGTTCCACGTCCCGTCGCTGTCGGAGACGTTCGTATGGCTGGCGCCGTGCCCGATCATGGTGGTCGGTGCCGAGGGCGTCGAGCTCGAGGCGCAATGTCGCGACTGCGAGGAAGTCCGTCGCACCACCGAGGCCGAGCAGCTGTTCTGCGCGCGGCACGTCGGCGACCGCATGCCCGAGCTCGTCGGCCGGCTGCCGACGACGCATCTCCATCGCAACTGGATCCTGTAGCCGGTCGAGCCGACTCGCTACAAGGACAGGCCGAGTGCGAAGGAGATCCGGCGCAGGCTCTGATCGGAGGTGTACGCGCCGACGCGGCCCTCGCGCTCGAGCTGGCTCGCGCGCGCCTCGAGGTAGAGGCGACCGGCGGTCGGGGCGATCCGCAACCAGGCCTCGGCGTCGAGCGTGGTGTCGCGGGCGTTGACGTCGTCGGTGACGTCTTCCTGCTTGCGGTCGAGGCCTTCCTGCGAGTCGTAGCGGCCGTAGCGGAACGCGACGCCGGCGGCGACATGGCGGGTGTGCAGCTCGAGATCGAGCCGCGTCGACGCACCCCAGCCGTAGTAGTAGCCGTGCTTGCGGAGGATCTGCTTGTCGGCGACGTCGACGTGATCGGCGCGGTACGCCGGATACGCCGCCGCGTGGACGCCTGCAAAGTCCGCGTTGACGCGTGCCCGCGCGCGCAACCAGAACGAGCCGGCGAGGATGTACTGATCGATGCCGAGCCCCGGGAAGTGCAGCTGCGAGAGCCGCTCGCGGAAGCCGCCGAACCGCTCGTGCAGGAAGCGAAAGCCGAGGTCGATGCCGATCAGGGTCGCGGTGCCGCCGCGCTCGTCGAACGACTGGCTCTGGATGCCGGCGAGCAAGGTATCGCTGGCGAGATCGACCGCGACCACGTCGGGCGCCGTCGACAACCTGAGCTTCAGCGACGCCACGTTGGCATCGCGAAACGTCCGCCCGCCGTGGCCCGGCCGCAGAAACCCGGGCAACGCGACGAGCTCGGTATTCGCCCGCAGATCCGGCGCCACCACGCGTTCACCGGTGGCATCTCCTCGTGGCTGCGCGACGACCGAACCGGCCGACAGCTCGAAGCGGTGCCAGATGTCCGACGAGAAGCCGAGCGAGTCGGGCGTGGTCCCCTTGCGCAGGCCATTGCGATCGTCGAGCGCGTTGTGCAGCGCCTGCGGCAAGCCGATCGTCCACCTCGCGAACCGGTGCCACGGCCGCGGCGACGGCGCACTCTCGAGATACCGCCCCATCCAGTTGACCCACTCGCCGAGCGTGACGCCGGCGCCGGTGGTCACCATCACGTCGTTGATGCTGACCTTCTCGCGAAACTCCCAGCCGTACTCCCACGTCATCGACGTCGCGAAGCCGGCGATCACCGAGCCCACGAGCCCCAGCCCGTTGGCGCGAGCGAGCATGTGGTAGCACATGCCGTTCAGCGGATGACCGATGAAGTTGATGAGGAAGCCGTTGTTGTCGAGGCGCCACGCCTTGAAGGTGAAGCGATCGAGCAGGCTGGGATAATCGAAGTTGGTGATCGCGCGCTTGCGATCGATCCAGTACTCGATCACGCCGGCGCCGAGCATCCCCATCTCCTCGAGGAACAGGCGCAGGTAGCGCGGATTGTCGTGGTCGGTCAGCGCCCGGTACTGCAGGTCGTCGAGCTCGGGCGGATCGCTGAGCGGCAGCTGGCCGCCGAGATCGAGCCACGGGGTGCCGCCGGCGCGCGCGGTTCCGTTTGCGCGATCGGCGTCAGCGCCTGACGTGCCGCCGCCGCGACCATCGGTGCCTGCGGGCTTCGGCGTACCCCGCCCTGGAGCGTCGGCGTGCGCGGTCCCCTGTAGCATCGCGGTCGTCGCGGCTGCTAGCACCAGCGCATGGCGCCCTGACATCGGGCTCATCCTATCCCACGCGCGCCGGTCGAATCGCCCGGTGCACCCGCTGCGTGATCGAAACAACGCGAGCTCGATGACGGCCTGTTTGCCAGCGACTGCGTGGTCCCACGATCGCGGACGCTTTGCTGGTCGATCGGGATCCTCGGCACGCATCTCGCGACGACGATCAGCCCTTCCGAGCACCGAGGCCGATCGCCCGCACGCGGAACGTGCCGCTGCGCAGGACGCCGAGTGCGACTTTCCCGGTCGGCGATCGCGTGGCTCTGTGGCGCCCTCACGCTCGTTCGAGTGGACGCGTCGAGGGTAGACAGCGATCAGGCGCCGTGACGAGCGCGCAGGGCGAGCACGCGTTCGCGAAGGCCCTGGCCCTTCACCGGATCGACCATGGCGACATAGCTCGCGTAGCCGAGCGCGGCGGCGAGCAC
>JAEYYY010000011.1 GCA_023430775.1 Pseudomonadota bacterium
CACCGAGACCCAATCGTCATCGGCGTCGGTGCCCGCCGCCAAGCCTCGCGCGCAGTCGCGCGGCGACAGCACGGGCACCGGAAAGAAGGACGTGCTCGCCGGCTGGGGCTGGGGCACCGGTTCGCAGCCCGCGCTCGGCGCCAGCGACGACGACGGCGAGGACTCGATCGAGGCCGATCGCCAGAAGCACAAGAAGCGGATGATCATCGTGTTCGGCGCCCTCGGTGCCGCGGCACTGCTGGTCGTCGGTCTCGCATTCGCGTTCTCCGGCGACCGCAAGGAAGAGGAACCGGTCGCGAAGTCGACGGCGCCGATCGGCGACCCGACGCAAGCCGGCGGCGGTGTCGTCACCGACCCACCGAAGCCGGCGCCGGATCCCGTCGCCGAGCCGCCGAAGCCCGAGCCCGATCCGGAACCGGCGCACGAGCCGACGGTGGCCAGGACCGAGCTGCCCAAGCCGGACCCGACGCCGGAGCCGGTCAAGCCCGAGCCGAAGAAGCCGGAGCCGAAGAAGCCCGACGTGGTCGTCAAGAAGGCCGACCCGCCGAAGCAGCCCACGCCGATCAAGGTCGAGCCGAAGAAGCCCGATCCACCAAAGCCGGTCGCGAAGGTCGACGCGGCGACCGCGTACAAGACCGGCTTCCAGCTCTACGCCAAGGGCGACACCAACGGCGCGCTGACGTCCTTCAAGGAAGCGCTGGCGTCCAACCCGGGTTATGCGCCGACGTGGCGCGGCATCGGCCTGGTCTATGAAAAGCTCGGCCGCAGATCGCAGGCCGTCACCGCGTTCAAGCGCTACCTCGAGCTGTCGCCCAACGCGAGCGACGCCGAGCAGATTCGCAATCGACTGGAGAGGCTCGGATCATGAAACGCGCATCGATCGTTCTGTTGATGCTCTGCCTCGGCGCGACCGCCGCGGCGGCGCAGAATAAGTTGTTGGTCCTCCACTCCGACGGCAAGGCCGACGTCAAGACGCGACAGAAGGTCGACGGCGCGATCGTCAAGCTCGCGAAGCAAGGCACCGACACGGTGACAGCGGGCGAGATCACGTTTCCCGAGGCAGCCGAGATGGTCGGCTGCAGGCCTGCCGATGCCAGCTGCCGCGATCAGGTGATCGACGCGCTCGGTGTCGACGAGCTGGTGATCGTCACCGTCAATCCCCGGGCTCCCGGCTACGAGATCAGCGTGCGGCGCGCGAAGAAAGGCGGTGCGGTGCACGACGCGTCGACGGTGGTCGCCGCCGACAAGGCCGATCAGGTCGCCGCGCTCGGCCCGCTGTTCGGGATCAAGGCCACGGTCGGCCCCACCCCCACGGATCCGAAACCGATCGGCCCGCAGCCGCCGGTGGTCGTCGATCCCAAGCCCGTCGATCCGGTGGATCCGAAACCGATCGACACCAGACCCGTCGATCCGACGCCGCCCACCGATCCGATCACGGATCCGATCGCGACGCCCACCGATCCCAAGCCGCTGCCCGACAAGCCGCCCGAGAAGAAGGATCGACGCCGGCTGTACATCGCCGGCATGGCGACCGGCGGCGGCATGGCGTTCCTCGGCTTCGTGCTGTGGGCCGCGGCCTCGGGCGTCCAGGGCCAGATCGATGACGCTCCGACGCGGACGCGCGCCGATCTGCTGCGCCTCCAGGATCTCGAGAACAAGGGCGACGCACTCGCCGGCTGGGGCAACTTCTTCTTCGTCGGCGGGCTCGTGCTCGGCGGCGTCAGCACGTACTTCTACGTCAAGGGCAAGCGCGCGCGGTCGCAGGAGAAGCAGGCGAGGATCGTTCCGACGGTGTTCGACCATGGCGCCGGCGTCTCGCTCACCTGGGGTGCTCCATGAAGATCTTCCTCGCCGTCACGCTCGCGCTGCTCGCGAGTTGCTCCGTCAACCATCGCAGCGATCAGTTCGCCTGCGATAACCGGAACCAGTGCGATCCGGGCCAGACCTGCCAGGACGGCTTCTGCATCACCACCGGTCAGCCGCCCGACGACGGTCCCGGTCCGGATCCCGACGGTCCGAAGCCCGACACGTTCAGCTGCCCCGCGCAGTGCACGTCGTGCAACCAGCAGACGAACACCTGCACCATCGACTGCAACCAGTCGCCGGGAACGTGCAACAACGCGATCAACTGTCCGCCCGGCTTCAACTGCAACATCCTCTGCACGCGCAACGAGCTGTGCGACAACATCAACTGCACCCAGGGCAACTCGTGCACCATCCAGTGCAAGGGCAACGGCACCTGCGGGAACGTCGTCTGCGGTCCCGGCAAGTGCACCGTCGAGTGCACCGGCAACGGGTCGTGCCCGAAGGTCGATTGCTCGGACGCGTGCGCGTGCGACCTCACCTGCGGTCAGGGCTCGAGCTGCCTGCAGACGGATTGTCCCGAGGTGGCGAACGATCCGTTCCAGTGCGACGGCTTCCGGCCGAACGTCTGCAACAGCGAGCCCGAAGGCTGCAACACCTGCGAGTGATCAGCGCTGGTAGGTCGAGGAGTTGAACCACCACTCGGCCTGGATGCCCAGGAAGTGGGTCACCTTCTGGTCCTGCCGCGGATCCTGATCGACGAACAGATCGCGCGCCGCTGCATTGAAGTGCGCGTAGCGATAGACCAGCCGGATCTGCGGCCGGTCGTAGCCCGACGGTCCGATCGGCGAGAACACCAGCATCGGCGCGATCTGGAACACGCCCGGATCCTCGGCGCGCTGGGTGACCGGGTTGAGGCCGCGCGGAAACCGCGCCTGATACGACACATCCGCGCCCGCCCACACTCCGCGGACGCCGGGAAGATGCGCCAGCGGGCGCGCCGCGATCGCGTACTCCCAGCCATCGTCGAAGTCGGTGCCGTTGCCATCGGCGTCGACGAAGCGGCGCGACAGCGCACCGAACATCACGTTGCCGAGCGGATGGTCCCAGTTGCCCGACGCACCGAACGACAGCTCGCTCGCGCGCTTCGCCTTCAAATCGGAGCCGAAGCTCGTCGGCGGCGCGATCTCGTCGAACGCCGCGAGGCCGCGCGCGTAACGCGCGAACAGGTTCAAGTGGCGGCGATACTTCTTCTCCGCCGGCGCGTAGCCGAACGTGCCGATCTGCGCGCCGATCAGATAGCCGGTGTCCGACGGCAGATCCTCGAACGTGCCGTCGGTGCGGCGCTGCCGCGTGCCATCGCCGAGCGCGTGGACCTCGCCGTGCAGC
Organism: Pseudomonadota bacterium; assembly: GCA_023430775.1. Classification (GTDB taxonomy): domain Bacteria; phylum Myxococcota_A; class Polyangia; order Haliangiales; family Haliangiaceae; genus JABFXX01. The sequence goes on from JAEYYY010000011.1 coordinate 3,193, forward strand.
TTGAGCTTGAAGTTTGCGGCCTCGGGACGATCGAGCATCAGGTACGTGCCGGTCGCGCTACCGACGATGCGCTGGCGGTTGAGCTGCACGATCGTACGCGCACCCTGCTCGGGATCGGGGACATCGATCTGCTGGAACTGGAACTCGCTCGGCTCCTCGAGGCGATTGAAGCCGGCGTGCGCCGCCAGCTCGACGACGTCATCGCCGGACTGCGAAGGTGCGCGGCGATAGACGACGCCCGCGCCGACGGTGTTCTGATCGTCGAGCGGCCAGTAATCGAACAGGTAGATGTCGTCGCCGCGATACATCTTCGAGCCCGCCCACACCGTGACGTCGTTCGACGCCTGGGCGTCGAGGAACATGTTCCGCAGCGCGGGCTGCGCGTCGAAGTTGCCGGTGTCGTGGAACAGCGTGCCGTCGAACGCGAGCGTGATCACCGGACGCAGCCGGAAGCCGCTCGGGGTCTCGGCGCCGTACGAGAAGTCGAGCTCGAGGTAGCTGTCCTCGACGATGCGCGGGCCGTGCGCGACGACGTTCGCCGCCTCGGGCTTGCCGCCGCGCAGATCGGTGCCCGCGAGCACGCGACCGTACGAGCCGAACCGGAACCCGAGATCCTTGCCGGGGCGATGGATGCTGGGTGCCGAGCCGGGCACCGCGATCGGATTCGGCGCGCTCGGCGCGGCAGGCTGCTGCGCCGGCTCGGGCCGCAGGCGAGCCTCGAGATCCCGGATCCGGCGCTCGAGCGCCGAGGTGTCCGGCGCTGGTGGAGGCACCGGCTTCGGCGCCTCGGGCGTCGGCTCGGGTGCGGGAGGTTGTTGCGGATCAGGCGGAGGTCCGCCTGCATCGGGCTGCGCCATGGCGATCTCGGTGCCCACAAGCACCAACGTCATTGCGAGCGCGAACCGCACGGGCCGGCACACGAGCACGAAGCATGCCCGCGTCGCAACAGCACATGTTCAGGATCTAAAGCGACGTCGAGGGCGTCGCGTTGCGGAACACAACGAGCGACCGTCGCTCACGGCATCGGCCGCTTCCACCCGGAATCGCCGCGCTTCTTCGGCTTCTTCGCCTTCGAGGCGGTGCGCGTGATCTTGCGCCGCTGGGCCGAGCGCGTCGGCTTCGACGTCTTGGCCTTGGCCGCAGGCGCCGTGGGCTGGGGCTTGGGCTGGCGCGGCATGAACTCGCCCGCCTCGGCGCGCGGTGCCGCGACGGCGAGCATCACGAGCAAGACCAACAACCGCATTGCCCGGACCGTTTACTAAAGCGCGTTGCGGTTCGCAACGAGGGCTCGATCACCGGTCCTGGCACGCTCCCCAACCGCCGAATTCTCTGGATCAAATTCACGCGTTGTCGTCTTCTCCGCGTGGCATGAGCCTTGATGCATCGCGCGCCATGCGTTGGCTCTCGCTCGCGGTCCTGTGCGCCCTCGCGGGTTGTCCCTCGGAGCAGCATCCGGGAGGCGGCGATGACGTGCCGGGCGACGCCGGTCCCGGCGATGGCGGCGGCGAGGTCTGCGAGACCGTGCCGTCGTGCAGCGTGACCATCAAGTACAGCGGCGGCGGCAGCGACGTCGTGCTGCGTGGCGACTTCGCGGCGGATGGCTGGACCGTCGGCGTGCCGATGACGAAGACCGGCGATCACTTCGAGGCCACGCTGCCGGTCACCGACAATCAGGTGATCGTCTACAAGCTCGTCGTCGACGGCAACTGGATCGCGGATCCCGACAACCCGCGGAGGTCGCCCGATGGCTTCGGCGCGTTCAACTCGGTGATCCGCGCCGATTGCGACAACTGCCCCGCGCGCGAGGCGATCGACTGGCGCGACTCGATCATGTACTTCGTGCTGATCGATCGGTTCGCGAACGGCGATCCGACGAACGACGAGCCGATCAACGGCGTCGAGTTCCCAGGTCAGTACCAGGGCGGCGACTTCGCCGGCCTCAAGCAGAAGATCGAGGAGGGCTACTTCGACGAGCTCGGCGTCAACACGCTGTGGCTGACGTCGCCGATCGACAACGCGAACAACTCGAACCCGGGCTCCGACGGCCACGCCTACTCCGGCTATCACGGCTACTGGCCCGCGGATCTCGAGGCTGCCGAGAGCAAGCTCGGCACCGAGGCGGAGCTCAAGGCCGTCGTCGACGCCGCTCACGCGCGCGGCATCCAGGTGCTCATCGACTACGTGATGAATCACGTGCACACGCAGAGCCCGATCTACGCGCAGCACCCCGAGTGGTTCTGGCCGAACGACAATGGCTTCGGCGGCAACTGCGTGTGCGGTTCCGGCTGCAGCTGGGACAACGATCGCCTCAGGTGCTGGTTCGATCCGTTCCTCCCCGACTTCGATTTCCGCAACGGCGATGCGCGCCGCTACTCGGTCGACAACGCGCTCCGCTGGGCGAAGCGGATCGGGGTCGATGGGTTCCGGCTCGACGCGGTGAAGCACATCGAGACCTCGTGGCTCACCGATGTGCGCGCGCGCGTCAACGCGGAGGTCGCGTGGGATCAGCGGTTCTACATGGTCGGCGAGACCTTCGATGGCAGCCGCGATCTGATCAAGTCGTACGTCAACCCCGACACCATGCTCGACGGTCAGTTCGACTTCCCGCTGCGCGGCCAGATCCTCTCGACGATCCTCCGCCGCGACGGGGCGATGGGTGACCTCGCCGGCTTCCTCGACACCAACGACGGCTACTACGGCCCGGGCTCGGTGATGTCGACGTTCATCGGCAATCACGACGTGCCGCGCGCGGTCCACCTCGCCGAGGACAGCCCGCTGTTCGGCGCGTGGGATGGCGGCAAGGATCGCGCGTGGAGCAATCGCCCCGGCGCGCCGCAGAGCGCGAGCCCGTACGAGCGGCTCGCCGTCGCGTACACGCTGCTCTACACGATCCCGGGCATCCCGATGATGTATTACGGCGACGAGGTCGGGATGCACGGCGCCGGCGATCCCGACAACCGCCACTTCATGCAGTGGGACAACTATCTCCCGCCGCAGCTCGCGTTGCGCGATCGGATCGCGGCCCTCGGGAAGATGCGCGCCGCTCATCCGGCCACCCGTCGCGGCACGCGCCAGCAGCTGGGCGTCTCGCAGGACGTGCTGGTCTACAAGATGACCGACCCGGGAGACACCGTGTTCGTCGCGCTCAACCGTGGTGATGGATCGCAAGCCGCCGTCGGCCTGCCCACCGGCGACTACATGGATGCGATGACCGGCGAGCTGGTTCGCGCTCCGGTCACGCTCGCGCCCCGCTCGGCGATCGTGCTCGTTCCAGCACAGTGATTCTCGGCGTGAGTTTTCGGGTCATGCCACACCCGATCACAGCGACACACGTCGCGTTCTAACGGAAGACGCGAGCGGATTCGCTACGGATTTCATCCGCGCTCGACCCGTTTTCCTCACGGTCGTTCGATGTGTGGAGCGTGGAACCTATCGCACTGCCCACGAAACGATCTCTAATGGGGTTTCGGAGGGAGCTCATGCGATCGGTCCTGTTCGCCGTTGCCGTACTCGTCGCCATCGCGCAGCCGGCGCGCGCTGCCGATCGAACGTTCCAGCCCGGCTCGCTGATCATTCCGATGGACCTGTCCTATCAGGACACCGGCATGTTCCAGGCGTACGGCCTGCTCTATGCGCTGCTGCGCAACGGCATCCACGTTCACTGGGTGATCGATCCGAACAAGACGTATCACGCAGCGAACTGCAACTCGGCCAACGATCCGTGCGACTGGGACTGCGAGCTCGAAGGCTCGGGCATCAAGTGCGCCTACCCGACGATGAGCCCCGACATGACCGCGACGACGAAGGTCATCTGGGACGACAAGGAACAAGCGGCGCGCGACTCGACGCTCGGTACCCATCGCTATCGCGGTGGTCCGTTCGTGATCGATTCCGTCGATCGCGACGCCGCGCTCGCGATCATCGATGCCTGGAACGATCCGACGCAGTGGGCCGCGAACCCGTTCGCGATGCGCACGATCTTCCATGTCGTCACCGTGCACGAGGCCACCGAGCCGTTCGTCGGCAACGTCCAGAAGGAGATGATCGCCGCGCCGACGATCGCGGTGTTCGCCGACGGCAACGAGCCGATCGCCACCAACTACCTGCGCTCCGCCGGCATCCCGCAGAGCAACGGCGCGGAGTTCCCGACCAAGAAGTGCGGCGCCAGCGACTGCGGCCCGGGGACCGCGAACCCCGACATGCTCACCGAGGAAGCGATCATGGGTGACCTCGGCACCTGCGCGGCGCCGAACAACGATCACCGCAACGGTGCGCTGTTCAAGAACGGCGCGGCCGCCTACTGCCAGATCATGTCGATGCACTGGGACGTCAACGATCGCGAACGCGTCGACTGCGATGGCGGCGCGTGCCCCGCGACCCAGCCGGTCGGCGCCGAATGCGATGCCATGCAGTTCACGTACAACGGCCACGAGGTGGTCGCCGAGGTCCGCGAGTTCTTGAAGGAGAACACTCACTTCTTCGCCGAGTGCCAGGCGGTCAACGCATACGAGAACACCACGCCGAACGCCGCGTGGCCGTTCCTCGACGACGACGGACGCGACGGCCACTTCCTGACCACCAGCGGCACCCCGGTGGCGTGTAGCGGTGCAAACCCGTGCGCCGACGGCAGCTATGAATGTGTCAGCGGGTTCTGTGTCGCGAAGGACATCCGCGAGCGCGGCACCGGCTTCGAGATCGCCGCGCAGCCCGTGTCCAGCACGGTCCAGGTACTGCGCCCCGAGATCCCGTACAACCAGTTCGACGGCATGTACGGCACCACGGGCGGCAGCGAGCCGGCCTACAACCTGTCCGCGCTCCTCGGCACCGAGTACAAGAACAACCGCCAGGTCACGCTGCTCTCCGGTCCCGACGGCCCGGGCGTCGCCGACATCTGGATGACCGGCTTCCTCGACGGCACCTGCGATCTCGGCCCGATCCTCAAGCCGGGTCAACGCGGCCAGAACTGCCAGGGCAAGATCAGCTATCTCGGCGGTCACCAGTACAAGACCGACGTGCCCGTGGTGTCGGGCTCGCAGAGCCAGGGCGCGCGCCTGTTCTTGAACGCGCTGTTCGAGGCCGAGTGCGTGACCGGTACCACCGTCGGTCCAGACTCCGATGGCGACGGTGTCCCCGACGAGAACGATCCGGATCCGAACGATCCGAACGTCTGCGGCGACTCGGATGCCGACGGTTGCGACGACTGCTCGAGCGGTCACTTCGATCTCGCCAACGACTGCACCGGTGGTCCCGGCGGTGGCGGCAGCGAGAGCGGTTGCTGTGACACCGGCAACTCGTCGGTGCCCGGCTGGTTCACGCTCGGCGGCCTCGTGATCTTCGTCCTGCGCCGACGCCGCCGCTGAGCATCACGTGCGACATGACGATCGGCCTCGATGCCCTCGCGCTGCCGCGCTATGGTCGCCGCGTGTTGCGCTTCGTCTTGTTCGTTATCCTGACGCTCGTTGCCTGCAAGAAGGATCCGCCGATCATGGAGCCCGGCGAGGGCGAGCTCCCGCCGTTGCCGCCGGCATCGGGCACCGCGGTCGGTTATCTCGTCGATAGCGCGAGGTCGCTCGAGCTTCGCGAGGAGCAGCTGAAGAAGCTGAAGGAGATCGATGCGAGCCTGTCGGCGCGCAACGACGTCATCGATACCCAGCTGCGGGCGATCGAGCGCCCCGACGAGGAGCAGGCCGAGAAGGGCCAGCCGCCGCCGCGTCACAACAATGCGCCCGGTGCCCAGATCAAGACCACGCCCGATGCCGCGAAGCTGCACGCCGCGAAGAAGGCGAACGACAAGGACGCGCTCGACAGGGCGTTCGCGCTACTCGACCCCGCGCAGCAGGAGAAGGCGCGCAAGCTGCTCGACGAGCGTGGCATCAGCGCACCGGGTAAGCCGGGAGCAGGCAAGGAACCGCCGCCTCCGAAGGAGTCCGAAGACGGCGTGCCACTCGAGCCTTAATACGACGACACTTGACCGCGCGCGCCCCCATGGAATTAGAGTCCGGGCGTGCTGAAGACTCCCCTCGTTGTCGCCATTCTCGCCGGGGCAGTTGCCTGCGGCGGCCCCAAGGCTCCCGATACGATCCCCGCGCCGCCGCCCAGCGGTGGGAGCGACGTCGCGGTGGATCCCACGCCGATGCCGCCGCAGAACGCGGATGACGCGCTGATCGCGGAGGCCAAGCAGTTCGTCGCAGATACCGACAAGGCGTATCGCAAGGTCGCCGTCGAGGCGTCGCTCGCGGCGTGGGCGAACGAGACGGACATCACCCCGGCGCACGAGGATGCCGCGGCGAAGACCGCCGCCGAGATGGCGAAGTTCCTCACCAGGTCGATCAAGGCCGCGCGCAAGTTCGATCCGATCCTCGCGAAGCTCGATCCGGCCACGCGCCGCCAGCTCGAGCTGCTCAAGTTCGCCGGCCAGCCGGCACCGGACGATCCGGCGAAGGCCGACGAGCTGGCGAAGATCGGCGCCGAGATGAGCTCGATCTACGGCAAGGGCAAGGCGTGCGTGAAGAAGGCGGGCAAGGAGGACTGCAAGGGCATCGACGACGCGTCGAAGGTGCTGCAGAAGAGCCGCAACCCGGCCGAGCTGCTCGCGGTGTGGACCGCGTGGCACGACAGCGTGGGTCGCGCGGTGAAGGGCCCGTTCGAGAGCTTCGTGCCGCTCGCCAACGAAGGTGCGCGCGGCGTCGGCTTCAAGGACGTCGCCGACATGTGGAAGAGCGGCTACGACATGCCGGCCGACAAGTTCGAGGCAGAGACCGATCGGCTGTGGGGGCAGATGAAGCCGCTGTACGACCAGCTGCACTGCTACACGCGCCGCAAGCTCAACAAGATGTACGGCGACAAGATCCAGCCGAAGACCGGCCCGATCAAGGCCCACCTCACCGGCAACATGTGGGCGCAGTCGTGGACGTGGCTGTACAAGGAGCTCGAGCCGTTCCCGGGTCAGGCGTCGATCGATGTCACGCCCGCGATCCAGAAGCAGATGGGCAAGGACTCGAAGAAGATGGTGAAGTTCGCCGAGGCGTTCTACACGTCGCTCGGGATGCCGGAGCTGCCGGCCACGTTCTGGGAACGCTCGATGTTCGACAAGCCGCCCGGCAAGGAGGCGGTGTGCCACGCGTCGGCGTGGGACGTCACGTACTCGAACGACCTGCGGATCAAGATGTGTATCCAGAAGACGCAGGAAGAGATGGAGGTCATCCATCACGAGCTCGGCCACAACTACTACTTCGCCGCGTACTACATGCTGCCGATGCTGTTCCAGAACGGCGCCAACGACGGCTTCCACGAGGCGATCGGCGACACCATCACGCTGTCGATGACGCCCGAGTACTACAAGGAGCGCGGGCTCCTCGCCACCGTCGCGAAGAACGAGAAGGCGACGATCAACCAGCAGATGCAGAGCGCGCTCGAGCGCATCGCGTTCCTGCCGTTCGGGCTGATGATCGACAAGTGGCGGTGGGACGTGTTCGCCGGCAAGGTGAAGCCCGAGGACTACAACAAGCACTGGTGGGATCTGCGCGCGAAGTACCAGGGCGTGGTGCCGCCGGTCGAGCGCAAGGCGACGGACTTCGATCCGGGCGCGAAGTACCACGTCCCCGGGAACGTCTCGTACACGCGCTACTTCCTCGCGCGGGTGCTGCAGTTCCAGTTCCACCGCGCGCTGTGCAAGAAGGCCGGTCACACCGGGCCGCTCCACGAGTGCAGCATCTACAAGAACAAGGAAGCGGGCGCGGCGTTCTGGAAGATGCTGCAGGCCGGCGCGAGCAAGCCGTGGCAGGACACGCTCTTCGAGCTCACCGGATCGCGCGACATGGACGCGACCGCGATCCTCGAGTATTTCGCACCGCTCAAGACCTGGCTCGAGCAGCAGAACAAGGGCCAGACCTGCGGCTACTGACTCCCAGGAAGTGTCGCTCGGGGGCGCAGCTGCGATACGCTGCACCTCTTCATGGCGGGTAGGGGTTCCATGCTGGTCACGCGGGTGGGTGGGATCGCATGCGCGATTCCGATCGCCCACGTCGTCGAGACCATGCGGCCGTTGCCGATCGAGCCGGTGACCGACGCCGGCCAGCTCGCGTTCGTGCGCGGCGTCAGCGTCGTGCGCGGCACCGCGATCCCGGTGATCGATACGGCGAGTCTGCTCGGGCAGGACGCTCGCGAGCAGGCGCGGTTCGTGGTGGTGCGCGCAGGCGCGAGGACGGTCGCGCTGCTGGTCGATGCCGTGATCGACGTGCGGTCGTTCGATAGCGCGACGTTCTCGGAGTTGCCGCCGCTGGTGCGCGCGATCACGCACGACAACGTGCAGGCGATCGGCGCGCTCGATCGCGAGCTGTTCGTGGTGCTCGACACCGGGCGCATCGTGCCGGAGGCCGCGTGACCGCCGACGAGCTCGCGTCGTTCATGCGGTTCACCTCGCGACGCTTCGGCTTGCGGTTCGATGACCGCGCCGGTGCGATGGCGGAGCTCGGGTTGCGTCGTGCGGCGGTGCACGACGAATCGGTCGCGAGCTATCTCGATCGGCTCGAGGCCGGCGATCCGGCGGAGCTGCGCGCCCTGATCCGCGAGCTCACCGTCGGAGAGACCTACTTCTTTCGCCACGCGGAACAGTTCCACGCATTCGCGGGCGTCGCCCTGCCCGAGCGACTCGCCGCGCGCGGCCGCATCCGCGTGCTGTCGGCGGGCTGCTCGTCGGGCGAGGAGCCGTACACGATGGCGATGCTGGTGCGCGAGCGGTTCGACCGGCAGGTCGCGATCCACGCCGTCGATCTCGACGCGACGGCGCTCGAGCGTGCCGCGCGCGGCCGCTACTCGCGGTGGGCGCTGCGTGCGATCCCGCCGGAGCTCGAGCAGCGGTGGTGCACGACCGAGGGCCGCGATGTCGTCCTCGCACGCGAGGTGCGGGATCTAGTCACGTTCGAGCAGAAGAACCTCAACGACGACGCCGACGCGATGTGGACGCCCGATTCGTGGGACATCGTGTTCTGCCGCAACGTGCTGATGTACTTCACCGAGGAGCGTGCGCGGGCCGCGATCGCCCGCCTGACGCGCGCCCTGGTGCCGGGCGGCTATCTGTTCCTCGGTCACGCGGAGACGCTGCGCGATCGCTCCGATCTCGATCTGTGCAGCACGCACGGCACCTTCTACTACCAGCGCGGCGCATCGCGCACGGTGCGCCCGGCAGCGCCGATCGCACGCGCGCCGGAGATCGCGATCGGCACCGAGTGGTTCTCCGACATCCAGGCGGCCAGCGAGCGCGTGCGCGCGAGCGTCGACGGTGCGCTCGAGGCCAGACCCGCAGCGCCGCCGCCGATCGCACCGCCCAGCTCGCTCACCGAGATCCGCGAGCTGTTCGTGCAGGAGCGGTTCGCGGAGGCGCTCGACCGCCTCGCCCCACTCGGCGCCGACGATCCGGCGGTGCTGCTGCTGCGCGCGCTGGCGCTGACGCATGCCGGGAAGCTCGCCGAGGCAGAGAGTGTCAGCGCCCAGCTCCTCGCGATCGATCCGGCGAGCGCCGGTGGTCACTACCTGGTCGCGCTGTGCCGCGATAGCGCCGGCAACACCGCCGATGCGATCGTGCATGCGCGACGTGCCGGCGAGCTCGACCCGACGTTCGCGATGGCGCACGTCCAGCTCGGACTGATCGCGCGGCGCTCCGGGGATCGCGAGGGCGCCCGCTACGCGCTGGTCCGCGCGATCGCGCTCCTCGAGCGCGACGATGCCGAGCGACTCGCGATGTTCGGCGGTGGGTTCAACCGCCAGGCGCTGATCGCGCTGTGTCGCGCAGAGCTCGCCGCCGCCGACAGGAG
>JAEYYY010000064.1 GCA_023430775.1 Pseudomonadota bacterium
AGGTAGTGCCGCCACGACGCGGCGGCCTTCGCGCGCGTCATGAACGGCGTGTCGGTGAAGTGCCGGGCCGACCACGTCGCCTGCCGGTCGTCGAGCTGGGGCTGGTTGAGGAGCTGGAATCGGACCGGCGGACCGCCCTCGTCGCGTGCCCGATGGGCGACGGCGGCCGCGAGGCCGGCGCCGGCGGCGACCATCACCTCGACGACCTCGCGCCACGGCCGCTCCTTGTCGCGCAACCAGACGCGCAGGGTGACGCCGTCGACTTGCTCCATCGCGACGTAGACGCGGTTGCCGGTCAACTGCCCGACGTCGTGGACGGTGATCACGTTCGGGTGCGAGAGCCGGGCCATCGCCTGCGCCTCGCGCGTCAGCCACTGCTGATCGGTGCTCCCCGATTGCGAGCCGCGCGAACCTTCCGGGCGCGCCTGCAACAGCTTGATCGCCACCTTGCGATCGAGCTCGGGATCGTACGCCGAGTAGACGACCCCCATGCCGCCTTCGCCGAGCACGTCGATCACGATGTAGCGACCGACCGTGGTGCCGCGCTCGAGCCGCTCCGGTTCGGGCTGCGGTGGCGACGAATCGATGTCGACATCGCGCGTGTTGACCGACGGCAACCGCCGCATCCCCGGGCCCTCGCGCTTGGTCATGTCGTCGGTCTCGTCGACCTGACCGTCGCGCTGCGTGAGCTCGTTATCCGCCATGCAACCGCCTGCGGACCTCGACGACGGACGGATGAGCGAACGCGCCCTTCCAGGTCTCGTCCAGCCACTTCATCTCCGCCGGATCGTTGCCCCACAGCACGCAGTCGGGCACCAGCACGGCGCGGTAGCCGTAGTACTGCGTCGGTGCCATGACCTCGCGGCACGCCGCCTTCGCAGCAGTGGTGTCGCCCGTCGCGTGCAGGTTGCGAGCGAGCGCGTGAGCCACCAGCATGCGGATGTCGCCCTTCGCCGGCACGGTCAACGCCTTGCGCAGCTGCTCGATCGCGAGCGCGCGATCGCCTCGCAGCTCGGCGCCGAGCCCTTTGCCATAGGCGCGGATCTCGGCCTGCGGATCCTCCGCGTGCAGGGGCTCGGGATCGCGGCCGCGGCGGTGCTCGGAGAGCAGCACCATCGCGGTGCCGATCGGCGGGCCGCGCATGCCGAACGTGTTCGCGGTCGCGAGGATGTGCAGCGCGGGATGCTCCACGGTCGGGCTGCTCGCGAAGTCCGGATCCCACAGCATGCCGGCGATATCGGTCTGCCGGCTCGGATGCGTGCGCAGCTTGTCGCGGTACTCGTTGTAGCGGCCGCGATACAGCATCAGCTCGTGCGCCATCGATTGACCGCCCCACTCGCGGAGATCGATCGCCCACGTCGTCATCATCTTGTCGATCGCCGACTCGGCGAGATCGATCCGGCCGGCGAGCGCGTACGCGTGAGCGCCGCACGTGTAGAGCTCGGGGATCGGCTCGACGAACGGGGTCACGGCGAGGGCGTTGGTCGCGGCCTCCATGTACTTGCGCGACGCGATCGCCATCTCGCACTCGAGCGCCGCGCCGCGCGCCGGATCGACCTCGCGCAGCTTCGCGTGGACGGCGACCAGCTTGTCGGGCTCGCCCCGCGACAGCCGGTACTCGAAGATGTGGTGCAGCGCCATCTGCCAGCGTGGGTCGAGGAGATAGGCCTGCTCGAGCGTCGCGACGCCGCGCTCGAGATTGCCGCCATGCCAGCGCGCCTCACCGAGCGCGAACGCGATCAGCACGGAGTCGGGAAACTCCGCCGTCACGCTCTCGAGGTACGCGACGGCCTGATCCTCCTGGCGCAGCGTCATCAGCTCGATGCCGCGCACCATCGCGCGCTGCTCGGGCTCGAGCTTGGTGACGTAGCTGCTGGCCTTGTCGTCGTAGACACCGTGCCACCACCAGCGCACCAGGAACTTGAGCGTCAGCGCGTCGGCGTTGTCGGGATCGGTGAGCAGGTACTGGTCGAGCACCAGCATCGCCTTCTCGTGCTCGCCGCGCTGCGCGATCGCGAACGCATCGTCGAGCCGGCGATCGCGCGCCGGCTTGCGCAGCAGCGTGAACGCGAGCACCGCGCCGCCGATCAGGGCGACGAGCCCCAGCAGGAGGCGAATCCGGCGCGCCCTGCTGCGATCGTGCTTCGGGACGATCAGCTCCCCGCTGTCGAGCGCGAGCAGCGCCTCGCGCGCCGAGCCATAGCGGCCCGCCGGCTCGCCGCGCAGGCACTTCGCGATCACCTGGGCGAGCACCCGATCGCCGGTGGCCATCAGCTTCGCCATCGCCGCCTCGCCGGGTGACTCGAACGCGACCATACGCTCGCCCGTGATCAGCTCGAACAGCGTGGCACCGAGACCGTAGAGGTCGGTGCGCTCGTCGACCGCGCCTCCGCGGAGCTGCTCGGGCGCCATGTACGCCGGCGTGCCGATGCTCTCGCCGGTCCGCGTCATCTCCGCATCGACGAGCCGCGCGACACCGAAGTCGACGAGCGTGGCCTTGCCGCTGCTGTCGATGATCACGTTCGAGGGTTTGACGTCGCGGTGGATGACGCCGGCGGCGTGCGCCGCATCGAGCGCGCTCAGCACCTCGCGGGCGACGCGGCGAACGAACGCCGGTGGAGCGGCGCCCCGTTCGACATCGTCGGCCAGCGACTTGCCTTCGATCAGGTCCATCACCAGCCAGCCGGCCTCGGGGTCGACGTCGTGGACCGCGACGATGTTGGGATGTGCGAGACGCGCTGCCGCGCGAGCCTCGCGGGCGAACCGTTCGCGCTGCTTGGTGCTGTCGGTGCCGCCGATCCCGATCTCGATCACCTTGATCGCGACATCGCGGCCGAGGGTCGAGTCATGGGCGCGAAACACCTTGCCCATTCCGCCCTCACCGATCACGCCCTGGATGCGATAGCGACTCGGCAAGGGCGGACGTTCCCCACCGGCAACACCCTTGGGTGTTTCGGGCAGCGTGACGTCTCCCGAGATCCGACGCACCTGGACCATGATAGCCGGTCGCCCTGGCTTTCCGGGCGGCGTCAGTCAGCTCCCGTCACGCGATCGCGCGACGAGACACACATGTCGGCAAGCGATCTCTAGCGGATGCCGCGCATCGCGAGCACCGCGGCGAGGCCTTCGTCGCAGGTCGGGCGGATCTGCTCGGCCGGGAGCACGAAGCCCGAACCGCCCTTGGGACGCAGCTCGATCGCGTACGACATCGTGCCCAGCTCGCCATACATCCAGTCGTTCATCGTGCCCGCCGAGGGATAGAGCTCGACGCCCTGGATCAGCGAGTAGCGCTTGTCGTGCTGCGCCACCATCGCCGAGGCGATGTTGTCGCCGATCGCCGCGAGCCGATCGCGATCCTTCGCGGGTGCCGCGGTGTAGTCCCACGGGTAGAGGATGAGCTGGCCGTAGGCGTGGAAGTCGACGTGGAGCGTGGGCCGCTCGCGCGCCGCGAGATCGCGCAGCGCGCTGGTCTCGGGCTCGGAGAACTCGCGCGCGCCGCGATAGGTCTCGGCTCGCTTGTTCGCACTCGAGCCCGAGCCACCCCAGGCGACCGCCCAGTTGCGGTTGAGATCGACCCCGTGACCGTCGCGGCGGTTCTTGCGCCAGTAGCGGTTCGTGCTCCACGAGTGCTGGTAGCCGTCGGGGTTGACCACCGGGACCACCCACAGCGTCGTGGTGTCGACGAACTGGCGCACCCTGGGATCGGTGTCGTAGTCGCGAACCAGGCGATCGGCGATGCAGGTGGTGACCGCCGACGAGATCCACTCGCGCGCGTGCTGCGTGCCGTTGATCAGCATGCGTTCGGGGCCGTTGCCGATCCTGACCGCCCAGATCGTCCGCGCGTCGAGCGAGCTGCCGATGCCCGACATCTGCACGCGATCGGGCGCCGCCTCGGCGAGGCCGCGCAGGTGATCGGTGATCTCGCGGTAGTCGTGATACTCGGCGAACCAGTCCTTCGCGAGGGCGCGGAACTGGAGACGGGACGCCTCGGCGGCCGCGGTGGCATCGATATCGGGATCGAGCACCGTCCATTCGGCACCGAGCATCGCGAGCACCTCGAGCGTGTCGCCGTCGACGACGAGGTCGATCGGGATCCCCGGACCGGCGTGCTCGCTCCAGACATCGAGCGCGCGCGCCTCGGCGACCGCGCACAGCTGCGGCCTGGTGCAATCGACGCGGATCGCGACCCGCGTGGTGGAGTGATCACCACCGGCGAGGATCGAGATCGCGATACCCGCGACGGCGGCAGTCATCGCGCTCACAACACCGGCGCGAACAATGGTGTTCATGCACGCAGCATAGCGCGGGTTGTCTTACCGGGGAGACTTCTCAAGCGTGTCGATTGGTAAGTGACTCGACGAAACTCGCCGATGGGGAGCGCACGGATTGGTGAGCGCGGGCACCGTCGAAATCATCATGATTGAAAGTTAGATTTCTAATTAGAAATCTCTTTCGATCCCGGAATGCGATTGATAGCGTGACTCGCGATGAAGGAACCAATCCTCGCGGCGGTCGGCGAAGAGGCGGGGAAGCGGATCGACATCCAGAACGCCCTGTCGATCGTGCGGCCCAAGCTCGGCGACAAGGCCGGCGTCGCACTCTATCGCCTCCTGCGCCTCGTCGCCCTCGAAGATATCGTCGGTCGCGGCGCGGGTGCCACCGCCTACGTGGCGGGCAAGAAGCTCGGGGTCAACCTCGGCATCACCAAGCTGGAGAGCTTCCTCCAGCTCTGCGCGTCGATCTCGCTCGGCGTGGTGAGGGTACCTGTACTCACCAACTCGAGAGTGTATGTCGATGTCTTCGAATGCGTCACTTGCTCCGGCATGAAGCCAGTCGGCCGCGCGCTCTGCCAGTTCGAGGCGGGCATCGTGGCCGGCGTGGTGCAAACCGTCGTCGGAAAACCGACCCGAGCGAAGGAGGTCACCTGCATCGGCGGCTTCGGCCACGACAGCTGCGGCGTCGAAGTATTGATTTGAGATCATGAGATGAAACCCGGAACCACGATTGGCAAATACCGATTGGTGAACCGGATCGGTCGCGGCGGTATGGGCGAGGTCTGGCTCGCCACGTCGACGGGACACGGCGGGTTTCACAAGCCCGTCGTGCTCAAGACCGTGCTGCCCGAGCTGGCCAACGACCCGTTATTCATCGACATGCTGGCGCACGAGGCGCGGGTGTGCGGTCGGCTCAGCCACCCCAACCTCGTCGAGGTGTTCGACTTCTCGCTCCAGGACGGCGTCTACCTGCTGGCGATGGAGCACGTCACCGGCTGGTCGCTGAGTCAGATCCTGCGCGCTGCTCACGAGCGCGACTGGCCGCTGCCACCGTGGTTCATCCTGCGCATCGCGTGGGAGTGCGGACGCGGCCTCGCCCACGCGCACTCGCGCGGCGTCATCCACTGCGATCTCAGCCCGAGCAACGTGATGGTGTCGACCGAGGGCGTCACCAAGATCCTCGACTTCGGAGTCGCCCACGCCGCCGAGGCGGGACCGACCGCCGATCGCCTCAAGGGCAAGTTCTCGTACATGGCTCCCGAGCGCATTCGCTCGCTCGCCACCGACCGCCGCACCGACGTCTATTCGCTCGGCGTGATGCTCTACCTGATGTTCACGCAGCGGCTGCCGTTCACCGCCGAGACCGACGCGCAGCTGATGTTCAAGATCGTCCATCAGGTGCCGCGGCCGCCCAGCGCGTACGGCGCGATCGATCCGGTGATCGAGGAGCTGATCATCCGCGCGATCCAGGCCGATCCGGCCAACCGCCAGCAATCGATCGACGAGGTGGTGGCCGGGCTCGCGAAGTGCCTCGGCGGCCGGCTCGGTGCGCACAGCCAGGACGAGGTCGCCGTGTTCGTCGCCAGCCTGTTCGGCGCGTCCGATACCAAGCCCCACCGCGTTCCCACCTCGCCGTACGAGGACTCGGAGATCGAGCTGCGCTCGGTCGATGTCGAGGTCGACGATCTCGCGATCCCGCTCGACGCGTCGCCGGAGCCGCGCGGATCGCGTCCCGCGATCGATGCGATCGAACCACGCGGCTCGGTGGTCGACCCGTACACGACGTGGTCGGTGGTGCGCGGCGCGAAGCCTCACACCGTCGTGTTCTCGGGCCCGCCGCTGCCGCGCACGCCGCACAGCACCGTGTTTCACGATCGACCCTCGATCGCCGTCCGTCACACCAACGTGTTCGCGGCCCGCGAACGCGAACCCTCCTCTCGCGACACCGACGAGCCCTGGCCCTGGCCGACCTCGCGGACCAAGTCGCGCTAACCGTCACCGAAAGGCACCGTCATGGCAGCGACCCAGGTCAGTCGTGCGAGCAAGATCACCGACACGTTGCGCGTGCTGCGCACCAGCACACCCGAGATCATCGGCGCCGTCGTCGTCAACATGGAGGGCTTCGTCGTGTCGTCGTTGCTCCCCTCGGATGTCGACGAGGAGCTGATCGCCGGCATGGCAGCATCGCTGCTCGGTGTCGGCGAGCGCATCTCCGCCGATCTGATGGGCTCCAACATGGAGCAGATCTACGCGCGGTCGCCGAAGGGCTACATCGTCCTCCAGGCGATCAACTCCGAGGCTGCCCTGGTCATCCTCGTCACACGCGAGGCCAAGCTCGGCCTCGTCTTCCTCGAGGTCAAGCGGATCTCGAGCGAGCTGGCGCGCGTCGTCTAGCCATGCGGTCGGCGTTGCGCTCCATCGTCGCGATCACGATCGGCCTCGGGTCGCTCGACCTGGCGGTGATCGCGTTCGTGCTCGGCCCCGCGGTCGTCCCCGACGAAGCGCTCGCCGAGAGCGACGCGCCGGTGGCGTTGCCGGTGCCCGCGCGCGAGCCGATGGAACCAGTCGAGCCGCGTGAACCGCACGTGCCGGTCGAGCTCGAGGAGCGCGTCTACTTCGCGACCGACAGCGCGCTGCTCGACGCTCGCGCCCGGACCACGCTCGCGACGCTCGCCGCCCATGCCGACACCGGCACGATCACGCTGGAAGGTCACGCGGATGCCCGCGGTCCCGAGGCGATCAACCTCGCGCTCAGCAAGCAGCGCGCGGTCGCGGTGGCCGAGCAGCTGGTCTCTCTCGGCGTGCCGCGCGATCGGATCGCGATCGGCTTCGTCGGTGCGCAGGCGAGCAGCGGCGAGCTCTGGCGCGATCGCCGCGTCGACATCCGACTCACCGGAGGTGATCGATGACCACCCTCGACCTCGTCGTGCTGGCGAGCCTCGTCACCACGGCCCTGTGCTTCGCGGTTCACTCCGCGTCGCCGATCCGCATCCCCAGGCCGGTCCGCCGGCGCAGGAGCATCCGGTGACGCCGCTCGAGCTGCTCTACCTCGCGTGCATCGGCGGCGCGGTGCTGTTCTTCGCGGCGGGCGCGGCGACGATGGCACTCCGCCAGCGCGCGATCGCAGAGGTCGCGGTGCCCGATGCGCTGCCGCGCGAGCAGGCCTCCCCGGTCGAGACCTACGAGCTCGACATGCTGAAGGCCCGCGCCGATCGCGCCGAGCTCGAGCGCCTGCGCACGCAGCTCGCGCTCGGCGGCGATGCCGACGCCCGGCTCGACGAGGCGCTGTCGCAGCTCGCTCACCATCAGCGGATGGCGAGCGCGTTCGAGGATCGCAGCAAGCAGCTGGGCGTCGAGCTCGACCACGCGCGTGCGGCGGCCGCGGCCGCGACCAACCGGGCGACGCACCTGACCATGGAGCTCGAGCGTGCGTGGAGCACGGCGGCGAAGGTCACCGGCGAGGCCGCGCGGCAACGCGTGCAAGCCGAGACCGCGCGCCGCCGGCCCGACGAGACGCGGGTGGCGACCGATCGCGCCGGCGAGCTGGCCGAGCTCGAGCGATCGCGGCTCGCCCTGACGACGGCGACCGCCGAGCTCGAGCGCCACCGCAAGCGCGCCGCCGAGCTC
>JAEYYY010000097.1 GCA_023430775.1 Pseudomonadota bacterium
GATCTGATCCGGATCGCAGTTGGTATCGGTGATCGCGACCACCGGAATCTCGAGCTTGCGCGCCTCGTCGACGGCGATGTGCTCCTTGTGCGGGTCGATCACGAACAGCATGCCGGGCAGCTTGCTCATGCCCTTGATGCCGCCGAGCGACTTCATCAGCTTGTCGCGATCGCGGCGGATCATCACCTGCTCGCGCTTGGTGAGCGCGAACAGCGTGCCGTCCTCTTCCATCTTCTCGAGGCCGCGCAGGCGCTCGAGCGAGCCCTTCACGGTCTTGAAGTTGGTGAGCGTGCCGCCGAGCCAGCGCTGCGTCACGTAGTGCTGGTTCGAGCGCGACGCCTCTTCCACGATCACGTCCTGCGCCTGCTTCTTGGTGCCGACGAACAGGATCGTGTCACCGCGCGAGGTGGTGTCCACCACGGCCTGGAAGGCCTGGCGGAACAGCTTCACCGTGTGCTGCAGGTCGATGATGTGGATGCCGTTGCGGGCGCCGAAGATGAACTGCTTCATCTTGGGGTTCCACCGGCCGGTGTTGTGTCCGAAGTGCACGCCCGCTTCGAGGAGCGCGCGCATGCTGATGGGGTTTTGCCCCGTCGCTTCTGCCATCGTTTCCATTGTCAGTTCCTTCGTTGAGTCATCGGACACCGTCAGCGATTCCAGAAACCCCTCGCGAGGCACGACCTGGTTTCTCGGATGTCCTGTAGATTTCCCCCGAGCATCGAGGGAGGGCGGATCTAGCACGCGATGATCGCCGGCGGCAATGGTTCGTTACCGTTGAAAACCCTTGGAGCTGTGCGAACATGCGCGCATGAACTGCGTGTCTTGTGGCAAGGAGATGTCGCGCAGCGGCAAGATGGAGCGGTGTAGCTGTGGCGGTGCCTGGGTTCCCGAGGCCGCCCTGCTGGCGATGGCCGAACAACGGACCGGCAGCTTCCTGCGGATCCCGTGGAAGCCGCGGCGCGGCGCCGTTCGCTCGTGCCCGCAATGTGGTCAGGGCATGGTGCCGGTCAGCGTCGAATCGGTCGCCCTCGATCGCTGCGAGTCGCACGGCATCTGGTTCGATCCCGAAGAGCTCCAGACCGTGCTCGCGCGGGCCCCGCAGTTCCCCGAAGGCGGCGTGCCCGAGGAGCGCTCGCTGCCACCGCCATCACGCGGTCCGGTCGAGTGGCAGCGCGTCGATAGCACCGGCGATCACCAGGCGATCGGCGGCGGCTCGCTCAATGCCGCGATCGGTGCGCTGCTGCTCGATCCCAACCGGCGCTGATCACGGCACGTTGGGCTCGCCGCGATCGACGATCCAGGTCTTGTAGTAGCGCGCCTTCGGCGTGCCCTTCTTGATCCGATCGTTGGCCTTCGCGAGCTCGTCGTCGATGATCGGCGTGAAGCTGCCCACCGGCTGCGCGCCCGATAGCACGCGACCGTTGATGAAGAACGTCGGCGTCGCGTTGACGCGGAACGTGCCGGCGTCGGCATCGTCCTCGGCGATCGTCTTCTCGCACCGCTTCATGTCCGCCTTGAAGCGCCGGGGATCGAGCCCGATGTCCTGCGCGATCTGGACCACCGCCTTGCAAGCCTCCTCCGTGTCCCAGCACTTCTGCGGACCGTTGCCGAGATCGATCTCGGTGTTGTCGAAGTTGCGCGTCCCGAACGCCTTCTCCCACAGCGCGTCGTCCATCGCGACCGTCTTGCCGACCTTGTGGGCCGCACACAGCGCCAGCGCCGCCGCGTGCGCGTTGCGCGGATGGATGAGCCGCGTGCGATAGACGAACCGGATGTCCTTGCCGTAACGCTGGGCGAGCTCGTCGAGCGTCTTACGCGCCCGCTCGGCATACGGCGTCGCGTAGTCGAAGAACATCACCACCGTGACCTTCGCGTCGGCGGGGCCTTTCGACGGATAGCCATCGACCTTGATCGCGTAGTTCTTGGTCTTGTCGGGCTCCGGCCGCGGCGGCGGCGGCGGCGCTCCCATCGTGCCCGTCGCCTGCGCCACCGTCTTCTCTCCCTTGCCGAGCACGAACGTCCGGTAGTAGCGGCCGCGCGGCGTCCCCTTCCGGATCGCGGCGTTCGCCTTCTTGAGCTCCTCGTCGATCAACGCGGCGAACTGCTCGATCGGCCACGCCCCCGAGAAATACCGGCCGTTGATGAAGAAGCTCGGCGTCGCCCCGAGCGCGAACGTCTGCTGCAGCTCGCTCATGTCGTCGTTGACGAGCTTCAGGCACGCACCCTTCATGTCCGCCTTGAAGCGCCGGACGTCGAGGCCGATCGCCTTGGCGTGACCGACCGCGTTGACGCAGCCATCCGCCATGTCCCAGCACTTCTGCGGCCCGTTCCCCTGATCGACCTCCGAGATGTCGAACTGGCGCTGCTGGAACGCCTCCCACAGCTTGTTCTCCATCGCTTCCCACTTGCGCTGCTTGTCTGCCGCACAGCTCGCGAGGGCGCCCGCCATCGCCTGGCGCGGGTGCACGACCATGTTGCGATACACGATCCGCAGGTCTCTGCCGTATCGCTTGCGCAGCTCGGCGAGCGTCGCGCGATTCTTCTCGCTGTACGGATCCGCGTAGTCGTGTGCGATCACCAGCGTGACCGGCGCATCCGCCGGACCCTGGCTCGGATAGCCGTCGACGGGGACCGCGTACGTCAGCGCCCGATCCGGCTCGCGCCGCACCGGCCGCGCACCGCCGCCCATCGCAGGCGCTCCCGCCGGCGGCGGCTGCATCATGTCGACCTTCTTCTCGCCCTTGCCGATCACGAACGTCCGGTAGTAGCGCGACTTCAGCGTCCCCTTGCGGATCGCGTCGGTCGCCTTCGCCATCTCCTCGTCGATCAGCTTCTCGAACTCGGGCGTCGGCATCGAACCCGACATGAACCGTCCATTGATGAAGAAGCTCGGCGTCGCGCCGACCGCGAATTGCTGTAGCTCGCGCATGTCGTCCGCGATGTGCTGCGCGCAGCTCTTCATGTCCGCCTTGAACCGATCCACCCGCAGCCCGAGCTCCTTCGCGATCCCGACGACGATCGGACAGCCCTCGGGCACCTCCCAGCACTTCTGCGGCCCATTCCCATCGTCGACATCCGACGGATCGAGCTGGCGCTGCTGGAACGCCTCCCACAGCTTGTCCTCCATCGCGTCGAACTTCTTCTGCTTGTGCGCGGCGCAGCTCGCCAGGGCGCTCGCCATCGCGTTGCGCGGATGCACCACCATGTTGCGGAACACGATGCGCAGCTCGTTGCCGTACTTCTTGCGCAGCTCGTCGAGCGTGGCGCGATTCTTGTTGCTGAACGGATCCGCGTAGTCGTGCGCGACCACCATCGTCACCTTCGCATCGGCGGGTCCGTCGCTCGGATAGCCGTCGACGGGCACGGCGTAGGTCGCGGTGCGGTCGGGTTGGGGGCGCGCGAACGCCGTAGCAGGCACCAGCAGCACGAGTGCGGCGAGCTTCATGCCCGATGGCGTAACACAGCAGCTGGAGCGGTGCCCCCCATTTCCCCCCACGTCGTCAGGCTCGTGCGGTCCACCGCGCGAGATCACGTCAGGGGTGGTGGTTCGAGATCGAACACGCGACGCAGCACGCTGCGCGCCGCCCAGTAGCCGCACATGCCGTGGACGCCACCACCCGGCGGCGTCGACGACGAGCACAGGAACAGGTTGTCGACCGGCGTCGCGTAGGGATCGAGCTTCGGCGCGGGACGGAAGAACAGCTGGCGCAGATCGGAGATGCCGCCGTTGATGTCACCGTCGACGTAGTTCGCGTTGTACGCCTCGATCTGCGCGGGCGACATCGAGCGGCGCGCGAGGATGACGTCCTTGAAGCCGGGCGCGTACGCCTCGACGTGATCCTCGATCAGCTGCGTGGCATCCCCCGTCCAGCGCGGCGGCGTGTGGCAGTAGGCCCACGCGATGTGGCGATCGGGCGGCGCGCGCGACGGATCGAACAGCGTCGGCTGGACGAACAGGATGAACGGCCGCTCGCCGACGGTGCCCGCATGCGCGGCGGCCTCGGCGCGGGCGACGGCATCGAGGGTGCCCGACAGATGAACCGTCGCCGAGCGGGCGCCGCGCGGGTCGCGCCCCGGCCCGGGCTCGCGCAGCGCCCAGTCGAGCTTGAACACGCCGAGGCCGTAGCGGAAGCGCGCGAGCTGATCGCGATAGGAGGAGGGCAAGCGATCGCCGGCGATCGCGAGGAGCTGGCGCGGCGTGACATCGAACAGGTAGGCGCGCGCCGGCGGCAGCTGGGCGAGAGACGTGATCGGCTGACCGCAGACGAGCTCGCCACCGAGAGCGCGCAGCGCGAGCAGCATCGCGTCGGTGATCGCCTTCGAGCCACCGTGGGCGATCGGCCAGCCGGCGGCGTGACCGGCGGCGGCGAGGACGAGGGCGAACGATGCGGTGGCGAGCTGATCGAGCGGCACCATCGCGTGCGCGGCGATGCCGGCGAGCAGGGCGGGCGCTGCCGGATCGGCGAACCGGCGCATCAGGGAAAGTAGCGAGCGCAGCGCGCGGAGGCCGAATCGCGCGAACAGCAGCGGCGAGGATGGCGCGCGCAGCGGTGCGAGGATATCGCGCAGCAGATCGTCGAAGCGGTCGACGAACGGCTCCAGCAGATCGCGGTAGGCGGCGCCGTCGCTGCCGAGCTGCGCGGCGGTGTCGGCAAGCGAGCGCTCGAGCGTGACCACGCGATCGCCGACGACATGGGCGAGCGGCGCGGCGGGCTGGATCCAGCGCAGGCCGAACTTCTCGAGCTCGAGGGCGCGAAACCAGGGCGAGGCAATGCCGAGCGGATGCACGGTCGAGCAGATGTCGTGATGGAACCCGGGCGCGGTGACCTCGAGCGTGCGCGTGCCACCACCGGGTTCGGCGTGCGCCTCGATGACCAGCGTCGAGAGGCCCGATTCGGCGAGCGCGAGTGCGGCGGCCAGGCCGTTGGGCCCGGAGCCGACGATCACGGCGTCGTACGTGCGTCCCACGTTCTGCTCACCGCATTGCGAACGAGGCGCTGCGCGCACCAGGCGAGGAACTTGACGGTGCCCACCATCGGCGGGCGATCGCCGTGGACCTTGTGATCGCCGTCGGGCACGTAGAGGTTGCCGTCGCCGATCTGCTCGGGCTGCGCGCTGAGGTGCCAGCGGCGGAGCGCGTCGAGGAGGAGGCGCTCGGCAGTGCGCGGGAGGAGCGCGTGGAAGACGAGCCCGAGCACGATCGAACGCGGCACGTGAAGCGTGCGCCGCGGGCGTTCGATCAGGCTCGCGAGCGCGCGCGCGACCTTCTCGGGCGACTGCATCGGCGGCAGGGCGCGCGGGCGCTTGCCGATCAGGTTGGCCGCGACCTGGAAGTGCGGCGTGTCGATCGCGTAGGGAAGCAGCGTGCAGACGTGGATGTCGGGTTCGTCGGCGAGCTCGACGCGGAGTGCTTCGGAGAGGCCACGAATGCCGAACTTGCTGATCGCGTAGGCGGGCACGAAGGCCTGACCGACCTCGCTGAGCACCGAGCCGACGTTGATCAGGGTGCCGCGATGCTGGCGGCGGAAGATCGGGACGACCGCGCGCGCGCCGTGGATCGCACCGAACAGGTTGGCTTCGATCACACGGCGGTGCGGCTCGAGCGGGCCCGACTCGAGCTGCGAGTAGTAGGTGACGCCCGCGTTGTTGATCCAGACGTCGATGCGACCGAGGTCGTCGAGCGTCGTACGAGCGAGTCGGAGCATGTCCTGCTCGCTGGTGACGTCGGTCTCGACGACACGCGCGGTCGGGCCACATTGCTCGGCGACCTCGCGGAGAGCGTCGCACCGGCGCGCAGCGAGAACCAGGATCGCACCTCGGCGCGCGAGCTCGAGGGCGGTGGCGCGACCGAGACCACTCGACGCGCCGGTCAGGACGATGACGCTTCCTCGGATCTCGACCACGATCGACGGAGCTACAAGCCTCGTGCCACGAGCGCCTGCGCACGCGGCCGATGGCGTGGTTGCTGCAACGAAGGCGCGAATGCTTCGCACCGGGTTGGTCGTGCTCGCGAGCGCCGGCACGGCGGTCGCCGATCCGCAGCAAGCTCCGCCGGAGACCATCGTGGTGACCGGCACGCGCGTGCCCGAACCGGCGGATCACGTGCCGGCGTCGGTGACCGTGGTGTCGCGCGACGACCTCGAGCGATCGCCGCAGGTGCTGGCGGATGATGTGCTGCGCGCGGTGCCGTCGGTGGGAACGTTCCGCCGCAGCTCCAGTGCGATCGCGGATCCGACGTCGCAGGGTCTGTCGCTGCGCGGCGTCGGTTCGTCGGCGGTGTCGCGCGCGCTGGTGCTGCGCGATGGCGTGCCCGTGAACGATCCGTTCGGCGGCTGGATGTACTGGCGATCGATCTCGCCACTCGGCGTCGAGCGGATCGAGATCGCGCCGAGCGGACAGTCGGCGCTGTTCGGCAACTTCGCGCTCGGCGGCGTGGTCGACATCCGGTCGCGGCCGATCGAGCGCCGATCGGTGGAAGCGGTGCTCGCGGGCGGCAGCCTCGGTACGGGCCGCGGCGCGGTGCGTGCGACCGAGCGGAGCGCAGCGTTCGGCATCGCCGTCGACGCCGAGGGTTTCCACAGCGACGGCTACGCGCCGATCAAGGCCTCGCAGCGCGGCCCGATCGATGGCAGCGCGGCGAGCGATCACGCGGCGGCCGGGGCGCGTGTCGAGTTCGCGCGCGGCGACTCCACGGTGCACGCGACCGGCCGGTGGTTCGACGAGTCGCTCGATGCCGGCACCCAGCTCACCACCGCCGACGTTCGCGCGGTGACCTATGGCATCGGCTGGCGCCACGCGCGCGAGCGCAGCGCACTGAGCATCGAGCTGTTCGGCGGCGACCAGCTGTTCGAGCAGAGTCGCGCGCGGGTCTCGCCGGATCGCTCGATGGCGACGCGTGCGAGCCAGCAAACGACGCCGTCGAGCGATCAGGGCGCGCTCGTCACCTGGATGACGCGCGCCGGCCGGCTCCCGCTGGTCGTCGGGGCCGATGCGCGCCGGGTGACCGGCACCGCGACCGACGAGCTGTCACCGCCGATGGTGGAGGCGACGAGCCTCGTCGAGCGCTCGGCCGGCGGCGAGCAGCGGTTCGCCGGCGTGTTCGTGCAGGACGCGGTGCGGTTCTCGCGGGTCGAGGTGGCCGCGGCGCTGCGGCTCGATGGCTGGCAGGACCGCGATGGCCGCACGCACCTGGTGCGCGGCGACGGCAGCGACGAGGAGATCCTGCTGCCGCGCCGCTCCGAGCTCCAGCT
>JAEYYY010000112.1 GCA_023430775.1 Pseudomonadota bacterium
ATCTTGGCGCGCCCGATCGCGAGCATCTCCTGCGACGGGTCGAGCCCGACGACGGTGGCGTGCTCTCGCGACTTCGCGATGGCGACCGCGAGATCGCCCGTGCCGGTCGCCAGGTCGAGCACGCGCGGCCGCTCGCCGAGCTGCAGCGCGTTGACCGTGCGCCGCCGCCAGCGTTGATCGAGGCCGAGCGAGATCACGCGATTCACGAAGTCGTAGCGGCGCGCGATCTTGTCGAACATCGCGCCACTGCCGAGCGACGCGAGCGCCACCGGCTTGTCCTTCTCGACGATCGCCGGTTCGTTCACGACGCACGCTCCAGCGAAGCGAGGGCAACGGTGACGAGGGCCTCCCGCGCGGCACCTGCCGGCAGCTCCTCGAGCTCGGCGAGCGCGCGCTTGACGCGATCCTCGGCGAGCGCGCGCGTGGCGGCGAGGGCCCCGGTCGCGCGGATCTTGGTGGCGAGCTGAGCGAGCGCATCTCGCGATGGCTCCTCGGTGGCGAGCAGCGCCTCGATCTCGCCGCGCAGCGCCGGCTGGCGCTCGATCGCGACGACCACCGGAAACGTCAGCTTGCCTTCGCGCAGGTCGGCGAGCGGATCCTTGCCCGTCATGTCGACGGAGCCGAAGTCGAGCTCGTCGTCGACCGCCTGGAACGCCACGCCGAGGTGGAGTCCGAAGCGATCGAGCGCCGTCTCTGCCGCTGCCCGCAACTCCGCGCACCGCGCGCCGGCGATCATCTCCTCGATCACCGCGAGCATGTGATCGAGCAGCCCGGGCACCCCGGCCGCTCCGATCTTGCGAAGCGCGGCGACCAGCAACCAGTCGCCGGCGAAGATCGAGGCCGCGTTGCCGTACACCGTGCACGCGGTCGGCTGACCGCGCCGCCGCTCGGCGACATCGACCACGTCGTCGTGCAGCAGCGTGGCGCTGTGCACCAGCTCGACGGCCATCGCCAGCGAGCGCGCACGCGGCGTGAAGCCGGCGCCGAACTTGCTCGCGAGCGCGACGCAGGTCGGCCGCAGGTGCTTGCCCTTGAGATCGAGCAGGTGATTCGCCGCCGCGTGCACCACTCGACCGCCTTCGCGCAGGCGCGGCACGCTGCCGGAGAACACCTCGATGTCGCGCTCGAGCATCGCGAGGTCCTCGCGGACCCAGCGATCGAGCGCGATCAAGCGTTCGGAGAGCGACGGCACGTCCCGGCGGAGGGACACGTGGGCCAGGCGATCGAGCACCGCGACGGATTCGAGTTGAGTCATTTTTCGCTCCCCAAACGGATGCCTGCAGTATGTTCAAAGATTCTTGAAAAGTTCTATAGATCTTCGAAACCCAAATGAATCCCATCAGATCCCGAGCGAAGTTCAGCCTTCTTCGGAGCTCGGTCCGGCGGCCGGACGCTACCCGGCGTAAACAAGACAACAAAACCGCTGGCCGATAAACTTTCGGTCTTGGTGGGAACTGCGCGACGAGGTCGCGATCAACGACTGGTCAGCCGCTGTCGCGTCGAGCTCGAGAGCGCGTCGGGATCCGTCGTTGCCGAGACCGAAGATCTGTCGCCGCGCGGGCTCTATGTCCGCACCGAGCAGCTGCTGCCCGTCGGTGAAGAGACCGACCTCCAGCTGACGCTCCCCGACGGTGACGTGCTCGCGCTCTACGCGCGCGTCGCGCACGCGTTGACCCCCACCGCAGCGCGCGCGCTCGGCCGCCATCCCGGCATGGGCTTCGAGCTCCTCGGTCCCGACACGCCGGCGCGGGTCAAGCTTCGCACCTACGTCGATCGGCTACGCACCGAGATCACGAACCCGGGGCTCGGTCAGACCACGCAGCTGATCATCATCGAGCCGGCAGCTCCGATGCGCACGCGGATCTCGCGCTGCCTCGAGACCGCCGGCTTCAAGGTCAACTCCGTCGCGACCGTGCCCGATGCGTTCGAGGCCTGCGCCGTGTGGCGCCCCGACACCATCGTCGCCGCCGCCGCGATGGAGCCGATGAGCGGCATCGATCTGGCGATGGCGATGGCCGACAACGACGCGCTCTCCGACGTGCCGCTGATCCTGACCGGCACCGACGGCGACATCGGGCGCCTCGAAGCGTTTCGCGCCGGCGTGCGCGACTACATCCCGCAACCGTTCCTCGACGAGGAGCTGGTGATCCGCGTCCACCGGATCGCCGCGCCGCCACCGCCATCGGCCGTCGGCCTGCGCGGCAGCCTGGTCGACATCACGCTCGGGACGCTGCTCTCGCTGTTCGAGTTCGAGCGCAAGTCCGGCGTGCTGCTGCTGCTCGGCAACGGCGAGATCGCGCGCGTGTTCGTCGCCGAGGGCAAGTGCATCAAGGTCGAGGCGAGCGCGAAGAACGGTGCGCTGCGGGCGCGCGACAAGCTGATGCGGCTCCTCGACTGGAAGGAAGGCCAGTTCGAGTTCTCGCCGATGGCGATCGGCGGCCGCGACGAGATCGGCGTGCCGACCACGTCACTCCTCCTCGAGCACGCGCGCCGCGCCGACGAATCGCAGCCGATCAAGACGCCCATCCCGCGACCGAAGTAGCTGTCGCAGCGCTGTCGCAGTCGCGGGGTGTTTCGAGATCTGCAACGATGCGCACTCGGTCGAGTCCATCAGGTGGCGCTCGCGAGGATCACGCCCGTCATGTTGCGAAGGTTGTCGCTGGTCGCGCTGCTGTTGACGAGCGCGAGCGCGTTTGCCGAGCACCGCGCACCTGGTGACCGCGACTCCCGTCGCGCGAAGGCCGTGCGACGGACGAGCTCGATCACGATCGACGGGCATCTCGACGAAGCTGCCTGGAAGGCTGCGCCTCACTACAACGGCTTCACGCAGCGCTTTCCGAAGGACGGCAGCAAGGCGACGCTCGACACCACGTTCGCGGTCGTCTACGACGATGTCGCGATCTACGTCGGCGTGTGGGCCGCCGATCCGGAGCCCGAAAAGATCCGGCGGACGCTGCATCGCCGCGACCTCGATGTCGTCGCCGATGTCATCGCGGTCGGGTTCGACAGCTACCACGACAAGCGCACGGCGTTCGTGTTCCAGCTCAACGCCGCCGGCGTCCAGCGCGATCAGTTGTTGTTCGACGACACCAACGCCGACGACACCTGGGATGCCGTGTGGACGGGCGACGTGGCGGTCAACGGCGATGGCTGGACGGCCGAGTTCCGGATCCCGCTCAACCAGCTGAGGTTCAGCGCGGCCGCGTCGCACGAGTGGGGCCTGCAGGTGATCCGCTCGATCGGTCGCACCAACGAGCAATCCGCCTGGTCGCCGTGGCCACGCTCGGGGGCGGACATCGTGTCCAGGTTCGGCGTCGTCACCGGCATCGAGGAGCTCAAGCCGAGCCGACGCCTCGAGCTGTTGCCGTACGCGACCGGCGGGTTCCAGCGCGAGCCGGTCGAGGAAGGCAACCCGCTCTCCGATCGTTACGGCGGCGTCGCCAACGCCGGCATCGACGTCAAGTACGGGCTCGGCTCCGCGTTCACGCTGTCCGCGAGCATCAACCCCGACTTCGGCCAGGTCGAGGCCGATCCGTCGGCGGTCAACCTGTCGGCGAACGAGCTGTTCTTCGCCGAGAAGCGACCGTTCTTCCTCGAGGGTGTCGATCTGTTCCGGATCCCGGTGGACATCAACAACACCACCGAGGGCGCGTTCTACACCCGCCGGATCGGCGCCGCGCCGACGATCGAGCCCGAGGACTACGCGTACATCCAGCAGCCACAGGCGACGACGATCTATTCCGCGGCCAAGCTCACCGGCAAGACCGGCGGCTGGTCGGTCGGCCTACTCGACGCGGTGACCGGCGAGGAGAACGCCACCATCGTCGCGGCGGACGGCTCGCAATCGCGGCCGGTCGTCGCACCGCTCACGAACTACATGATCGCGCGCGTCAAGCGCGACCTCCGAGAAGGTCGAACGTCGATCGGGCTGTCGGCGACCGCCGTCAATCGCTCGCTCGACGACACCGGTCTCGAGAACCTGCTGCACGATCAGGCGTACACGCTGGGATCGACGCTCGGGCACAAGTGGTCGAAGAACGCCTGGGTGTTCAACGCGTCGCTGCTCGGCAGCCTGGTTCACGGGAGTCCGGAAGCCATCACGGCGACGCAGACCTCGCAGCGTCACCTGTTTCAGCGCGCCGACACGTTTCGCCTCGATCCCGATCGGACGAGCCTCGTCGGCGGCGCGGCCTCGTGGGACATCGGTCGGTACGGCGACACCAAGCACTGGCGATACGGTGCCGCCGGCGTGGTCACGTCTCCCGGGCTCGAGCTCAACGACGCCGGGTTCCAGCGCAACTCCGATCTGCTGTTCTCGGTGCTCTACGTCCAGTATCACGACGAGGAGCCGGGCGATCACGTCCTTAACTGGAGCTCGGGGCTGACCGGCATCACCATCAACACCTCCGAGCCGCGCCTCACCGACTACGGACTCGAGACCAACCACAACTTCCAGCTCGCGAACTACTGGAACTTCAGCCTCAACGCGAACGTGTTCAACAACATCTGGGATCGCGGCGCCCTGCGCGGCGGCACGTCGCTGCGGGTCAATCCCCGCTGGGCTGCCAACGCGAGCATCCGCACCGACGCGCGCAAGAACGTGCGGGTCGACTTCACGGTGTTCGGAGATCAGGACTGGACCTCGGACTCCGGTGGCGTCGGCATCGACACCGGCGTCACCGTGCAGGCGCGCTCGAACATCGATCTGTTCTTCGGCCCGAGCTGGGCTCGCCGCGACGAGGCGATGCAGTACGTCGCCGAGACGATCGACTCCACGGGGCAGTCGCACTTCGTGTTCGCGCGGATCGATCAGCGAACGGTCGCGATGCGGTCCGCGTGAACTGGACGTTCTCGCCGCGACTCAGCCTCCAGGCGTACGCCCAACCGTTCGTCGCCACCGGCCGCTACTCCGAATACAAGGACGTCGACGATTCGGGTGCCCGTCGCTTCCAGGATCGGTTCACGCGCCTCGAGGGCGATCGGCTGCAGTTGATGGACGGCGTGTTCACCGGGACCAACGGCCGTTCGTTCCAGTTCGGCAAGCCCGACTTCTCGTTCGCGCAGCTGCGCTCGAACGTGGTGATGAGGTGGGAGTACCGCCCGGGCTCCTCGCTGTTCGCGATCTGGAGCCACGGCCAGACCACCGACGGCCCGGACGGCAGGTTCCGGCTCGGCCGCGATCTGAAAGACCTCCGCGATGCCGACACCGAGGACATCGTGATGGTCAAGGCGAACTACTGGATCGGCCTGTAGCTCACTTGGGGCGCGG
>JAEYYY010000146.1 GCA_023430775.1 Pseudomonadota bacterium
GGGCGTCGCTGTGCGAGCACGCGACGACGGCGACGAGAACGAGCCATCTCACGGCCGGTCCTCCCTCGCGCGTTCGCCATCCACCAGGCCGCGCAGGCCCTCGGCGAGCAGGTGAAAGCTGACGACCGCGATCACGATCGCGAGGCCGGGCGCGAGCACGAGATGCGGCGCGGTGCGATAGAACGTGCGGCCCTCGAACAGCATGCGGCCCCACGTCGGATCGGGCGGCGGTGGACCGAGTCCGAGATACGACAGCACGCTCTCGGCCAGCAGATTCTGCGCGAAGCCGAGCACCGCGACCACCGCGATCACGCCCGCCACGTTCGGCAGCAGGTGGCGCGTGATGATCCGCAGCGGGCTGGCGCCGATCGCGCGCGCGGCCACCACCATCTCGCCGCGCGACAGCGCCATCACCTTGGTCCGCACGACGCGCGCGCTCGTGGTCCACCCGGCGAGCGCCAGCGTCGCGATCACCGGCGCGCTCGACGAGCTCAGCCCGCTCTCGCGCAGCAGCGACGCGAGCAGGATCGCGAGCAACAGGAACGGAAATGCCAGCACCAGATCGACCAGGCGCATCAGCGCGTGATCGACCCACCCACCGGCGTAGCCGGCGACGAGGCCGACCACCGAGCCGATCAAGAGCGCGAGTAGCGTGGCGAGCCCCGCGACGCTCAGCGAGGTGGCCGCGCCGGCGGCGATCCGCGCTAGCACGTCTCGACCGAGGTGATCGGTGCCGAGCGGCGCGTCCGCCGATGGCGGGAGCGGTAGCCCGAGCTCCGACAAACCACGATCGACGTCGAGCGCGACGGGATCACCTGGCTGGACGATCGCGAGCGCGACGAGAATTACCGCCAGAGCGAACCCGACCTGGGCTCCCCGACGCCGCGCAAACCGTCGGGCCCAGCTCACGCACGCCAGCATATAGCCCTTCCGCACGCACTCACAAACCGCACGCGCACGGTCACTCGCGCACGCATGTGCGAGGTCGCCCGCGTCGAACACTCACCATGGGGAAACGGCTGGTAAGCGTGATCGCAGTCGTGTGCAACGAGTGTACGGCGGGGCACGTAGGACTCGTCCGGCATCGCGATTGTATCGCTTTGTGTACATGCCGCCCGAGCTGGTGACTCTGCTGCGCCGTGACCACGTGGACCTCCAGTCCGAGCTCACGCGGCTGCTCGATCCCACGCTGTCACTCCACGAGCTGCGCACCGCGCTCGATGGCGTTCGCCTCGGGCTGACCGCCCACGCGGAGGCCGAGGACATCGTGCTCGCGCCGCTCGAGAACGTGCCCAGCCTGCAGCGGCTGGTCTCGGAATCGCGGGCCGCCCACATGGCGCAGGAGAGCGCGCTCGCCACGCTGGTCACCATGCGGCTCGGCACGCCGGCGTGGAGAGATCGGGCTCACCACCTGCGGGACCTGGTTCGCTTCCACGCCGCCCGCGAGGAAGCGGAGCTGATCCCCGGGCTCGCAGCACACCCGGACTACAACCGGCTCGCGGGCGCGTTCGCGACGGAGCGACTCCGCCAGCTCGCGATGTTGCAGCCGTCGGTACCGGTCTACATCGCGCAGCTCGCAGCCATGTAACCGGCCGCAGGGTCTGCGATACTGGAGGGCGTGCGCTGGCCAGTCGTCATGCTCGTGGTCGCCGGGTGCTACCAGCGCGGGAGCTTTCCCGCGCAGGACGCGCCAATGCCCGACGACGATGTCCCGCGGATCGAGCACTGTGTCGGTGACAACGTCGGCTTCATCGGAAGCACCTGCTTCATCAACCCGGTGGCCGAGCTTCCGCCGCAGCTCGCGATCGACACGGATGGCAGCTGCGACGAGTCGGACACCAGACAACCGGTTCTGTTATCTCGCCGCCGAGGACATCGCGATCGGCACGGAGCTCCTCGTGCGCGGATCGCGCCCGCTGGTGCTGTGGGCGGTGAACACGATCACGATCGATGCGTCCGGTGCGATCGAGCCGTGCCGAGGACAAGGTCGGAGCGGGAGGCAACGACAGCGACTGCACGCCTGCGGACATGATCGCCGGCAAGGGCGATGACGACCTGAAGGTGGGCAACGGAGGATGCGGCGGAGCGTTCGGCACCACTGGCGGAACCGGTGGTCGCGGCGGCTCGAACGGGCAGGCGCAGGTCGGACTGTGCGACACGCGTCCTCCAATCTCGATCGATCGGCTTCGCGGCGGTTGTCGCGGCGGCGATGGCGGCTTCGAGACCAACGGTGGCAATTCGGGCGGCGCGGTCTACTTGATCGCCGGAGTCAGCATCGAGGTCCACGGCCTGATCAACGCGAGCGGCGGCGGAGCAAGGCCGGCAGTCGTCAATGGTCTGACGCTGCCGGGCGGAGGCGGAGGCGGTAGCGGCGGCATGATCGCGTTCGACGCACCGAAGCTCGACCTCGAGGGTGCGAGGTTGTTCGCGCTCGGCGGCGGTGGCGGCTCCGGTAGCGGCGAGGCTTCCGGGTTGCGGGACGGCAATCCCGGCAATGAAGCCGACCTCGAAAATGGAAATCCGCCGATGGGATCGAACCAGACCGTCAACATCAACCCCGGCGGTGCCTCGCCATTCCCCGGTAATGGGTCTCCAGGTGGCGACGTGGCGAACGACAAGCGCGGCGGCGGCGGCGGTGGCGGCGGTGGGCACGGCGTGGTGCTGGTGTTTCCGCCGACGCTGATTCCGACGGGCACGTACACCGCGAAGCCGGACTTTCCGCCGCTTCCGATCTAGTCGTGGATGCCGAGGTACGCCTTGCGGATCTTGTCGTCCGAGGCGAGCTGCTTCGCCGGACCCTCGAGGACGATCTTGCCGACCTCGAGCACGTAGGCGCGTTGCGCGACGCCGAGCGCCATGTGCGCGTTCTGCTCGACCAGCAGGATCGTGGTGCCCTCGGCGGCGATCGTGCGGACGATCTTGAAGATCAGCGCGACGATCTGCGGGGCGAGACCGAGCGACGGCTCGTCGAGGAGGAGCAGCTTGGGGCGCGACATCAGCGCGCGCGCGATCGCTAGCATCTGCTGCTCGCCGCCGGAGAGCGTGCCGGCGTTCTGCGCGAGCCGCTCTCTGATCCGCGGGAACAGCTCGAGCGCGTGGTCCTTGTCCTTCGCGATCGCCGCCTTGTCCTTGCGCAGGAACGCCCCGATGTCGAGGTTCTCCTCTACTGTCATGTTCGCGAAGATGCCGCGGCCCTCGGGCGCCATCACCAGCCCGCGGCCAACGATGACGTGCGGAGGGACGCCGGTGATCACCTCGCCGCCGAACCGCACCACGCCCTTCTCGGGCTTGAGCAGGCCGGAGATCGCGCGCAGCGTGGTGGTCTTGCCCGCGCCGTTGGCGCCGATCAGCGTCACGATCTCGCCTTGCTCGACCTCGAGCGAGACGCCGCGCAGTGCGTGGATGCCGCCGTAGAACACGTCGATGTCGCAGACCTCGAGGATCTTCGTCACGACGCGACCTCCGCGTCATCGGTGTTCGGCGGTGCATCGGGAGGCGGAATCGGATCCTCCTCGTCGGGGACGCCGAGATAGGCCTCGATCACGGCCGGGTCGCTCTGGACGTCCTTCGGCGTGCCCTTCGCGATCGTCACGCCGTGATCGATCACCGTGATGTGCTCGCAGATATCCATCACCAGGCCCATGTCATGCTCGATCAGCAGGATCGAGACATCGAACTTGTCGCGCAGCGATTCGATCAGGCCGCGCATCTCGTGCTTCTCCTGCGTGTTCATGCCGGCGACCGGCTCGTCGAGCAGCAGCACCTTGGGCTCGGTGGCGAGCGCGCGCGCGATCTCGAGCCGGCGCTGATCGCCGTACGGTAGCGACTTGCTCTGCTCGTCCTTGCGATCGGTGATCTCGAGGCAGTCGAGCAACTCGAGGCAGCGCTCGGTGATCGCGCGCTCCTCGGCGACGTGCAGCGGCGTGCGCAGCAGCGTGCGGAACAGCCCCGACCTGGTGCGCAGCCCGGCGGCGGTGCGCACGTTGTCGATCACCGACAGCTCGCCGAACAGCCGGATGTTCTGGAACGTGCGCGCCATGCCTGCCTTGGCGATGAACGAGGGCTTCTTGCCGTCGATCCGTTCGCCGGCGAGATAGACCGCGCCGAGATCCGGCTTGTAGACGCCGGTCAGCAAGTTGAACACCGTGGTCTTGCCGGCGCCGTTGGGACCGATCAAGCCATGGAGCCCCCGGGGCGGCAGCTCGAGCGACAGCTCCGACACCGCCTTGAGACCGCCGAACGACAGCGACAGGCGATCGGCGTGGAGCGCGAGCTTCACGATTCCGCTCCCGACAGCGCCAGTGCGACCGCCATCAGCGCGAGGATGCCGAGCAGGATCGCGACGCTCGCCCAGCCGGCGCCGGAGCCGTCGAGCTTGCGCGAGGTGCGGCGGCCGAACACGCCACCGGCGATGCCGCCGACCGCGAGGCCGAGGATCAGGCCGACGATCGGGAACACCTTGTACGCGACGAGCGAGCCGGCCCCCGAGGCGAACGCCGCGATCGCGATCGCGTTCGGCCGGTTCCGGAGATTGTCGACCGCCTTCCTCCACCACGCCGGCCGCGTCCACGCGAGGTCCCACAGCTCCTGGACGCCCATCACGCCCTGCGGGCGCAGGATCATCACGGTGATCAACGCGAGCGCGTAGACGATCATCCGGTACTCGGAGAACTCGCGGAACAGCTCGGGGAGGATGACCAGGATCGAGGCGCCGAGGACGACGCCGGTGATCGAGCCCATGCCGCCGATGACGACGATGATCACCAGGTCGATCGACTTCTGGAACCCGAGCTCCTTCGGATCGATCGCGCCGACCTGGTGCGCGTAGAGCGCGCCGCCGATGCCGGCAAAGAAGGCCGAGAACACGAACGCGACCACCTTCGCGCGGGTGGTGTCGACGCCCATCGCCTCGGCCGCGATCTCGTTCTCGCGCACGGCGAGCAGCGCGCGGCCCTTGCTCGAGTACTTGAGCCGGTAGATCAGGATCAGCAGGATGAACGCGAACGTGAAGACGAAGAACATCGCACCGCCGGTGCCGGCGGACGTGTAGCCGGGGATCTGCGAGAAGCCTTCCGCACCGCCGAGGTTGTTGGCGAGCTCGGCGAGCGATCGGCCCTGGACCTCCTCGACGTTCTTCGGCTGGCGCGCGGTGATCTGACCGAACACGCGGACGATCTCGCCGAAGCCGAGCGTCACGATCGCGAGGTAGTCGCCGCGCAGGCGCAGGCTCGGCAGGCCGACGACGACGCCGAGCACGCTCGCGATCACGCCGCCGAGCAGACAGCCACCGAGGAACAGCAGCTGGCCGCTGCCGAGGAAGCCGCCGGTGACACCCTTGCCGGAGAAGCAGTCGGGCGTCACCGGATCGGGCGGGCAGGTCGAGATGAAGTGCATCGACCCGTAGAAGGTCAGAAACGCCGCGGCGTACGCGCCGATCAGCATGAAGCCGGCCTGGCCGAGCGAGAACTGACCGGCGTAGCCGTTGACCACGTTGAGCGAGCCGGCGAGCACGATGGCGATGCCGACGTCGAGCAGGATCTTGGTCCAGGTCAGCCCGACCTCGGGGCCGACCACCAGATCCATGATCAGCGCGAGCACGATCGCGACGCCGAACGGCGCCGCCGAGCGACCGATCGCGACGGCCAGGTTCGGCCGCAGCCCGGGGACGCGCTCCTGCAGGCTCTTCATCGCTAGACCTTCTCCACCGTCGACTTGCCGAACAGGCCGCTCGGCCGCCACAGCAGGATCACGATCAGGATGACGAACACGTAGACGTCCTGCAGCTGGCCGACCCACGTCGAGCCAGGAACCATCGCGGTGATGTAGCGGTGGACGAACACCTCGACGAACGCGATCAGCATCGCGCCGGCGGCGGCACCGCGGACGTTGCCGATGCCTCCGACCACCGCGGCGACGAACGCCTTGAGGCCGAGCAGCACCCAGGTCGAGTCGGCGGTCATTCGCAGATCGTTGCGCAGCGCGAACAGCACGCCGCCGGCCGCCGCCAGCGCCGAGCCGATCGCGAACGTGACGGCGACGACCATGTTGACGTTGACGCCCATCAGCGAGGCGGTGCGCTCGTCGAACGACACCGCGCGCATCGCCCGGCCGAGCTTGGTGGTGTAGACCAGCCGCTCGAGCGCGACCACGAGGACGACGGCGAGCAGGATCATCAGCACGTCGTAGATCCGGATCTGGACGTCGCCGAGCTCGGCGATCACGCTGTTGGGCAGCAGCGCCTTCATCGTCGACGGCCGGTTGCCGAACGGGAAGGTGCCCTGCGAGGCGTCGACGCCGGGGATGTGATCGAGCAGGCCGAAGTTCTGGAGGAACAGCGACACGCCGATCGCGGTGATCAGCACGTTGAGGCGCGGTGCCTTGCGAAGCGGCCGGTAGGCGAGGCGCTCGATGGTGACGCCGAGCGCGGCGCACAGCGCCATCGTCAGCAGCATGACGAGCGGCATGCCGAACGCCGAGTGACCATCCTGGGCCAGGAAGCCGAGGGCGCTCGCCACCGTGAAGGCGAGCCACCCGCCCCACGCGACGACGTCGGAGTGGGCGAAGTTGATGAAGCGAAGGATGCCGTAGACGAGCGTGTAGCCGAGCGCGATCAACGCATACAGCCCGCCGACGGCGAGCGTGTTGATCAGCGTCTGGAGAAAGTCAGACAACGCAGGCCTGGCTACTTCTTCTCGACGCGCTCGGCGATCTTCATCTTGCCGCCCTCGATCTTGATGATCACGGCGGACTTCTGGGCGTTGCGCTTGGCGTCGATCGAGAACGTGCCGGTGACGCCGGTGAAGTTCTTGGTCGCGGCGATCGCGTCGCGCAGGTCGGGGCCCTTGAGCGACTTCGCGCGCTCCATCGCATCGAACAGCACGAGCGCGGCGTCGTAGCCGAGCGCGGCCAGGCCATCGGGCTCGGCGTTGTACTCGGCCTTGTACTTGGTGACGAAGTTCTTCACCTCGGGGCGATCCTCGAGGGGCGAGTAGTGGTTCGCGAAGTAGTTGCCATCGAGCGCATCGCCCGCGATCTTGCCGAGCTCCTCGGAATCCCAGCCGTCACCGCCGAGGAACACGCTCTTGATGCCGAGCTCCTTCGACTTGCGGATGATGGTGGCGGCGTCCGAGTAGTAGCCGGGCAGGAACACGACGTCGGCGCCGGCCGACTTGATCTGCTGGAGCTGCGAGCTGATCTCGAGGTTGCCGCCGGTGTAGCCGACCTTGACCTTGACGTCGCCGCCCATCTCCTTGAACGCCTTCTCGTAGAAGTCGGCGAGGCCGGTCGAGTACGCCTGCGCCTGGTCGAACAGGATCGCGGAGGTCTTGGCCTTGAGCGTGTCGGTGGCGAACTTCGCGACCACCCAGCCCTGGAAGTCGTCGAGGAAGCAGACGCGGAACACGTACTCGCCGATGTCGGTGACATCGGGGTTGGTGGACGAGGGCGAGATCATCGGGATCTGCGCCTTGTTCGCGATCGGGCCGCCGGCCATCGACAGCGAGGACGCGACCTCGCCGAGGATCGCGACGGCGCCGTAGTCGTTGATCAGGCGCGTCACCGCGGTGGCGGCCTCGGTCTGCTTGCCGGCATCGTCGATCGTCTTCAGCTCGATCTGCCGGCCCTTGACGCCACCCTTGGCATTGCGCTCCTTGATCGCGAGCTGGATCGCGCGGTCGGTGGAGACGCCGAACGTGGCCTGCGCGCCCGTCATCGACGCGAAGTGACCGATCTTGATCGGCCCCTTGTCGCCGCCCGGGTCGGCCGTGGCTGCGCTGCCGGTGCCGGAGCCCGGGTCCTCTTTCTTCTTCGAGCCGAGCTTGTCGCAGGCCCCCCAGAGGACGACCGACGCGATCAGAATGGTTCGAAGGCTAGTAGCGCAACCGCGTAGATCCACGGGGATTTCTCCTTAGAAACAGCGTGAGCGATACCGAGCAAACCAGGCGAAGTCAACCCCGGCCGCGCGTGATCAGGCAACATGCGCCGCAAATGGTTCGGTGCGCGGTGATCGCCTGCTTCGTCGTCGGCTGTAGCTCGCCCACGGCGACGCGGGCGCCGGTGCCGCGCGCCGTCGAGGTGCTGCCGGCTGCGACGTTTGCCGAGCTGGATCACGACCAGCGGATCGAGCTGATGAAGACCCACGTGGTGCCGGCGCTGACGCCCGTGTTCCAGCGTCACGATCGCACGAAGTTTCAGACCGTCGACTGCAAGACCTGTCATGCCGAAGGTGACTGGACGATGCCCAACCGCGAGCTCGCCGTCCTCGATCTCGAGGACCTCGGCGCATACGAGCCCGAGGACGTCGAGTGGATGAAGACCGAGATCGTGCCGGCGATGCGGAAGGTGCTCCGCGATCCGACGCTGCGTTGCGCTCGCTGCCATCCAGTCGCAGGGCCGTGAGCGACGTGACCAGGGCGCGCGTTGCGATCCTCCGATCCGGCGCTGTTCGCGAAGAATCTCGATGATCTGGGTGGCTCGCCGAGGGCCCGAAAGCTGCACGGCTCGCGGCTATCGGAGGACCCAATGCCAGAGAACAAGAACCAGCCGAAGAACAATGACCAGCTCCGCGACGACGACGACATCGAGGAGGGAATGGGGGTCGGTCGCCGCGACGAGGAGCTCGAGGACGAAGAGGGCCAGGATCGAGTGAGCCGCGGTGGGCGCATCGATCAGGAAGATCAGAGCAAGCCCGACAAGGATGACGACGACGAGATCGGCCTCGACGAGGACATCGACGACGAGCCGACCGGCCGTCAGCCGCGCGTCGACGAGTGATCAGACCGCGACGTCGACCGGCGTCGGCGCGAGCACGCGCTGGAGGTCGCGAGGATCGATCGCGACCAGAAACCCGCGCGCGCCGCCGTTGATGAAGATCTTGGGGAGCTCGAGGATCGATCGCTCGACGTAGATCGGCATCTGCCGCTTGAGACCGAACGGCGAGGTACCGCCGACCTGATAGCCCGAGTGACGATCGGCGACATCGGGTGCACAAGGTCCAACGGTCTTGGTGCCGATCGCGCGGGCGAGGTTCTTCGCCGAGACTTCCTTGTCGCCGTGCATGAGGACGCACAGCGGTGACCTGTCGTCGGTCTGCCAGATCAGCGTCTTGATCACCGCG
The DNA here is from genome assembly GCA_023430775.1 of Pseudomonadota bacterium. Lineage (GTDB taxonomy): Bacteria > Myxococcota_A > Polyangia > Haliangiales > Haliangiaceae > JABFXX01. The sequence continues at coordinate 9,116 of JAEYYY010000146.1, forward strand.
TGCTCGGCGACGCCGAGCGCGGCGGACGAGGCCGCGGTCCCGCCCTTGGGCTCCCAGGGGTAGAGGTGCGGCTCGAAGGCGACCCCGGCAGATCGCAGGGCTCGCACCGCCATCGTCACCGGGTGCTTGGGCACGGCCCGATGATAGGGCTAGACTGCCGCGTTCGCATGTCCGACGCGAAGTCTCATCACCACGACGCCGCTGCCCACGCGCACCACGTCGACGAGACCCAGTTCAATCGGTCGGGTGAGAAGCGCACGCTGATCGTGGTCGCGCTGTCGGCGATGATGATGATCGGCGAGATCGTGGTCGGCATGCTCACCGAGTCGGTCGCGCTGCAGGCCGACGGCTGGCACATGGGCACGCACGTCGGCGCGCTCGGCCTGACGCTGGTCGCGTACTGGTACGCGCGACGCCACGCGGGCAACGACTCGTTCAGCTTCGGCACCGGCAAGGTCTACGCGCTCGCCGGCTTCGCGAGTGCGATCGTGCTGGTGATCGTCGCGATCCTGGTCGCCAAGGAAGGCATCGAGCATCTGGTCGAGGCGGAGGTGCCGGACTATCGCGAGGCGCTGCCGGTCGCGATCCTCGGCTTGGTGGTCAATGCGGGGTGCGCGTTCGTGCTCGGCACCGGGCACACGTACGGGCATTCGCATGACGGGCATGGGCATGGGCATTCGGATGACGGGCACGGGCACGGGCACGGGCACGGGCATTCGCACGCGCACGACCACGACCACGACCACGACCACGACCACGACCACGACCACGGGCCGAAGGCGGGCACGATCGACTTCAACATGCGCGCGGCCTACATCCACATCCTCGCGGATGCGATGACGTCGCTGCTGGCGATCGCGGCGCTGTCGATCGGCGCGTGGAACAACGACCTCTGGTACCTCGACAAGCTGATGGGCGTGGTCGCGGGGATCGTGATCATCTGGTGGGCGGTCGGGCTGTCGCGGCAGGCGAGCCGGCAGCTGCTCGACGTGGTGTCGTCGCCGACGCACGAGCAGGTGGTGCGCAAGCAGCTCGAGGCGATCGACGATGTTCAGGTCGCGGACCTACATGTATGGGAGCTGGGGCCAGGCCGTCGCAGCTGCATCATCTCGATCGTCACGTCGTCGCCGAAGGACGTCGAGTTCTATCGCAAGCGGATCCTCGACGCGCTGCCGATCGCGCACCTGACGATCGAGATCCACCGCTGCGAGCTGCCTCACGACCCCGAGCGCCCGATCCCACTACAGGTTGCACACACGCACGAGCACTGACGGTGATCGTTCGCAGACCTACACCGTCGCCTTGACCCGATCGTTGTGCACGAATCGATAGTTGGCGTGAAATATCGCTAGTGGTGAACGGCCTCGATCGTGCTCTTGTTCGCGCGCAATGAAACACGTCCTGGGGGACCGTGTTGCTCTCGCGATCGTCGCCGGCGCTGCCGCGGCTGGTTGCGCGGTCGACGAGCCATTCACTAACGCCGACCAGCTCGAGACCATCGAGTCGGCCGCCACCGTCTGCGGCTCGGGCCCGACGGTGAAGGGCGTCGACGTCTCGTACTACCAGGGCAACATCGACTGGGCCGCGGCCAAGGCCGACGGGGTCGAGTTCGCCTTCGTGCGGATCTCCGACGGCACCGGCTTCATCGACCCGAAGTTCGAACAGAACTGGCAGGGCACGCGAGCCGCCGGGATCCTGCGCGGCGCCTATCAGTTCTTCCGCCCCAACCAGGACCCGATCGCGCAGGCCGATCTGTTCCTCGACAAGCTCGGCACCATGGAGGCCAACGACCTGCCGCCGGTGATCGATGTCGAGGCCGCCGGTGGCATGGGCCCGGCCGCGATCGCGAACGCCGTCGGCATCTGGATCGATCGGGTCAAGGCCGCGACCGGGATGACGCCGATCATCTACACCGGCTTCTATTTCTGGCGCGACTCGGTCGGCGCCGCCGAGTTTCCGGGCTCGCCGCTGTGGCACGCGCAGTACACCTCGGCCGAGTGCCCGAACATCCCGCCGCCGTGGCAGGACTGGGCGATCTGGCAGTTCACGGCGTCGGGCTCGGTCGCCGGCATCCCCGGTGACGTCGACACCAACCGCTTCAACGGCACCTACGATCAGCTGCTCGCGCTGACCGCGCAGCCCGCCGAGTGCACCGCCTTCGACGCCGCCGGCGGCATCATCGACGATGGCGACGCCTGCTTCTCCACCGGCGGCGCCTCGCAGTTCCTGCGCCGGCCGACCGATGGCGTGGGCGAGGGCGGTGATCTGATCTGGACGCACACCACCGATCACCCCGCCGAGAACAACTTCGCACACTGGACGCTGATCGCGCCGGCCGCCGGTCGCTACAAGCTCGAGGTGTCGACGCCCGCCGCCTACGCCGAGAGCAGGCAAGCGCTCTATCGCGTGCGCGCGAATGGCGTCGAGACCGATGTCGTCATCGATCAGACCGCGGTCGACGGCTGGCAATCGCTCGGCGAGTTCGACCTCGCCGCCGGCGGTGACCAGTACGTCCACGCCCCCGACAACACCGGCGAGCCCGGTGCCGACGACGTCCAGCTGGTGTTCGACGCCGTGCGCATCACGCCGGTCGCCGACGAGCCGGGCCCCGACTTCGAGGGTCCCGCACCCGGTGACGAGCCCGGCGGCTGCTCGTCCGGTGGCAGCGCTTCCTTCGGTGCCCTCGCGTTCGTGCTGCTCGCGGTGTTGCGCGGCCGCCGTCGGCCGTGACCGCAGTCGGCCGACGTCGCCTCCTCTGTGCGACCTCGGTCCCGCGGCGACTCTGTGCTTGCTCCGATCACGGCGCTGGCCACAGAACGTCGCGGTTGCTGAGACCGTGAACTCTGGCGAGGTGCTGTAGTGCGGCTCAGTCGCGGCCGGAAGGCCGCGTCGTTCTGGAGCGGCGCTGCTGCTTGCCGACAGCCGTCGGTTGCACCGCTGCGTTGAGCGTCGGCGCACCGACCATCAGGTGGCCGGCGTCGTTGTCGAGATCCTCGCCGCGGATGTTGTTCTTGCCCTGCGCCGCGACGGTGTGCGCGGTGCGGCTGACCTCGGAGACCAGCTCGCGCGAGTTGCCGGGCCACGGCCGCAGCAGGCACGCCTCGATCAGCGTCGAGTGGATCTGCAGCGCCGGCTCGGCGCCGCGCACGGCATCGTGGACGAGATAGGACATCTCGTCGGGGCGATCGCGCAGCGGGGGCAGGTGCAGCATGCGCGGCATCAGCTTCTGCGCCAGGTCGGCGGGGATGCCGAGGTGCTCGAGCTGCATCACCGCGGTGGTGATGACGCGCAGGTTCGGGCGCGTGTCGAGCGCGCGGATCAGCGTGGCGAGGTTGGTGTTGCCGAGCTTACCGACCTGCTCGAGGATCAGCGTCTCGATCTGCGGGCCGAGCACGCGCTCGAGCGGCACCGCCTGGATCGTCGGGTTGAACACGGCCTCGGGACGGTTGCGCGTGCGCGCATAGCCGCGCGCCATCCGGCCCTTGCCGCTGCCGGGCTCGCCGAGCAGCAGCATGTTGACGCCGTCGTACGCGGCCTGCTCGACGGCGGCCCACAGCGGTGCGGTGGAGGCGCCGACGATCGCATCGTGCTTGCTGGCGATCACCGCGCCTTCGAACTTGCGGATGTCATCGATCAGCACCGAGACGGTGCGCCCGGTGCGCACCACGCTCGGCGCCGTGACGGTGACCTCGCGATCGACGAGCGCGTGACCGCCGGCGTAGGTGCCGTTGCGGCTGCCGAGGTCGGTGACCACGAACCGCTTGTCGCGCCAGATCACCCGCGCGTGCTGGCGGCTGATCCGATCGTCGGTGGTGTTCTCGAGCAGCTCGCGGCCGAGCACGAGCCCGTTCGGCGGAATCCGGAAGGCCTGGATGGTCGGTGTGGCACCGCTCCAAACGACCACGACACCCGGGATTCCGGGTGTTGGCGGCGAGGGCCCGTCCGGCATTGTCGGCAGTATACCCCTGGCATCGACCCCTTGCGGTACAACGGGCCATCCTCCAGCAAGTCGTTACCTTCGACGCCGGTCAGACGCTGATCGACCTTGACCTTGACTTCCTCGCCCGGCGGCTCGGCGAGCGCGGGATCGAGGCGGATCCGGGTGCGCTCGCGGCAGCCACCCCGGCCGCCTGGGCTCATTACGACGGGTTGGTCGATGCGGGCGCCGACCACGAGACCGGCTGGAAGGGGCTGATCGAGCGGATCCTCGAGGGTGCGGGGATCCGCGATGCGGCGGTCGTCGACTGGCTCTACGAGCAAAATCGGCCGGCGAACCTGTGGCGGAGGCCGATTCCCGGGATGGTCGAGCTCGCGCGCGAGCTGCGTGGTCGCGGCGTCCGGGTCGCGGTGCTGTCGAACTCGGAGGGCATGCTCGCCGAGCTGCTGACCGAGATCGGAGTGGCGAGCGCGTTCGAGGCGGTCATCGATTCGGGAAAGGTCGGGCTCGAGAAGCCGGGCCGCGCGATCTTCGATCACGCACTCGCCGTGCTCGGCGTGCGCGAGGCCGATGCGATCCACATCGGCGATTCGTACAACGCCGATGTCGTCGGTGCGCTCGGCGCCGGCTGGCGCGCGATCTGGTTCGGGCGCCGCTCGGGGTCCGGGATCGCCGCGGCCGATGATGACCGCATCGCGATCGCGCGCGACGCTCGCGAGACGCGCGAGGCGCTCGTTCGCTTCGGCGCGCTAGTCTGAGCGCCGCGCCAGCGCC
>JAEYYY010000176.1 GCA_023430775.1 Pseudomonadota bacterium
CCGTGGCACCGTGCTGTCAGGCGGAGCTCGCGCGCGGCTGGAGCGAGCTCGAGGGATCCGCGGGCGGCTTCGCGCCGGTGTGGAATGCGCCGCATCTCCGCCGCGAGATCGCCGCGCACGTCACCGATGCGATGCGGATGACGCTGCTGCGCGCGAGCGGCTACGAGGTCACCGCCGCCGAGTTTGCGGGCAGCGAGCACACCAAGAAGAACACGCTGCTGCGTGCGGAGCGCAGCGAGCGAGTCGATCGAGCCCGCGCCCGCGCCGACTACGACGCACTCGTCGCGACCACCGGCGGCCGCGGCCTTCGGCTCGCCGAGCGGCTCCGATAGTTCGCGCCGCGACGATAGTTCGCGCCACGATACCTTCGGCCGGTCGCGAGGCGACCATCGACGACGAATCGCGCGCTGCCTAGTGTTTCGCGCATGAGAGACATGGAGAACAAGATCGTCGCCATCACCGGCGCGAACATCGGCATCGGCCGCGCCGTCGCCGAACAGCTCGCCGCGCGCGGCGCGAAGCTCCGCCTGCTGGTGCGATCGCTCGACAAGGTGGCGCCCGTCGTCGAGGCGCTGAAGCTGCAGACCGAGGTGATCGCGATCGAGTGCGACCTCGGCTCGCTCGCGAGCGTGCGCGCCGCCGCCGCGAAGCTGCTCGCGCGCGACGAGCCGCTGCACGTGCTCGTCAACAACGCGGGCGTCGGCGGCCAGAAGGGCCTCACCGCGGACGGCTTCGAGCTCCACTTCGGCGTCAACCACCTCGGCCACTTCCTGCTGACGACGCTGCTGCTCGCTCGGCTGCAGGCGTCGGCACCGGCGCGCATCGTTCACGTCGCGAGCGGTAGCCACTACAAGGCACCCGGCATCGACTGGGAAGCGGTGCAGCGCACCACCGCGACCGTCAGCGGCTATCCCGAGTACACCGTGAGCAAGCTCGCGAACGTGCTGTTCAGCGAGGAGCTGGCGCGCCGGCTCGAGGGTACCGGCGTCACGTCGTACGCGGTCAACCCCGGGCGGATCGCCACCAACATCTGGCAGCGCATCCCGTGGCCGATCCGGCCGCTGCTGAAGCTGACCATGTGGTCGTCCGAGCGCGGCGCGCACTCGACGATCCGTGCCGCGACCGACCTCGCAGGCAACGGCCGCTACTTCGACAAGTACGCCGTCGCGCGAGCGCCGAGCAAGCTGGTCACCGAACCGCTCGCCGCCGAGCTGTGGACGCGCAGCGAGGTCTGGGTGTCAGCAGGGGCAGCCAAAGAAGTCCATCTGCAGGCGCGAGATCTCGTCGCCGCTGGCGCGCGTCAGCAGGAGCGACATCCCGAGCCAGTCGCGGCCGAGTAGCTCGAGCTTGCCGTCGTTGTCGACGTCGAGCACGCGCTCGATCGCGTGCAGCGTGTCGAGGTTCTTGATCTCCACCTTCACGAGCTCGCCCTTCTCGCCGACGCGGAACAGCGCCCACAGGTTGATATCCGGTCCGCCGCAACCGTGCTCGACGCCGGCGTGGAGCCCGACGAAGATCTGCCCCGTGCCGGGGTGGCGGCGAACGAAGCTGGTGAATTCGGCGTGCTCGCTCCACGAGTCCGCGTTCTGCTCGTCCCGCGTCCACTCGGTCTGCGCAGCAGCTGCGGCCTCGTTCGCGAGTAACGCAGATCGTGCGGCCTCCACGAGGTCCGGCCGCTCGAGCGTCTCGAGCGCGCCCATCGGTGCCAGCGAGGCGTCGCGGGCGTAGAGCGGCGCTTCGCACGCCTCCGGCACCGCGAGCCGCACCGCGAGCTGGGAGGTGCCGGCCTTGGCCGCGCTCTGCACCGTCCACTTCTCGTCATCGAGCCCGGCGTACCCCGGATCGCCTTCCAGCCGCGTCACCACCGCGAAGCCCTTCACGGTCGCGGTGCAGCCACCATCGACGGTGAACGTCTTGTCGCCCCAGCCGCGAAACTTCGCGGGCAGGTTCGCCGCCGCCACCTCGGCGATCGTCACGGTGCCATCCTCACCGGTGATCAGCTTGCGCTTGCCGTGCTTCGGCTCGTCGTCCGATAGCTTCGCGTAGGTCTCGCCACCGGCGCGAAACACGAACAGCAGCTGGTTCGAAGGCGCCGGCGGCGGCGCGGCCTGGCGGACGGTCTCGAGCTCCGACACCCGCATCAGCTCCGGCGCCGGTTCGATCGCCGGCACCGGGACCTCCGCCGAATCGATCAGCCTTGCATCGCGGGTCGCAAACGTGACCGTTGCGAGAAGCCCGCAGGTCGAACCGACGAGCAGGAGCTGTGGGATGTAGGGCGAGGCGATTCGCGGCATGCCGAGACAGGTTGCAAGCAGCGGGCCCCGCAACAGTCCAGGCGCCACGCCGAGTTGCGCGCCGCGTTGCCGGGGAGACACGCCGATCGCGTGGCCGGAATTTTCGGGTCGTCTCGTGACGCTCCGGGGCGGCTGGAAGCGAGACTCGAGGGATGGGCTACGCGTACTCGGTCTACGCCGTCGATCTGAAGAAGCTGAAGCCTCCCGCGGGCAAGGCCGCGCGCAGGAAGCTGTTCGACCAGCTCCGCGAGAAGTACGCCGACGACATCCGGCAAGCCGACGAATGGTTCGAGAGCTACATCATCGAGCAGGGCGCACCGACCCGGTCGCGCGCGCTGTGGGAGCTCCTTCACGGTAGCTGCTCGCAGAAGCAGTGGGGGTTCCAGTACGGCTACTGCCTCGAGCTGCTGTGCAAGGAGCTAGGCCGTCGCGTCGACACCACCTCGCTGAGCTGGTTCTCCGACGTGCTCGATCCGGTGCTGAAGAAGGCGAAGCTACCGAGGACCGACGTGTTGCTCGGGAAGGACAAGTTTCCGCTCGCGATCCCCAGACCGAAGGACTTTCCCGAGATCGGTAGCGTCGAGGCGAAGCGCTGCCCGTCGATCGCGGCCTCGCTGACCAGGCTGCGCGCGCTCGTCGATCCCGACGACGAGAATCTGCTGATGGTCGTCGACGAGCTGACGGTGTGGTTCGTAGAGGCGAGCCCCAAGCAGGGCCTCGTTTGGTTCGTCTACTGATCAGCGCTTCGGCCGGAGCACGCCCGCGGAACGAAATGCCGTCATCCAGCCGGCGACCGCCTCGTCGACCATCTCGTCGACCACGTCGCTGCGCTTCGCGAAGTGGACGCGCTTGTTCGACGTCGTGGTGACCTGCTTGCTCCACACCACGCGACCGGTCGCCAGCTCGACGATCGAGAACGTGCCGACAAGGCGGCCCTCGAACCACTTGCAGAGACCGCGGCGCGGCTCGTCGATCGTCAGCTCGTCGATCACCAGCTCCGCGCGATGCGTCGGCACGGCGCGATCGACACCATCGATCGGGATCACCTTGAACGCGCGCAGGGCGGCGAGCTGCGCATGGATCGCGGTGGCCGCGGTCAGCCCCGGGACGGAGCTCGGCTTCGACCACGACAACACGGTCGGGCCGTTCGGCGTGCCGAGGATCTGCGGCACCAGCTCGGGCGGCGCCTTCGCGAGCGTGCTCGCGCTGACCTTCGGCAGCTCGACGCGCCGCCACGCGGTCTGCGTCTTGACGTCGACCAGCGTCCCGAACAGCGTCAGCGTGCGGCCTTCGGGCACCACCGCGAGCGACAGCACGTACGAGGCACCGAGCTTGTCGCCGAGCGACGCCAGACACGGCAGCGTCGTGCACTCGGTATCCTCGTCGTGCGTCAGCGTCTGGATCTTGCGCGTGTCGTCGAGCGCGACCAGCAGCCGTGCATCGAACGCCCGCGCGACGTCGACGCTGATCGCGTGGGTTGGCGCGAGCGGCAACACCAGGATCTTGTGACGAGCGTCGGCGCTGGCAGAGGTCGCAGCGCACAGGACGGCCATGGCGACGAGGATCCGCATGCTCGTAGTCTGAGCGGTTGGCGAGAGAACCACCGCGGCACAGCTCGGCAATTTTGTCGGCGACCGCGTTAGAAACGCGTGAACTACGTCTTCAGCAGACGCTCGACGCTGAGATCGAGGCGACTGCGCACGATCCGGATGACGCTCTCGACCTCGTCACCCGACAGCGCGAGCTCCTTCGCCAGCTGGGTCTTGGTGCCGTCGAGAAGATCCTGCCGGGCACTCGCCACCCAGCGCGCCGCGGTGGCGCGATGGACGCCGTACATGCCGCCGATGGTGTCGAGCGTGAAGCCGTCGATCAGCAGGTGACGGAGCAGCGCGCGATCCTTCGCCGGCAGCCGAGCGAGTGCATCGCGAAACGCGCGGCCGAACACCTCGCGATAGTGCGTGCGCGCGAGCTGCAGCTCGGGATCGTCGGCCGGTGACAGCGCGTCGAGCAGTGCCTCGTCACCGATCGGCGTCTCCTTCGCTTCGCGCTTGCGGAGCTCGAGCAGCTCGCGCATCGCCACCACGCGCGTCCAGCCGCGCAGGTCACCGCGCCCGGCGTACGACAGGATCGCCGGCGGCCGATCATTGTCTCGCGCGCCGTTACGTCCGACAAACAGCAGCGCGCGCACGATCTGCCGGCCCTCGTCGGCCTGCGCCGGTGACATCCGCAGCTTGGCGGCCGCGTGATCGACCTCGCGCAGGTAGTGCTGTTCGAACAGCGCGATCGCCGCGGCGTCGCCCCGCGCACACGCGCAGGCGAGGTACAGGTCACCGGCGAGCTGGGTATCGCCCTCCACCCGTTCGGAAATCCACGTATCGAAGCTCGCTTCGTCGAGGGAGATCGTGGGCCACGCCTCGCGTGCTCGCAGGTACAGATCGGCAGGCATTGTCGACAGCGCCCGACTGTCGCACAGTGCGGGCTTCGACATGCAGTGTCCTGACGAAGGGACGATCCAGAGCTTCGTGGAGAGCACGCTTCCCGAGCCAGAGATTCCCGCGGTCGAGAACCACGTCGCCGATTGCACCACCTGCCGCCAGCTGGTCGCGGCCCTGCGGCCGTCGAGCCACGAGGGCACCGCCTCCACGCTGGTCGCACCTCCCCTCGCCTCCGGCACCGCGCCCACGGTGATCGCGGGGACCGCACCGACGGTCACCGACACCAGCAGCGCCTCGCTGGCCGCGCCGCCGACCACGATCGGTCGCTACCAGATCAAGGAGCTGATCGGCGCCGGCGGCATGGGCCTGGTGTTCGAGGCGCTCGATCCCGAGCTGCGCAGAAAGATCGCGATCAAGCTGCTGCGCGGCCGCGATGACGATTCCGGCCAGCGACTGATCCGCGAGGCCCGCGCGATGGCGGAGATCCAGCACCCGAACGTGGTCTCCGTGTTCGATGTCGGCAAGCACGGCGACTCCGAGGTCTACGTCGCGATGGAGCTGGTGCGCGGCTCGAACCTGCGCCGCTGGCAGACCACGACCACGCGCAGCGAAGCGCAGATCCTCGAGGTCTACCTGCAGGCCGGGCGCGGACTCGCCGCGGCGCACGCGGTCGGTCTCGTCCATCGCGACTTCAAGCCCGACAACGTGCTGATCGGCGATGACGGCCGCATCAAGGTCACCGACTTCGGGCTCGCCCGCCACGGGGGAGGCAACGATGGTCCACCGCGGCGACCGTCGTCGAACCGCTCGATGGAGCTGACGTTGCCGGGCGCGCTCAACGGCACGCCCGGCTACGTCGCGCCCGAGCAGTACGAGCACGGTACGTTCGACGCGCGCAGCGATCAGTTCGCGTTCTGCGTCTCCGTGTGGGAAGCGCTCGCGGGCAACCGGCCGTTTCGCGGCGAGGACCTCGACGCGATCGAGAAGGCGACGCTGGCCGGCGACGTCGCCGAGCCGGCCACACCGATCCGGCCGGCGCTCCGCCGCGTGCTCGAGCGTGGCCTGGCGATCGACCCGGCGGCGCGCTGGAGCTCGATGGATGCCTTGCTCGCGGCGCTCGCGAGCACCCGGCGCAACACGCGGCGCCTGCTGATCGGCGCGGTCGGCGCCGCCGCGATCGCCGCCGTCGCGATCGTCGCGGTGACCCGCAGCGACGCACCACCCGAGGAGGTCTTCGAGCAGCGGCTGCAACCCGAATCGACCGAGCTCTCGCAACGCGTGCTGAGCGGCGATCGCGAGGGCGCGACCAGACGAGCGATCGAGATCGTCGAGCGACATCGCGCGGCAGGCGGAGCGCAGTACGCGGCCGCCCTCGCCTTGCGTGGCTTCGTCCACTACGCGCTCGGTGAATACGCCGAGGCCGAGCCGGTCCTCGTCGAGGCGGTCAACCTCGCGGAGGAAGCCGGCGATCGCCGCACCAAGGCGATCGCGCTCGGCGAGCTGGTCAACACGCTCGAGGAGCTCGGCAAGATCGAGGATGCGAAGCGGTGGTCTGGCATGGTGGTCGCGTCGGCGCGGCGCCAGGCCTCGGTCACGCTCGGTCACGCGCTCAACGCAGATGCCAACCGCAAGTGGGGCCGCGGCCAGCGCGCGGCCGCGCTCGACACCTACCAGGCCGGTGCCGAGGTCTGGGCGCTGACCGGCAACCTCGCCGGCTGGGCGGCGAATCGCGATCTGCTCGCGACCAACCTCCTCGGCGCGTTGCAGTACGAGCCCGCATGCGCGCTGGTCGCGACCACGCTCGCCACGCTCGATGCCACGCCGCAGTTGCTGGTGACGGATCTCGATCGCCTCGAGCACGCGATCACCGTGGCCTCGATCGCGACGACCGGCGCGCAATGCGAGATCGGTCGCGGCGATCCGAGGGCCGCGATCCCGTACGCCGAGCGCGCGGTCGCGGTCACGCTGCGCCAGTTCGGCGATCAGTCGCTGCACCTCGACACGCCGCTGATCTCGCTTGCTCAGGCCTACGAGGCGATCGGCGACCTCGAGAAGTCGGAGGCGACCTACGAGCACGCGTTCGCGCTGCCGAGCAGCGAGGCCGACAAGCTGATGCGCCTCGGCTTGATGGTGGTCGGTGCGGTCAACGCGAACCGGTTACCGCTCGCGCTGTCGCGAGCCGAGAAGCTGGTCGAGCGCAGCGCGACGGTGTACCCGCCGGATCATCCCGATCACCTCGCGTATCGCGTGCTGCTCGGCAAGATCCTGGTCAAGAACGAGAAGTACGATCGCGCACGCGCGCTGTTCGAGGAGGTCATCCCGCTCGCGGAGAAGGCGAGCGATCCGCTGATGCTCTCCGACGCGCGCTTCATGCTCGCGCGCTCGATCGCGACCGTCGATCCGAAGCGCGCGCGCACGCTGGCGGATCAGGCGCGCGTCGCCTATGTCGCTGCGGGATCGCAACGGGCACCACACCTCGAACAGCTCGACGCGTTCCTTGGCACCCTGCCGAAGTGACACTCGTCACATCGACTTTCTGAACGATCACTGCGACTTACAAGATTTCGCGCGAGCGAACGCGCGCCGTCGCTCTTGGTTTGTGCCCGCGGAAATCGGGCTCGAAGGAAGAGACGACAATGATCAAAGCAATCCTGGTTTCGCTGAGCCTGTCCACGATCTCGCTGACCGCTTGCACCGATGGCGGTGGCACCGGCACCGGCGGTGGTCCGATCGGCGGCGGCACCTCGGCGCGCGAAGCGTGCGAGGACGTCGCGATCACGACCTGCGCGCGCCTCTACGAGTGCATCTCGCCGGAGGATCTCCAGCTCGCCGGCTTCCCCGAGACCGAGGCCGGCTGCGCGGACATGCTGTCGCTGCAGAACTGCCGCGGCATCACCAACGACAACGCGTGCGAGGAAGACGGCGGCACGTTCGATCCGGCGAAGGCCGACCTCTGCCTCCAGCAGATCAGCGACGCGACGTGCGAGGCCCTGCTCGGCGAGGAAGGCAACGACGTCACGCCCGCCTGCGAGCAGGTCTGTAACTAGCGAACGAGGCAGACGACGACGTGACGCGCCGTGATGTCGGCGCGGCGCGACAGCCCGCTCACCGGATCGACGACCGCCGCATATCGCAGGTTCGACGCATCGAGCTTCGTCCCTGCCGCCCACAAGGGCGATGTCAACGACAGCCCGGAGGCCAGCCCATTCGCCACCGCACTCACCAGCTCCGCTTCGCGCGGCAGCTCGTAGCCGCGCGCGCGGCACAGGTT
>JAEYYY010000243.1 GCA_023430775.1 Pseudomonadota bacterium
CGACAAGCACACGCCGGTCGAGGTGCTGCAGGAGCTCTCGCCGCGCTACGCGCACTACTCGCCGGTCCAGCTCGCGACGTGGATCGAGCGGTTCTTCCGGCTGTGGTGCATCAACCAGTGGAAGCGCGAACGCTTCGCGCCGGCGTTTCACCTCGACGATCGCAACGTCGATCCGCGGTCGTGGTGCCGGTTCCCGATCCTGTCGGGCGGCTTCGAGCGCGAGCTCGCCGAGATGAAGGCGTACGTCGCCGCGGGGAAAGCCGAATAAACGAGCGGTCATGTACGAGTACGAGTATCCAAGAGCGGCGCTAGCGGTTGACTGCGTGGTGTTCGGCCTCGACGAGAACGACCTCAAGGTCCTCCTCATCCAGCGCAAGATCCCGCCGTTCCAGCACGCCTGGGCGTTGCCCGGCGGCTTCGTCCGGCTCGACGAGACGCTCGAGGAAGCGGCGCGCCGCGAGCTCCAGGAAGAGGCCGGCGTCACCGACGTGTTCCTCGAGCAGCTGTATTCGTTCTCCGCGATCGATCGCGATCCGCGCGAGCGCGTGGTCACCGTCGCGCACTACGCGCTCGCCAAGCTCAGCGATCACCGGATCCGCGCCGCCACCGATGCGATGGGCGTCGGCTGGTTCTCGCTCGACGATCTGCCGAAGCTCGCGTTCGATCACGCCGAGATCGTGAGCACCGGACACGAGCGCCTCCGCGGCAAGGTGCGCTACGCGCCGGTCGGCTTCGAGCTGTTGCCGCCGCGGTTCTCGCTGACCCAGCTCCAGCGGCTCTACGAGATCATCCTCGGCACCGATCTCGACAAGCGAAACTTCCGGAAGAAGATCCTGTCGATGGATCTGCTGGTCGAGACCGACGAGTACGAGCAGGGCGTGCGCCATCGCGCCGCCCGGCTGTATCGCTTCGATCGCCGCAAGTACGACCGGCTTGCGAAGCAGGGCTTCGAGCTATCGATCTAGCGGTAGCACGAAGCGCTTGCCGTTCTCGACCAGGGTGCCGATCAACCGCGTGCCGGTGAGATCCTGAAATGGCGTCGGGATGACGAGCGCGATCGCCTCCTCCCCGGCGGCGATCGCGAGCGAGCTCGTCGGGGTCGGCTGGCGGGTGCTGCGGACGTCGACGATCCGGGCCCCGATCACCGTCGCCTGCGGCCCTCGCCGTACCAGGGCGAGTGAGACCGCATCGATGTGGCCGGTGCTGATCGCCATCTCCTGGCTCGCCTCGATCACGAGCTCGACGCCGCAGCTGTCGGGCGTGATCGCGTCCTTGTCGATCACGCGAGACTTCAGGTCATCACCACAAACGAAGCCGGCGATCCGCAGCGTCGAGCCTTTCGGTCCCGCGTTCGAATCCACGAGCTGCCCGAGCGCGGTGTCGAGCTTCTTGCGCCAGCCGACGAGCGCTGTCTCGAGCCCGGCCTGCAGCTTCGCGAGGCGCGGATCGCTGCCGAGCCACGGCGCTGCCTCGCCGAGCACGCGACGGATCCCGCGCGCCTCCGCCGGCTCGTCGACCAGGCGGTCGACAGAGGCACGCTCGTTGTCTAACCGCACCAGGCCGCGCTCGAGCCTGCCGACGAAGCCGTCCGCGATCGCCTTCGCCGCCGCGGGTGTCACCACGTTGCAGGTCAGCTTCGGGAGCTCGCTACCGCTCGTGAACTGCGAGCTGCCCGTGTACTTCGCGCGGACGTAACCGGCATCGCGATAGGTGCCGCGCTTGGGATCCGCCTGGATCGCGACCTCGACGCTGGTGTTCACCGCGAGGTCGGTGCGCAACAAGAACGGCGTACTCGAGCCGAGCTTCGGCCCGCGCACGCACCTGCCGGCGACGCGGACGTAGCTCGTCGTCTGCTTGTAGCTGTCCTCGATCCGGCACGCGATCAGCGCGTCGGCAACGCTGCCCGGCTCCCACGCGCCGCCGAGATCCGCGCTCGCATCGAAGCCGACCAGCGGAACGTCGCCAGTACACTCGGGCCACGAGCGCGCGCAGACATGGTCTTGCTCGTCGAGCTTGCACTCGTCGTGGCTCTGGCATCGCGTCGATGACGAGCAGTGACTCGGGCGCGTCGCGCCGCAGTAGCCATCCTTCGTCACCCCGGTGGTCCACAGCAGCGCGCAGCGGCCTTGCGTCGCGCATAGCGCCGAGGCCGCGCAATCCTCGTCGCGCTCGACGAGGCAGGTCGGTGTCGAGCTCGCGCCCAGAAAGCTGCGCGTCAGCCCGGGACGACACGCGCCGTGGTCCTTGCACTCGGGCGTGTCGAGGCAGCGTCGATCGGCTGCGATCAACTGCGGCGAATGGCAGTGGCCCTCGTGACAGCGCTGGGGCAGGTCGCAATCACCGTCGGACTTGCAAGACGCGAGGGGCTCGCCATCACCGGTGTTGCAATTTGCCGGGCAGCCGCGCGTACAGCCCGCAACCACGACGAGCAAGCTCCACAACGGGGCTCGAAGCATCGAGTCGTCGTATCACGAGTGTTAGAGTGGCGGCATGCGCGCGCTGGTCCTGGTCGATCTGCAGTACGACTTCATGCCAGGTGGTGCGCTCGCGGTCACACGAGGTGACGAGACCGTGCCGGTGGCCGTGCGCCTGATGCCGCGATTCGACATCGTCGTCGCGACGCAGGACTGGCACCCGAAGGACCACAAGAGCTTCGCGGTCAACAACCCCGGCAAGCAGGTCGGCGAGCTCGGCGAGCTCGGCGGGTTGCCGCAGGTGATGTGGCCCGCGCACTGCGTGCAGGGAACGCGCGGCGCCGATCTGCACGACTCGCTCGAGCGCTCGAAGATCACCGCCGTGTTTCGCAAGGGCATCGACGCCGGCATCGACAGCTACAGCGGCTTCTACGACAACGGCCACCAGAAGGCGACCGGCCTCGGAGACTGGCTGACCCAGAAGCGCGTCACCAAGCTGTATGTCCTCGGGCTCGCCACCGACTACTGCGTCAAGTTCACCTGCCTCGATGGCCGGCAGCTCGGGTTCGAGGTGTTCCTCGTCGAGGATGGCTGCCGGGGCGTCAACCTCCAGCCCGACGACAGTGACAAGGCAATCGCGGAGATGCGCGCGGCGGGGGTCAACGTGACCACGAGCGCGTTGATCAGCTCGTAGCTTCGCTACGAGGGGGCGCCGGCAACTCGTAGCGTTAACGGTTCGCCGGCCCGCCCGTCCTTGGCCGGGTGCAGCTGGCTTACAGTCGCGCCGTGCAAGGCGACGCCCTGCAGGCCGTGGTGGTTGCTGCACAACGCGGCGACCGGCGCGCGTTCGCCGAGCTGTATCGCAGGTTCTCGCGTGCCGTTCACGGTGTCGTCCTCGCCAAGGTTCGCTACGCGGAGGCCGCGGATGTCGTGCAGGACACGTTCGCGATCGCCCTCGAGCGCATCGCGCAGCTCGGCGAGCCGGCGGCGTTTCCCGGCTGGATCCTCACGATCGCGCGCAACCGGGCGACCGATCACGTGCGCGGCAAGCGCCCGATCGCGATGGGTGACGACCTCCCCGAGCTTCCGGTGCCGGCCTCGCGCGCGTCGGAGGCGGCCCAGGTGCTGACCGCGTTGCGCGAGCTCCCCGAGGCGTACCAGGAGACGATGATCCTGCGCCTGGTCGAGGGGATGTCGGGGCCGGAGATCGCCGAACAGACCGGCCTCTCGCCGGGCTCGGTTCGTGTCAACTTGCACCGAGGGATGAAGCTGCTGCGCGACAAGCTCGGGATCAGAGAGGAGGCAGCCGATGACAAAGAAGTCGGATGACTATCTCTGGGACGGCAGCGGCGAGGACGCGGACATCGCCCGCCTCGAGTCGCTGCTCGCGCCGCTCGCGCACGATCCGGCACGGGAGCCGCTCGACGAGCTGCGGCTGCGGCGTACCAGATCGCGGCTGCCGATCTCGATCGGCGTCGGCGTCGCGATCGCCGCCGTGCTCGCCCTGGTGCTGTGGTGGCCGCGCGCGACCGGCACGGGCGGTCACTGCGTCGGCCCGGGCATGGTGTTCGAAGGGACCGGCACGGTGTCGTGCAATGGCGATGCGCTGGTCGCCGGCGTGCTGCCGATCAACGGCAAGCTCGAGACCGGAGGGAGCACCGCGACGCTGACGATCGCGGACATCGGCACTGCGACGCTGTCGCCGAACACGATCGTGCGTCTCGATCGCACGCAGATCGGCGAGCGCCACCAGCTGTTCCTGCAAGAGGGAAAGATGCACGCGAAGGTCAACGCACCGCCGAAGATCTTCGCGGTCACCACACCGAGTGCCGACGTCACCGATCTCGGTTGCGAGTACACGCTCGAGATCGACAAGGCGGGCGCCGGATCGATCCGCGTGCTCACCGGTCAGGTCGAGCTCGAGACCAGCAAGGGAGCGGTGGTGCTCGCTCCGGCAGGAACGCACGCACGCTTGCTGCCCGGGCGACGTGCGAGCTTGCCGCTGGTGGAAGGTGCGAGCTCGAAGATCGTCGCAGCGGTCGCGGAGCTCGAAGCGGGTGCCCCGGATGCGCTCGCGCACGTGCTCGCCGCGGCGACCAAGGCGGATGCGATCACCATCGCGAACCTGGTTCGCGTCGTGCCCGATGCGCAACGGCGCACGGTGCTGCAAACGCTCGCCACGCTGGTCGCGGCGCCGCAATGTACGACGATCGACGAGGCGCTCGCGGACAAGGAGCTCTGGGACATGTGGTTCGACGAGGTCTATCTCGTCCACGTCGGCGCATCCGACGGGCTGCCGTCGCGATCGTGCTCGCCGACGCCGTGAGGCCGAGCGCTCGCGCACAGCGAAGTCGACGGATCTGGGACGCGGTCGACGGCGCGCGTCTTGCTCGTTAGCCCGACATGCACGCGAACGAACCGCGGGACAGCCACAAGCGACCCGCCAAACGCAAACGCGGCGGGACGCGCGTCTCGGTCGACGAGCTGGTGGCCAAGAGCCACTCGGTGTTCGACCGCGTCGTGCCGCTGCTCGAGCGTGCAGCTGCAAAGCTGCGGTCGATCGCGCGCAAGTAAGGAGAGAGCCCCATGCACATCATCGTCACACTCATTGTCGGCCTGATCGTCGGTGCGCTGGCGAAGTTCCTGATGCCGGGTAAGGACCCGGGCGGGATCATCGTCACGATGTTGCTCGGTGTCGCCGGTGCGTTCATCGCCGGCATGCTGGGTCACGCGCTCGGCTGGTACGAGTCGGGAGAAGCGCCGGGCATCATCGCGTCGGTCCTCGGAGCGATCGTGCTGCTCGGCATCTATCGCGCGGTCGTCGGCCGCCGGGCGGTGGTGTGATGCTGGCGCCGCCCGATGTCGGCCACGAGCCGCACAATCCCGTTCGCGACGACAGCAAGCTGGCACCCGACGAGGATCTCGATCGGGAGCCGGATGGCGTGCCTCACCGTGTGGTCGGCCTGACCGCGTTGTTCTCGGTGATGCTGGCCGCGCTGCTCGCGTTCATGTTCATCGTCGGTGGCACGACGTCGAGGATCGCGGCCGCGGTGATCGCCGTCATCGCGATCCCGGTGATCGTCGGCAGCCTCAACAAGAAGGCCGATCGCGATCGCGATCACCTGCACCCGTCGCGATGATCATGCGCCTCGCGGTGCTCGCCATCGCAGCCGTGCTCGGCGGCTGCGGCTCCAAGCAGAAGCACACGCCGGGCGACGAGTACCTGAAGAAGATCAGGATCGAGGGCAACAAGAAGCTGTCCTCGAAGACCCTGGTCGCGGGGCTCGCACTCGAGCGTGCGCGCAAGAGCGGTCGCCCCCCGGATCCGTATCAGGTCGAGGTCGACGCTGATCGGATCCGGGGCAAGTACCTGCGCGACGGCTACCTCGATATCGACGTGCGCTCGCGCGTCGAGCGCGCCGGCGATGCCGCGACGGTGATCTACAACGTCGAGGAAGGTGTCCGCGCCAGCACGCGCGTGGTGATCCGCGGGCTGCCGGCGGATCCCGATCTGCCGGTGTCGAAGGTGCGCAGGCAGATCCCGCTGCGGGATGGCGATCCGTTCGTCTACGAGCAGTACGAGCTCGCGAAAGAGAAGCTGATGCAGGTGGCGGAGGACGCGGGCTACGCGCACGCCAAGCTCGACACCACCGTGTACGCCGATCGCAGCAAGCGCGAGGCGGTGATCACGCTCGACTACGATCTCGGACCCAAGTGCGTGTTCGGGCCGGTGACGGTCGTCGGTGTCAAGGGCGAGCTCGCCGATGCCGTGCGCGAGCGGCTGGCGTTCGCGCAAGGGCAGCAATACTCGACGCGCGCGATCGCGCGAACCCAGCGCCGGCTGTACGCGCTCGGCCGGTTCTCGACGGTGCAGGTCCAGCCCTCGACCGACGAAAGCCCGGTGGTCGGCGTCACCGTGTCGGTGACCGAGGGCGCACCGCGCACCGTCGAGCTCGGCGGCGGCTTCGGCATCGACCCGCAGGCGTACGAGATCCGCGGCCGCGCCGGCTACTCGATCCAGGGCTGGCCGTTCCCGCTCGACACCTCGACGGTCGAGCTGCGCCCAGCCTACGCGATCCTGCGCGACGGCAACACGTACGAGCCGCGGATGCGCGCGGTCGCGCGACTCGAGCGCCAGGACCTGTTCTGGACCTACGCGAAGGGCGAGGCGGAGGTCGGCTACAACTACCTCGCGACGTTGCCGTACACGAGCTACGGGCCGCGCGCTCGCCTCGGCTTCTCGACGCCGGTGCTCGATCGTCGCGTCCAGCTGCGTGTCGGCTGGGGGATCGAGCGCCTCGACTTCCGCAACATCTCGTCGGGCATCGATCCGCAGCTCGAGATGGATCTCGGTCTCGACGAGACGCAACTGCTCGGCTCGTATAGCCAGGTCCTCAGCCTCGACCTGCGCGATCATCCGATCGAGCCTCTGCAGGGCGCCTACGCGGAGGTGCGCGTCGTCGAGGGCACCAGGTACGCGGGGGGCAACTTCGACTACGTGCAGCTCATCCCCGACCTGCGCGGCTACCTGCCGATCTGGAAGCCGAGCAGCGCGGTGCTCGCGGGTCGCGTGCGCACCGGCAGGATCTACGGCGACATGCCGGTCACCGAGCGAATGTTCTCCGGCGGCGCGTCGAGCCACCGCGGGTTCGGCGAGCGAGGCCTCGCACCGTTCGTGATCGATGCCGAGGGCGACGAGATTCCGTACGGCGGCGGTGGGCTCCTCGAGGTCGGGATCGAGGCGCGCGTCCGCGTCGGCACGATTCGCAAGATCCCGATCGGCGGTGTGGTGTTCCTCGACGGTGGTGACGTCCAGGAGCGCTACAGCGAGATCGACGTCGACAACCTGCACTGGGCGGCCGGCATCGGCTTGCGCGCTCACACGATCGTCGGCCCGATCCGCGCCGACCTCGGCTATCGCCTCAATCGGTTCGGACCGATGGAGCCATCGGCGGGCTCGCGGTTCGCATTCCACCTCAGCCTCGGGGAGGCCTTCTGATGCGCCGCGCACTTCGAATCATCCGCAAGCTCGGCCTCGGCTTGCTGCTCCTCGTCGTCGTGGTGGTCGGCGGTGCGTTGATCTTCATCCACACCAACACCGGTCGCGAGGTGGTGCGCGACAAGCTCGAGGCGCAGCTCAAGAACACGTTCACCGGCGATGTTCGCGTCGGCAAGCTCGAGGGCAGTCCGTTCGGGACGTACGTGCTGCGCGAGGTGGTGATCGACGGGCCCGACGGCCAGCCGGCGGTCGAGATCGGCAAGCTGTCGGTGTCGCTCGAGCTGGCCGGCCTGGTCCGCCAGCACGCGGTGATCACCAAGCTCGTCGTCGAGGACGCCAGCGTGCACGCGAAGCGGATGCCCGACGGCTCGCTGTCGCTCGCGCACCTGATGCGCCCCGGCCCGAAATCGGCCTGGACCGTCTCGATTCGAGATCTGGCGGTTCACCGCAGCAGCTTCGAGCTCGTCGACGAGCAGCCGGTTCATCTCGACAACATCGAGATCGACGGCGGGCTCGACATGGCGGGCGACGTGCTCGGCGCCAGCGCCAGCCTGTCGGCGACCTGGAAGGAGCGCGCGGTGCCGCTGCGCGCGGTGCTGTCGGTCAAGAAGACCGCGGAAGGCATCGAGGTGCCGGCGATCGCGGCGTTTGCCGGCGATGTCTCGCTGCACGCCGCGAGCGTCCGCGTCAACGACGCCGGCTTCGGCGGCACCGGTGTGGTGCGCGCGACGCAGAAGGCCGTCGCCGCGCTCGCGCCCGAGGTCCAGCTGCCGGCCGACGTCGAGATGGGCTTCGAGGCGACCGCCCCGGCGACCTCGAGCGACCCGTCGCACGTCAAGCTCGCGGGCACGCTCGGCGGCGACAAGATCACCGGCGACCTCGATATCTGGATCGAAGCGAAGCGGATCGCCGGCGCGCTGTCTGCACCCGATCTGCACCTCGCGAAGCTGACCGGCGGCAAGGTCGCCGCGCGCGGCGGCGGCTCGGTCGAGCTCGACATGCGGATGGCCGACGCCCAGCTGCCGATCGGTCGGTTCTCCGTCAACGCGCAGGGCGTCTATCAGGACTTCCCGCGAACGTCGCTGGTGATCTCGGGCAGCTCCGACGGCGACAGCGTGCGCGGCGCGGTCGAGGCGACCAATCCCGGGCTGGCGGCGAACGTCGCCGGCGAGCTCGCATTCGCGGGCGAGCGCATCACGCTGACCTCGGCGACCGTCACGGCGAGGTCGAGCAACCTGGCAGCCGCGAGCGGCAAGACCGTGCCGCTGCGTGGAACGCTGGCGGTCGATCTCGCGGCCCACGGTCAGCTGCGGCCGAAACCGATCCTCGCCGTCGCCGGGACGATCGACGGCAAGAAGATCGCGGTGCTGCCGCAGAAGCGCGGCGAGCCGTCGCCGCTGAAGCTCGAGACGCTCGCGATCAAGATCGATGGCAAGCGGCTCCCCGAGAAGCCGTACGGTCGCTTCGAGCTGATCGCGCGCGACCTCCAGGGTCCGCAGTTCGCAATGCGCGAGCTGACGCTGAAGGCCGCGGATCGCGCCGACGGTGCGATCCAGGCGACGCTGCGCACGTACGCGAAGCGCGATCCGTGGTTGTTCGAGGCCGATGCGCTGATCCGGCCGGGCAAGGTGACGACCGTCGATCTGCAGCGCCATCTGGTGCGTGCCGGTGCCGGCACCGAGTGGCGCGGGACCTCCGGCCGCGTGACGATCGCGCAGGATCGGATCGAGCTGCGCGATCTCGCGACCGCCAGCAAGGACGGCGCGCTCGCGCTCGCGGGCTCGTATCAACGCACCGGGCGGCGCGCCGGCGACATCACGGCGAAGCTCGACGCGACGACGCTCGCGCTCGCCAACATCGATCCGAAGTACACCGGCACCGTCGATGCGCACGTCGACATGACGCGCACCGGCGGCGTCGTGCGCGCCGAGGCCGACGTCAAGGCGCACGACATCTCGATCGTGCCGCCGCGTCCCAAGACGGTGCCGAAGGCGGCGGTGCTGGCGACGGCACCGAGCCAGGCGACACCGCCACGCAAGCCCGCAGCGGTGCCGCGCACGGCCGACGGCACACCGGTCGACGGCAAGTCGAAGATCGCCGCGAACAACGGACAAGGCATCCCGCTCGCGCCGCCGGTGAAGACGGGCGACAAGCCGCCGGCGAAGCAGGCCGACATCCCGTCGCGCTCGGTGACGGCAGCAGCGAAGGTCGAGCCGCGAGCCGGCCAGGCGCCCGCCGGCGTGCCGGCAGGTGCGGACTCGGCGGGCACGGCGGCGGAGCGCGAGCGTCGTGCACCCGGCTTCGACGCCACCGCGAAGATCAAGATCGATGGCTCGCATGCCGCGATCGACGCGATGCTGCTGGCCGGCACGGGCAACGCCTCGCTCGCGGTCGAGATCGATGGGCCCGCGCAGATCACCGAGGCCGCGGCATGGCGACGCGCGGGTCGCGAGGTGATCAAGACGGCGACGATCAGGCTGCGCAAGTTCCAGCTCGGTCCGGCGATGAAGACGGTCGGCATCATCGGCGAGTACGGCGGCACCGTCGACGGTGTGCTGTCGTTCGCGGGGACCCCGACCGGCGAGCTGCGGCTGCGCGGCCTGATGGCCCCCGAGCTGCGCGGGCTCGGCGCGGTCAACGCAGATCTCCGGCTCGCCGCCCGCGGCGACGAGCTGTTGCCGACGATCACCGCGAGGCTCGATCGCATCGGCTCGATCCAGGCGGCCGCCGAGATCCAGCCACCGGAGCGGCTGTTCGATCCGAAGGCGTGGCAAGCGCTCGGTCGCGGTGTCGTGCGCCACGCGACGGTCAAGGCGCGCGATCTCGCGATCGACCCGGGGCGCCTCGAGCAGCTCGGCATCGTCGCCACCGCGCGCGGCCGGGTGTCGTTCGACGTCGACGTCATCCCCGAGCGAGCGAAGCTCGACGTGCTCGCCCGCGACCTGCGCGGCTCGCCGGTCTCCGACCCGATCGATGCCGAGCTGCACGCCGTGATCGGACGGACCACCGATGCGGCCTTCGAGGTCAAGCTCGACGGCCAGAGCATGTTCGAGGCGACCGCGGCGATCCCGGTGTCCTTCGATCAGCTGATCAAAACACCAAACCAGCTGCGCGGCCTGCCGCTCTCGGGCTCGGGGCGCCTCGACATCGCGGCGAATCGCCTGCTCGGCGTGTTCGGCCGCCGCGAGATCACGGGCGGCCAGATCGATGGCAGCGTGCTGATCAGCGGGACCGTCGGCGCACCGACCGCGGTGGCGACCATCGTCGGCACCAACATCGACGTGCCGCCCGGGCCCGGTGGCAAGCCGGTGCAGCGGGTCGAGCGGATCGCGATCGATCTGGTGTGGGAGAACAATCGCGGCGCGCTGATCATCGAGGGCAAGCAGCAGCAGGGCCGCTTGTTGCTCGCCGCCAACGCCAGCCCGGGTGCGCTCGATCAGGGCACGATGACGCTGTCCGCGAAGGGCTTCGATCTGCTCCCCGTGCTCGCCTTCGCACCCGGGCCCGCCGGTGGCGCCGCCGGCACGCTCGACGCGGAGCTGAAGATCAAGGGCTTCGATCCGAAGACCATGCAGGTCGCCGGCACGATGAAGCTGCGCGAGGGCCGGATCCCGCTCGCGCCGAACGTCGGTACGCTGCGTCGTGCGGCGGTCGATCTCTCGATCAAGGATCGGATCATCACCGTCGCGCTCGACGGCAGGCTCGGCGGCGGCACGGTGCGGGCGAACGGTTCGGCGTCGCTCGATGGCGGGCTGCCGAGCGGCGGCGAGATCGCGATGCGGTTGCGCGACGTCTCGCCGATCGGCGTGGTCGAGCCGATCGTCGATGCCGACGTCACCATCAAGCTGCGCCGCGAGGATCTGAAGTGGCTCGCGGACATCGACGTGCGCGGCGGCAAGGTGGTCGTCCCGAAGCGGCGTGGTGAGGCGCTCGCGCCTGCCGGTGCACCGCCGGACATGGTGTTCGTCACCGGGGAGCGGATGACGCGCCGGCCGATGGAGAAGGCGTCGCCGGAGAAGCCGACGCTGGTCGCCAACATCACCATCGCGGCGACCAAGGTCGAGTCCGAGGAGCTGCGCGGCATCATCCGCGGCAAGCTGCAGGTCACCGCCGATGCGAACGCGATCGGCATGCTCGGCTCGATCGAGGCCGACCGCGGCGATCTCGATCTGTTCGGTCGTCGCTACCGGGTCGAACGCGCCGGCGTCCGGTTCGACGGCGGCATCGACCCGATCCTCGACATCGAGCTCGTCTACGACTTCCCCGAGGTCACCACGATCACCGAGGTGCGCGGCCGACTGTCGAAGCCGAAGCTGATCATGCGGTCGAACCCGGGGACCTACTCGCAGGGCCAGCTGCTCGGCTTCTTGCTCGGTGGCGAGCCGACGGGTGAGCCGGGTGATGCACGCGATCGCGCGACCTCGGCGGGAACCTCGTTCGTCGCCAACCAGATCGGTGGCTACGTCAAGAAGGCGCTCCCGATCGACATCGACGTGCTGCGCTACGAAGCGGCGACCGCATCGAGCAGCGCGGCGATCACCGTCGGCACCTGGCTCAGGCACGGTCTGTTCCTCGCGTATCGCCAGCGTCTCGAGGCGCGGCCCGACGAGAACTCGGGCGAGGGCGAGCTCGAGTACTGGCTGTCGCGGCGCGTGGTCATCGAGGCCGTGGTCGGCGATCGCAACAAGGACAGCGTCGACCTGTTGTGGCGGAAGCGCTACTAGCGCGCCGATTCGCGACGGCGGCGCACGATCGCATCCACGAGATCCGCCGAGTTAGCGCGGCATGGTCCATGCGATCGGGAAGCCGCATGCGCCTTCCCGCCGAGCCCGACTTCACCGCCGTCGCCGCGACCATCCCGGCGACGCTCCTCGGCGCCGTGATCGGCTTCCTGCTGCTCGGTCCGTTCGGGTTTCTCGCGGGCGGCGTGCTCGCGGGTGGTGCAGGCGCGATGATGGCGAAGCGCGTGACCGCGTCGCTCGAGCGCGCCGGTCGTCTCTAGGTTCATCGCAGCTCTCCTGGTGGCACGGCCGATGCTGCCGCATAAGCCAGGAGGATTCCGATGAAGACCACGCTTGTGGGTGCGATGCTGCTGGTCGCTGCGAACGTGCAAGCAGCACCCGACGATCCGACGTATCCGACTCCTGACGATCCGATTCCGACCGATCCGATGCCGCCGCCGCCGACGGATCCGGATCCCACCGACGAACCGATCTCGGCGCCGGAACCGCCGCCGGCACCGCCGCCCGCTCCGGTGCCGACGATCGATCCGACACCGACCACGCAACCCGCGCCGGTCACCAACGTCACCGTCATCGATCCAGATGCCGATCGCGAGGAGTGGTGGACCATGCGGAGCGCAGGTTTCGCGCTGACGGCTGGTGGTGGCGTGCAGGGCTTCGTCGGCGACACCATGCGCAGCACGACGGAGGACGGTGGCAACTGGGACGTCCGCGCCGCGTTCGGCACCCGCTTGCCGCTGACGCTCGAGGCCTCGTACCTCGGCTCCGCCCAGGCGATCAACGCGCTCGGTCTCGACAGCGATGCCCTCCTCGTCGGCAACGGCGTCCAGGGCAACCTGCGCATCAACGCCACCACCGGTGATGTTCCGGTGCAGCCGTTCCTCTACGGCGGTGTCGCGTGGCGGCGCTATCAGCTGTCGAACACCAGCGAGAACACGAGCGACGTGATCGGTGAGGACGATGTCCTCGAGGTGCCGCTCGGCATCGGTGTCGCCTACAAGGTCGGCGGCATGACGCTCGACGCGCGCGGTGAATATCGCAGCTCGTTCTACTCGAACCTGGTGCCCGACTCCGGAAGCGACGCGTTCGCGGATCCGGCAAGCCTCGATCGCTGGGGCGTCCAGGCGAACGTCGGCGTCGAGTTCTAAGAGCTCTCCCGACACGAATCTCGTTGAGCCGCAGACCGCACGGTTGTTACCGTCGCGGTCTTGCGGCGTTTTGTCTGGATCCTCGTCGCTGCGTGTGGGGGCACGCAGGACACGACGATCGATATCACCCACGATCCGTGCGCCGGCGTCGCGCTCGACGGTGGCACCACCGAGATCCAGCGCGGCGGGCTCGACGCGGCACTCCGGCTGTGGCGCGACGGCGGCGTCGCCCTCGACCGCGCGGAGCCTGCGACGATCTCCGTCCTCTTTCAGCCGGCGTCCCAGGCGTTTCGCGGGCTCTACGACGACGAACGCGGCATCATCCTGGTCAACGACTCGATCGAGGAGCCGGCGCCGCTCGCGATCGTGATCGCGCACGAGCTCGGCCACGCGTTCGGCCTGCCCCACGTCACCGATCGGCCGTCGCTGATGAACCCGGCGAACCTCACCCAGCCGCCGACCGACGAGGATCGCCACGCGGTCGAGGAGCTGTGGGGTCGCTGCGATTAGTGCGCGTGACCGATGAACTGCTGTGACAGCGGCGTGGAGACCTCGCGCACCAGCTCGCCGAGCTTGCGCTTCGAGGCGTGCGTCGCGATGTCGGCGAGCGAGACGATGCCGCTGATCGCGCCCGTCTGATCGACCACGATCGCGCGCCGGATCTGCCGGCGCTCCAGGAGATCGACGACGTCGCCGAGTGCTTCGTCCTCCGACACCGTGACGGCCGGCGTGGTCATGCATTCGCGCGCGGTGAGCACCAGCGGATCGAGACCGTCGGCGATGGTCCGAACGACGATGTCGCGATCGGTGACCATGCCGAGCGGCATGCCAGATTCTTCCGACACGATCGGGATCGCTCCGCAATCACACTGGATCATCATCCTCGCGATCGCCTCGAGGCGCGCATCCGGGGTCGCGCAGGTCGGGCACTTGGTCATCACGTCGCGGGCTTTCATGGGGCATTCCTCCTTCCCCTTGTGTTGCAGTCTGTGTGCCCGGGGCGCGCGGTCGGGCAATCGATTATCTTCCCGGAAGCGTGTTTCGCTGGCTTACTGTTGCGGTGGTCGCCATCGGCTGTGGTGGTCGCGCACGCGTGCACGCGCCGGGAGAAGTCTGGCTCTCGAAGATCGTGATCGAGGGCAACAAGTCGATCCCCGAGGACGACCTCACCCCCGGACTGGCGCTCGATCGCGCGCTGCGCGACGGCGAGCAGGTCGACCCGTACCTGCTCGGCCTCGACACCAAGCGCATCAAGGGCGCGTACACCCGCCTCGGCTTCTTCGAGGCCAAGGTCGATAGCAAGTACGAGCGCGAGGACAACGCCGAGATCGTGGTGTTCACGATCGACGAGGGGCCGCGAGCCAGAGCCCGCGTGTTCATCTCCGATCTCCCGCCGGAGTTGCCCGAGGAGTACGTGCTCGGCAAGCTCGAGCTCAAGACCGACGCCGGCTTCGACTACGAGCTGTACGAGGACGGTAAGGACGCCATCAAGACGATGATCGAGGACGTCGGCTACCCTTACGTCGACCTCGACGAGTCGGTGGTGACGGTCGATCGCAAGGAGAACGTCGCGGCCGTCAGCTACCGCGTCGTGTTGTTCGGACCGCGCGCCGTGTTCGGCAAGGTCGCGGTGCGCGGGCTCGAGGAGTTTCCGGATCTCGAGGGCGCGGTGCGCGGCCGGCTCGCCTTCCTCGAGGGCGACCTCTACTCGCCGCAGGCGCTGGCCGACACCACGCGCGCGCTGTACGACCTCGGCCGGTTCTCGCAGGTCCGGATCGCGCCCGATCTATCGGGGCGCAAGGAGGTGGTGCCGATCAACATCTCGGTGACCCTCGTCGGTCGCCACGAGGTGCGCCTCGGCGGTGGTTTCGGCTACGAGCCGGCGACCTACGAGACGCGCATCCGCGGCGGCGGCAACTGGATCCCGCGCACGCTGCCGCTGTGGTCGCTCGGTCTCGACGCTCGTGTCGCGCTCACCGTCGATCACGCGTTCCAGGATCTCGAGCCGAAGGTTCGCGCGTTCTTGAACGCCCAGCGCCTCGAGGTGCTCAGGCCATTCATCGTCGGGGACGCCGGCGTTGGCCTCGAGTACTTCACGCTCGAGTCCTACACCGCGAAGGGCCCGATCGCGCGCGTCGGCTTCACCGCTCCCCTCGGCAGGCGATGGTTGACCGGTCAGGTGGCGTGGAACTACTCGCTCTACAAGTTCACCGACATCAGTCCCCTGATCGACGAATCCAACCAGGCCGTGCTCGGTCTCGACCGCAAGGAATTCAACGGCCGCTTCGAGCAATCGGCCGCCGCGGACCTGCGAGACAAGCCGCTCGAGCCGCGCAAGGGCGCGTACATCAGCCTGCGCGTGATCGAAGGCGGCGCGTTCGCCGGTGGGCGGTTCAACTACCTCGAGATCCAGCCCGATCTCCGCGGCTACGTGCCGATCGGCGAGCTGTCCTCGCTCGCGTTCCATCTCCGCGGCGGTGCCTTCTTCGGCGACGTTCCTATGACCCAGCGATACTTCTCCGGTGGTGCGCAGAATCACCGCGGCTTCTCGGCGCGCGTGCTCTCGCCCGTGGTCGCCGGCTTCATCCCCGACCCCAACGATCCGACCGGGATCGGCACGCCGGGCACCACCGTGGTCGGTGGCGAGGTGTTCCTCGAGACCGGTGCGGAGCTCCGGTTGCCGATCGGCGAGCTGTCGGGCTTCTTGTTCGGCACCACGATCTTTCTCGACGGTGGTGACGTCGTCGATCAGGATGCTCTCGACCTGCTGAATCTGCACTGGGCGGCAGGTGTGGGCATCTTCGTGAAGTACGGCGGGTTCAAGATCCGCATCGATGTGGGACAGCGATTGAACCGTACCGGCCCGACCGATCCGGACTACGATCCCTCGGGGTTACTCAAGAACACGAACTTCTTCCTCGGCGTCGGAGAGACGTACTAATGCCTGCCCCCGAGAAACCGCGCGGACTTCGGCGTGTGTTGCGCTTCGTGCGACGCACGCTGCTCGTGCTTTTCGGGCTCGCCGTCGTCGTGGTAGGCATCGCGCTGATCGCCGTCCACACCGACTGGGGGCGCAACAAGATTCGCGGCGTGATCGAGTCGTCGCTCGAATCGACGTTCGCGGGTGGGGCCAAGGTCGGCGCCTTCGAGGGCAGCATCCTCGGCGACTTCACGATCGAGGGCATCGAGCTGTACGACGCCGAGGGCAAGCCCGCGATCAAGATCGGTAAGCTGCACGGCAACGCCGCGCTGTGGAAGCTCGGGCGCAAGGTCGCCGAGCTCGAGGAGCTGCGGATCGAAGACCTCGAGATCTCGATCGGCAAGGCGGCGCTGACCAAGCCATCCGAGGAGCCCACCAGCGACGAGCCCGCCGAGTGGAGCGTCAAGCTGCCCGCGATCAAGATCGAGCGCGGCACGTTCGCGCTGCGCGGCGAGCAGCCGCTGTCGATCGATGGCATCGCGATGTCGGGCGCGGTCGCGATTCCCGCGGGCGGCGCGATCTCGGCGAGCCGTCTCGAGGTCGCCGGCACGTGGCGCGAGAAGAAGCTGCCGATCGTGGTCACCGGCGGCGTCGACCTCGACGGCGGCATCTCGATCCCGGATGCGCGGCTCAAGGTCGGCGATCTGCTGGTGGTCGCGACCGGTGTCGTCGTCGACACCCAGCAACCGACCGGCACGGTGCGGATCACCGGATCGCCGGAATCGATCTCCGCCGTCGTTCCCGCGCTCGAGCTTCCTGCCGGCGTCAACGTCGCGATCGAGATGCGACCGAGCGGTCGCGCCGCCGACCTGTCGATCGCCGGCTCGTTCGGCGACGCGCGGATCAACGGCGCGTTCCACGCCGATCTCGAGAAGCGCACCGCGGCGGGGTTCCTCGGTGCCGACAAGGTCAACCTGCGGCGGCTGCTCCGCAGCACGGGGACCAGGCCACCGATCAACGTCAAGGGCGAGCTCGCACTCGCGGTGACCGCCGACATGAACGGCGTCAAGGGAATCGTCGGCGTCCACGGTGCGGCGAAGGATCTGCCGGAGAGCGATGCCACGATCGCGATCGACGCGACGTGGAAGGATGCGGCGGTCACCGTGCTCGCCACCGGGGAAGGCGACGCGCAGGTCGCGATCGACGCCCGGGTCAAGCGAGACGGCAAGACGATCGCGATCGATCACGCTCGCGTGGTCGCCAGCGCCAAGCAGCTCGCGAAGCCGACCGGCCAGCGGGTCGACGTCAACGCGCAGCGTCTCGTGGTCGACGCCCGGCTCACCAAACCCGGCACCGTCGCCCCGGTGATCGATCTCGCGTTTCAGGGCACCGCGAACGGCACGCGGGTGTCGTACGTGCTCGACGAGGCGGATTCCCGGAACGCCGTCATGGTGTCGGCGTTCGACAGCACGTTCTCCGGATCGCTGCGCGACAAGCTGTACGTGCAGTCGACGACCCGTGTCCGCGGCGTCTACCAGGGCGGCAGCGAGCTGGGCTCGGGGACGGTCGCCGCCAACCTGTTGCCCGACGGCAGGATCTTCAGCCGCGGCGACGTCAGGCCGGCGGCCGCGGCCGTCGGCTTGGTTGCGAGCGGCTACAT
>JAEYYY010000346.1 GCA_023430775.1 Pseudomonadota bacterium
TCGCCGGGCAGCCCGGGCAGTCCCGGCGCGCCCGGCAACAATGGCGCCGCAGGGCTCGCGGCGGGAACGTTCACGCGTGGCGTCTACGCGCCGGCCAGGGGCAGCGACGGCACCGACGGCGGCTTCGGTAATGGTGGTGGTGGTGGCGGCGGTGGCGGCGGCGGCACCACCGATTGCGACTCGACGGGCTCGTCGGGTGGCGGTGGTGGCGGCGGCGGTTGTGGTGGTGGCTTCGGCCACGGCGGCGGTGGTGGTGGCGGCTCGTTCGGCATCGTCGCCGTCGACTCGACCGTGATCATTCGATCGTCGACGGTGACCTCCAGTCGCGGCGGCGATGGCGGCAGCGGCGGCAACGGCGGCGGTGGTGGCGCAGGTGGTAGCGGCGGGCCGGGCGGTCCGTACGGCGGCAGCAGCGAGCAAGATGACGGCGGCGACGGCGCGCCCGGCGGCAAGGGTGGCGCGGGTGGACGCGGCGGGCACGGTGGCGGTGGTGGAGGTGGACCGTCTGCGGCGGTGGTGTGCGTCGGCTCGGCGGCGGTCACGGTTCCGCAGACGATGCTGTCACCGGGCACCGGTGGCATGGGCGGCACGTCGCTCGGTAACGCGGGCGCGACGGGTAGCTCGAGCGCGGCGATCGGCTGCTCGTTCTTCTAACTATTTCTCGAGCCAGCCGCGCTTGCGGAAGATCCACAGCTGGATCCAGACGCCGACGACGAACACGCCGATCAGCGCCCAGAATGCCCAGTCGTCCTTCTGGAACGGCACGCCACCGACGTTGACGCCGAGCAAGCCGCAGACGAAACCGAGCGGCAGGAACACGGCGGTGAGCATCGACAGCACGTAGAGCCGCTGGTTGGTCAGCTCGCCCATCCGCGACGACAGCTCTTCCTGCGTGACCGAGGCGCGATCGCGCGCGGCATCGAGCTCCTCGACGGTGCGCGCCATCCGATCGGCTTGCTCGGCGAACTGCTCGCGGTGCGAGGTGGTGAATCCCGGGTAGGCGATGGTGACGAGCTTGGTCAACGCTTCGCGCTGCGGGGCGAGGAACCGGCGCAACGCGATCGCGCGGCGGCGGTGATCCGCGATCTGCGCGCGCAGGTGTCCGGGGCGCGCCTCGGTGAGCACTTGATCCTCGAGCGCGGCGATCGCATCGCTGAGCGCGTCGACGCGATGGACCACGCCATCGACGATTCGATCGACCAGCTGCACGAGCATCTCCGCCACGTCCTTCGGGCCGTGATAGCGATCGAGGTCCGCGGCGATGGACTTGAGTGAACGCGATGGCCGGTGGCGCATCGTGATGATCCGGTTCTCGTCGATGTAGACCCGGATCGAGACCATGTCCTCGGGCTCCGATCCCTTGTTGACGTTGATGCCGCGCGCGATCAGCAGTAGATCAGTGCCGCCGTGCAGCACCACGCGCGGCCGCGGATCGTTATCGGTGAGCGCCTCGCGCATCACGTTGTCGATGTTCGAGCGCTCGTGCAGCCACGTCGACGCCTCGGGAACCGCGTAGTCGAGGTTGACCCAGAGCACGCCGTCGATCGGCTTCCAACGCGTGACCTCGGCCAGATCTTCCAGCTTCTTGCCTCGGCCCTTGCCGTCGAGGACGTACGCGTGGAGGAGGCCCGGATCCGTGGACATGCCGGATCCTTGTACTACGATCGGACGGGTGTTCCGCGCCGTTGTCCTGCTGCTTGTGATCTCCGGATCGGCCGCGGCCGCGCCCAGGGGCACCGACTTCGTCGACATCGCGACGGTGATCCCCGACGCGGTGATCGACATCCGCTACGCGACCAAGGACAACTTCACCGGGACCGTGCTCTACCCGGTGGCCAGGTGCAAGCTGCGTCGCGCGGTCGCGGACAAGCTGGTCAAGGCCGCGGCGGCGCTGCGCAAGCGCGATCGCCGGCTGCTGATCTGGGATTGCTACCGGCCGCTCACCATCCAGAAGGCGCTGTGGAAGAAGGTTCCCGACCCGCGCTACGTCGCCGACCCGAGCGTCGGCTCGAAGCACAACCGCGGTGCCGCGGTGGACCTCGCGCTCGTCGACAAAGCCGGCAAGCCCGCGGTGCTGCCGACCAGGTTCGACGAGTTCACCGCGGCCGCGCATCGCGAACGCGCGCTCGCCGGAGCCAGGGGCAAGGAAGCCCGCCTGCTCTCCGAGGCGATGCTCGCCGCCGGCTTCGTCGCGATGCCGACCGAGTGGTGGCACTTCGACGCGGCGGACGCTGCGACCTACGCGCTGTCCGACGAGCCGCTGTGATCTACTCGTCGCACTCGCAGACGGCGACGAACGTCAGATCGCAGCCATCGGCGGTCAGCGTGGTGCCGTTCGTCGTCTTGACGCAGTCCTTGCCCTGGTTGTTAGCGGCCACCGCGGCGCCGACCTTGGTCGCCGCGTCGTACGGGTTCTGGAGCACGTCCTTGAACGTGCCCTCGTTGCCATTGCCGGGGCCGTCGGTCACGCCGACCCAGATCGTGGTCGAGCCGGCGAGGACGAACAGCCCTTGCAACTCGGCAGCGCTATCGGGGATCGCGAGGTATGCGCCATCGACCACGCACTTCTGATTGTGCTGATTCGACCAGGTGTCGCTGGTGGTGAAGAACTTGTACTTGTGGTTGCCCTCGTTGCCCGAGGCGAGCGCGACGTAATCGCCGGGACACGCGCCTTGCGGGCCATCGGGCTCCGGGCCATCCGGGTCGGGACCGTCATCGGGAGGCCCATCCGGCTGCGGATCGCCACCGACGCACTTGCCGGACAGCTCGCCGGCGGTATCGCTGTACTCGCGACCGCCGGTGCCGCAGCGGTCCGACGGGATGCTGCAGAAGCCATCGGTCTCACACTGTCCGTTCGCGCCGCACGCGGCGCTGTCGCCATCGCACTTGAACGCGTTGGTCTTGACGCACGAGACCAGTGACGCCAGGGCAATGCCGAACAAGAGCGTGCGCATCAGAACCTCCCGAGCACGGTGATGAGGCCCCCCTCGCGCGTCGGGGCGATCCCGACCCGCGTCTCCTGCTTCTTGCCGCTATCGCGCGTGAGGTAGCGAACGACACCCGCGGTGACCAGCACGCCGGCGCTGACGCCGAGCACCAGGGCGAGCTTCTCGTTGCTGTCGGCCTTGTCGCGGTGATCGCGATACTCGTCCTGGGTCGCCGACTTCTCCGCCTTGTCGGCCTCGCCGGCGGCCGTGCTGCGGAACAGCAGCGCGCCGACGCCGACGAGCACGCCACCACCCACGAGCGCATCGCCGATCGGATCCTTGTACCAGGGCTTGTACGTGCTCTTCGTGCCGCGGCCGTTCGCGAACGGATCGTCCGCGGTGGTCGGCCCGCCGGCCGGCGGCTGCGGTCTGGTGTCGACGATCGGCTCCGGCTTGGGCTCGACGATCGGCTCGGGCTCCGGCTGGGGCTCGACGACCGGCTCGGGTTTCGGTTCCGTGGTGAGCTTCGTCTTGCAGGCGTCGATCGCCTGCGCCACCACCTGCTTCGTCTGGTCGTCCTTCACCGTCGCCAGAAACTTCTCGTAGTACTCGATCGCGTCCGAGCACTTGTCGAGCTTGACGTAGACCTGCGCGATCGCGAACAGCAGCTCCGGTTTCGGATCGAGGCCGTACGCCGCCTTGAGCTCGTCGAGGGCGACGTCGAACTTGCCTTCCTTGTGCGCCTTCGTCGCCTTGTCGATGTGAGCCTTCACGGTATTGCGAGGCACGGCGTGTGCCTGGGAGGCAACCAGCAATACTGCGGCGATGAGGAGGTTTCTGGTCATGATGCCTCGCTAGCGCGCGTTACTTCTTGGGCTTGAGGAACAGCGCATCCGGATCCCACTCCGTCTTGGGCGTGGTCTTCGGGGTCGTCTTCGGCGTGGTCTTCGTCGTCTTCGGCGTGGTCTTGACCGTCTTGGGCGCGGTGCGCGTCGTCCGGCGCGTCGTCGTCTTGACCGATGCCTTCGGCGTCACTGCCTTGGGTGGGAGCGGATCGACGGGCTCGGCCTTCGAGTCATCGGCCTCGGTCTCGTCGACGATCTTGCTCTCGTCGATCTTGTCG
>JAEYYY010000845.1 GCA_023430775.1 Pseudomonadota bacterium
ACCTCCAGGCGCTGACCGACGCGATGCTCTACCTCGTCAAGTACCCGTACGAGTGTGCCGAGCAGCGCGCGTCGCGGGTGATGGCGATCGCCGCGCTGCGCGACGTGCTCGCCGCGTTCAAGACCAAGGACATGCCGTCACCGGCGGCGCTCGAGGCCTCGATCAAGACCGACCTCGAGCGGCTGTCGCAGATGCAGAACTACGACGGCGGCTTCACGTTCTGGGAGCGCGGCCACCCGAGCGAGCCGTACCTGACGGTCTACGTCACCAACGCGCTGCAACGCGCGAAGGCGAAGGGCTTCGCCGGCACCGACAACATGATCAATCGCGCGAAGCCGTACCTCCGCGACATCGAGCGCCACTACCCCTGGTACTACGGCAAGGACGTCCGGTTCTCGATCTCGAGCTACGCGCTGTACACGCGCAAGCTGCTCGGCGATCTCGACATCGCGAAGGGCCAGAAGCTGATCCGCGACCACGGTGGCGTCACCAAGGCACCGCTCGAGGGCCTCGGCTGGATGCTCGGCATGATGGCGCAGCAGAAGGGCGCCGAAGCCGAGCGCAAGGCGATCGTGCGCCACGCGCTGAACAAGGTCAGCGAGACCGCCGGTGCCGCGAACTTCACCACCAGCTACGGCGACGGCAATCACCTCCTGCTCGCCAGTAACCGCCGCGTCGACGGCGTGCTGCTCGAGTCGTTGATCCAGGAGCAGAAGGATCTCGATCTGATCCCGAAGATCGTCACCGGCCTGCTCGCCCACCGCAAGGCGGGGCGCTGGCTCAACACGCAGGAGAACACGTTCGCGCTGCTCGCGATGGACCGCTACTTCCAGACCTACGAGAAGACGACGCCGGACTTCGTGGCGCGCGTCTGGCTCGGCAACGACTACGCCGGCGATCACGCGTTCAAGGGCCGCTCGACCGACTACTTCCAGATCCCGATCGCGATGAAGGAAGTGGCGAAGCGCGACAAGCAATCACTCACGATCCAGAAGGATGGCGCCGGCCGCCTCTACTACCGGATCGGCATGAGCTACGCGCCCGCGAACCTCGCGATCGCGCCGGCAGACTACGGGTTCGTCGTCACGCGCAGCTACGAGGCCGTCGACGATCCGAAGCACGTCTGGCGCACGCCCGACGGTGTCTGGCACGTCAAGGCCGGGGCGCGGGTGCGCGTCAAGTTGAACATGGTCAACGAGAACCGGCGCTATCACGTCGCGCTCGTCGATCCGATGCCGGCCGGCTTCGAGCCGATGAACCCGGCGCTCGCCGTCACCGGGCCGATTCCTCTGGACCCGAACGCGCAGAAGTCGAAGGGCGCGTACTGGTGGTGGTACGGCCCCTGGTACGAGCACCAGAACATGCGCGACGAGCGCGTCGAGGCGTTCGCGTCGATGCTGTGGGAAGGCGTTCACACCTACGAATACGTCGCCCGCGCGACCACGCCGGGTAACTTCGTGGTGCCGCCGCCCAAGGCGGAAGAGATGTACATGCCGGAGACCTTCGGTCGCGGCGGTTCTGATCGAGTGGTCGTGGAATGACGAGCCTGCGAGTCCAAGAGGTGTCGAGACAATGAAGGAGCGCGTGATGAAGCGAGTATTACTGGGTCTCCTCGTCGTCGCGACCGGCGGCTGCGGGTCGTGCGGCGGCAAGGATGATGGATCTTCCCCGAACGTGGGCAGCGCGTCGCCGATCAGCGACGAGGCCTATGTCCAGCTCAAGGACGCGCCGCCAGGCCTCGACCTGAAGGTGTCCGAGGGCAAGCTCGGTCCACCGGCGTTCGACAAGAGCAAGCTGGCGCCGGCGACGAAGCTGCCGGATGCCGAGGCGCTCGCGATGCTGTCGCGCGCGAAGCCGATCACCACGGATCCCGACGACACCAAGAACTTCGCGCTGCGGCCGCGCTCGCAACCGGTGCCGCGCACGGGCAACACCGTCACCGGCACGTTCCCGCCGCCGGCGTCGTCGCTGTTGCCGCCCAAGCCCGACGAGGCGAGTCAGAAGCTGAAGGTGCTGCGCTACATGCCCGAGGGCGCGGTGCCGATCGCACCCGAGCTGTCGGTGACGTTCAACCAGCCGATGGTCGCGGTGACCTCGCAGGGCGACGCGGCGAAGAGCACGCCGGTCAAGCTGACGCCGCAGCCGAAGGGCAACTGGCGCTGGCTCGGTACGCGCACGATCCTGTTCGATCCCGACGTCCGGTTCCCGATGGCGACGACGTACACCGTCGAGATTCCCGCGGGCACCAAGGCGGCCAACGGGAACGCGCTCGACACCGGGACCAAGTTCACGTTCGAGACGCCACCGCTGACGATGGTGTCTCGCTATCCGGTCGACTACCAGCCACAGCACCTCGACGTGCCGATGTTCGTGCTGTTCGATCAGAAGATCGACGCCCAGGCGGTGCTGTCGAAGATCACGGTCACCGCCGACGGCAAGGCCGTCTCGATCAAGCGGATCGACGACGCCGAGATCCAGAGGATCGCCGACGACAAGAAGGCGAAGCCCCGAGACAAGGCGCTCGCCGCGATGGTCGAGGGTGCCAAGCGCAACGAGCAGGACGGCCGCTGGGTCGCGTTCCGCGCCGACAAGGACTTCCCGAAGGATGCCGCGATCGCGGTCACGATCCCCGCGGGCACGACGTCGGCGGAGGGCCCGAACCCGACGAAGACGCCGCAGACGTTCACGTTCCGGACGTACCCGCCGCTCAAGCTCGTCGAGTCGACGTGCGGCTGGCAGAACAACTGCCCGCCCGGCACGCCGTTCACGATGCGGTTCAACAACCCGCTCGATGTCGACAAGTTCGAGGATCAGCTGGTCGCGACGAGCCCCGATATCCCGGGCCTGCGCATCCAGCAAGGCGGCACCGTGATCACGGTGATGGGCGCGACCAAGGCGCGCACCACCTACAAGGCGACCGTCAGCAAGAACCTGGTCGATGACTTCGGTCAGACCCTCGGCAACGACGAGACCCGGACGTGGACGGTCGGCGACGCGCGGCCGACGTTCTTCGGGCCGCAGGGCATGGTGGTGCTCGATCCGGCGGCGAACAAGCCGACGCTCGACTTCTTCTCGACCAACTACGAGCAGCTCAAGGTCACGCTCTACAAGGTCGATCCGGCGACCGACCTCGACGGCTACTACAACTACCTGCGCAACCGCTGGAACAAGGACAACCCGCCGCGCATCCCGGGGCAGAAGGTCTTCGATCAGCTGGTCAAGACGACGATCGGCAAGAACGAGCTCGTCGAGACGTCGGTCGATCTGTCGACGGCGCTGACCAGCGGCCTCGGCCACGTGGTCGCGATCGTCCAGCCGCATCCGTGGACCGAGCGCTACGACCCACCGACATTCATCTCGTGGGTGCAGTCGACGAAGCTCGCGGTCGATGCCTACGTCGATGCCAGCGACCTGGTCGCGTTCACGACGGACTTGAGCACGGGTAAGCCCGCGCCAAACGTCGCGCTCGAGATCCGGCCGTTCGGCCTCAAGGCGCAGAGCGCCGACAACGGGCTGGCGACGATTCCGCTCGGCGCCGGTGGCGTCAAGGGCGCGCACTACCTGCTCGCGCGCCGCGGCAACGACGTCGCGCTCGTCACCGATCACAGCGGCTACTACAACGAGGGCGGCACGTGGGTGAAGCAGACCCGCGGCAAGACGCTGAGCTGGTACGTCACCGACGATCGCAAGATGTACAAGCCGGGCGAGGAGGTCTCGCTCAAGGGCTGGCTGCGCACGATCGATCAGGCGAAGGGCGGCGACATCGGCGGCATCGACAACAACGTGTCGACGGTGAGCTACGTCGTCCGCGACTCGCGCAACAACGAGATCGCGAAGGGCTCGACGCAGGTCAACGCGGTCGGTGCGTTCGACGCGAAGTTCAAGCTGCCCGGCACACCGAACCTCGGCTACGCCTGGATCGACTTCACCGCGACGTCGAAGGATCCGTGGAGCGGTGGCGGCGGCTCGTATCGCCACGGCTTCCAGCTCCAGGAGTTCCGCCGGCCGGAGTTCGAGGTGTCGGCGAACGCGTCGCAGGGCCCGTTCGTCGTCGGCGGCAACGGCGATGTCACGCTGTCGGCGAAGTACTACTCCGGCGGTCCGCTACCCGGCGCGCCGGTCAACTGGTACGTGTCGGCGAGCTCGACGAGCTTCACGCCGCCCAATCGCGAGGACTACACGTTCGGTACCTGGGTGCCGTGGTGGGGCTGGGTCGACTACGACGCCGAGGACTACGGCCGCGCGAGCAAGCCGCCGAAGACGTGGACGCTGACGGGCAAGACCGACGCGACCGGCGCGCACGTCATGCACCTCGACTTCCTGAGCGTCAAGCCGGCGATGCCGATGCAGGTCAGCGCGAACGCGAGCGTCACCGACGTCAACCGTCAGACCTGGTCGGCGGCGACCACGCTGATCGTGCACCCGGCCACCGCGTACGTCGGGCTCAAGACCAGGAAGCCGTTCGTCGAGAAGGGCACGCCGTTCGAGATCGAGGTCATCGGCGTCGACCTCGATGGCAAGGTCATCCCGGGCGCGCAGATCGAGGTCAAGACCGTGCGCGTCGAGCACGAGTACAAGAAGGGCAAGTACGAGCGCAAGGAGGTCGATGCACAGACCTGCGCCGTGGTCGCCTCCAAGGATCCGACGCCGTGTAGCTTCGCGACCAAGGAGGGCGGCAGCTACGAGGTCACCGCGACGATCATCGACAGTCGCAAGCGCCCGAACCAGACCAAGCTGACGTTCTGGGTGTCGGGTGGGGCGCAGCCCAAGGCGCGCAACGTCGCGCAGGAGCGGGTGCAGCTGATCCCCGACAAGAAGGAGTACACGCCGGGCAACACCGCCGAGGTGCTGATCATGGCGCCGTTCTATCCGGCCGAGGCGGTCGTCAGCTGGCGCCGCAGCGGGCTCGTCAAGATGGAGCGGATCGAGATCACCGGGCCGACGAAGGTCATCACGGTGCCGATCACCGACAGCATGACCCCCAACATCTACGTCCAGGTCGATCTCGTCGGCATGGCGGAGCGGCAAGATGATCAGGGTGCTCCGGATCCGAAGCTACCGAAGCGCCCGGCGTATGCGGTCGGGTCGCTCGACCTGCCGGTGCCGCCGAAGCAGCGCACGCTCGACGTCACGGTGACGCCGGCCGCCGCGAAGGGCGGCCCCGGCGAGCGCACCAAGCTCGCCGTCATGGTCAAGGACGCGCAAGGTCGGCCGGTCGCCGACGCCGAGACCGCGGTGATCGTC
This sequence comes from Pseudomonadota bacterium, assembly GCA_023430775.1. Taxonomy (GTDB): domain Bacteria; phylum Myxococcota_A; class Polyangia; order Haliangiales; family Haliangiaceae; genus JABFXX01. The sequence goes on from JAEYYY010000845.1 coordinate 5,245, forward strand.
GTCGACGAGGCCGTGCTCGCGTTGAGCGGTTACAAGCACGTCAACCCGATCGACACGTTCTACACGCGGCGCGGCACCGACGTCCGCGACCACTACCTGCGGGCGTACGTCAAGCTCGCGCAGCCCGATGCCTCGGTGGTCACCGGTAGCACCACCACCGGCCGTGGTGCAGCGGGCACTCGCATGTACCGCAACCGCGACGACGGCGACGGCCTCGAGGAAGGGTTCGCGATGGCCGATACCGCCGCCGCTGCGCCGATTGAGGCACCCGCTCCTCCGGCACGCGCCCCGCAACCCGTGGTGGCGAAGCTCGAAGCCGAGAAGAAGGACTCCAGTGAGGAGCTCAAGCGCGCTCAGGGAGCACCCGGTCAGGCGGCGGGTCCCGCGATCGCGCTGCGCACCAACTTCAACCCGCTCGCGGCATTCGCGCCGACGGTGCGGACCAACGCCGCGGGCATGGCGACCGTCGAGGTCAAGATGCCCGACAACCTGACGCGCTATCGCATCGTCGCGATCGCCAGCGCCGGCACCAAGCAGTTCGGCAAGGGCGAGTCCGCGGTGACCGCGCGGTTGCCGCTGATGGTGCGGCCGTCGCCGCCGCGGTTCCTCAACTTCGGCGACACGTTCCAGCTGCCGGTCACGGTGCAGAACCAGACCGACACGCCGTTCACGGTCAAGCTCGCCGCACGGACGACGAACGCCGCGCTGACGGACGGCGCGGGTCGCTCGGTCACCGTGCCGGCGAACGATCGCGTCGAGATCCTGTTCCCCGCCGCCGCCGAGATGGCCGGCATCGCGCGGTTCCAGTTCGTCGGCACCGCCGGCGCGTACAGCGATGCCGCCGAGGTCTCGCTCCCCGTGTGGACACCGGCGACGACGGAAGCGTTCGCCACCTACGGCGTCCTCGACGATGGCGCCACCGCGCAACCGATCGCGTTGCCGGAGAAGGTGATCACCGCGTTCGGCGGTCTCGAGGTGACCACCGCCTCCACGAACCTGCAGGCACTGACCGACGCGCTGCTCTATCTCGTGCGCTACCCGTACGAGTGTGCCGAGCAGCGGGCGTCGCGCATCATGGGCATCGTCGCGCTCAAGGACGTGCTCGCGGCGTTCAAGACCGCCGAGTTGCCGTCGCCGGCGGTGATGGAGAACAGCGTCGTCGCCGACGTCGAGCGGATCTCGCAGATGCAGAACTACGACGGCGGCTTCGCGTTCTGGGAGCGTGGCCGGCCGAGCGAGCCGTACCTGACGGTCTACGTCACCAACGCGCTGATCCGCGCACGCGACAAGGGCTTCACGATCAAGCCGGGCATCATCGAGCGCGCGCAGAACTACCTGCGCAACATCGAGAACCACTACCCGCACTACTACGGTCCCGAGATCCGGCAGACCATCAGCGCCTTCGCGCTCTACACGCGCAAGCTCAACAAGGACGTCGACATCGCGAAGGCCCAGCGGATCTATCGCGAGTACAGCGGGCCGACGAAGATGAACATGGAGGCCCTCGCGTGGCTGCTCGGCACGATGGCCGGCGATGCGAAGGCCGCGACCGAGCGCGCGCAGATCGTCCGCCACGCGCTCAACAAGGTCTCCGAGACCGCGGGCGCCGCGAACTTCACCACCGGCTACGCCGACGGTGCGCACCTGCTACTCGCCAGCGATCGCCGCGTCGACGCGGTGATGCTCGAGTCGCTGATCCAGGAGAAGCAGAGCCTCGATCTGATCCCGAAGATCGTCACCGGGCTGCTCGCGCACCGCAAGCGCGGCCGCTGGCTCAACACGCAGGAGAACACCTACGCGCTGCTCGCGATGGACCTCTACTTCCGGACCTACGAGAAGACCACGCCCGACTTCGTGGCGCGCGTCTGGCTCGGCGAGGACTACGCCGGCGATCACGCCTTCAAGGGCCGCACCACCGAGTACTTCGCGATCCCGATCCCGATGAAGGACGTGGCCGCCCACGACAAGCAGGCGCTGACGATCCAGAAGGACGGCAAGGGCCGACTCTACTACCGGATCGGCATGACCTACGCGCCGGCGTCGCTCAAGCTCGACCCCGCCGACTACGGCTTCGTCGTCACTCGCATCTACGAGGCCGTCGACGATCCGAAGGACGTCACGCGCGACGCCAACGGCACCTGGCACATCAAGGCCGGCGCGCGCGTGCGGGTCAAGCTCAACATGATCAACGAGAACCGGCGCTATCACGTCGCGCTCGTCGATCCGCTGCCTGCGGGGCTCGAGCCGATGAACCCGGCGCTGGCCGTGACCGGGCCGATTCCTCTCGATCCGAACGAGCAGAAATCGCGAGGTGCCTACTGGTGGTGGTACGGCCCCTGGTACGAGCACCAGAACATGCGCGACGAGCGCGTCGAGGCGTTCGCGTCGCTGCTGTGGGAAGGCGTGCACCGCTACCAGTACGTCGCGCGTGCCACCACGCCTGGGAACTTCGTGGTGCCGCCGCCGAAGGCCGAGGAGATGTACATGCCGGAGACGTTCGGTCGCGGTGCGAGCGATCGGGTGATCGTCGAGTAGCCGTTGCCGACTCGAGCAAGGCGCCTTGCGTTCGTCAGGCGCACAGCGACAGCTGGTCTTCGATCATCTTCGCCTGATCCTTCTTGAACGCGGCAGTCGACTTGCGCAGCGCCGCGAGCACCTTCGGGCCACCCACCACGGCGAGCTGGACATCGAAGAACGCGCGGTCGGCCGGCCTCAGCTTCGCGAGCTTCGCGATCGCCGTCGCCGCGACCCAGTCGGGATCGTCGTGCGCGTGCACCAGATCCGACAGATGGAGCTCGCCGTTGAAGTTGCTGCCCCACTTCTCGACGGCCTTGCGCCCGTTGAGGATCAGGTCGAGCGCCTGGCCAGCGCGCCATAGATCGCCCTCGGGATCGCGCGCCTTCTCGAGCAGCGCTCGGAGCTGCTGTCGGAGGCGCTTCTCCGTCGCCGCGGGCACGCGCTGCAACACCCAGCCGAGGTGCGCGATCGTCATGTAACCGCGACTCTCGAGACCTTTCGCACCGATCTTGCGCGCTTCCTTCTCGTCGAGGTCGTCATGGCTGTGCCATGCCTTCGTCGGTCGCGACGTCAGATACTTCACGGCGGCCTCTGCTGTGGCCTCGCTGCCGTGCAGCACCTCGAGCGTCCACATGGTGGTTCGCCCGTACTTGAACAGCCCTTCGACCGCCTCGGCGAGCGGCGCGCCCTTGCCGCGGCGCAGCGCCTTCTCGAGCTCCTCGCGGGACGGGATGCTGTTCTCCTCGATCGCCTGGCGGATCGGAGCGAGCGCGCGCGGGATGACGAACTTGTCGCCCCACAGCTTGTTGTACTGGTCGTAGTCGGTGAGCTCGGCGAGCGGCTCGTCGAGCGCGAGCAGCATGCGCGGGAAGCCGCAGCCGAGCAGCGCGTGGGCGCGCTCGTCGACCGCCATGCCTTGCCAGGGTCGTGACAGGCCGACTACGTCCGTCGGCACCTGCCAGCTCGCGAGCCGATCGAGGAGCGTAGGTTTGCCCTTCTTCTTCTTCGGTGCGGCCTGCTTCGCGGCGGGGGCTCTGATCGCAGGCTTCTTCGCAGCGGGCTTCGACTTCGCCATGGCTCATTAAACCCCATTCGCGGCTAATCGAGGGCGACTCTGCGCTGCTTCGCCCACAGGACGACGCTGCTGGCGCGCTTGTCCTTCAGGGCGGTGAGGTCGGCGTACGCGCGTCGCGCGAGCTTCTTCGCACGCTCGCGATTCGCAGCGGTCTCCGGCTTCGCGTCCCACAGCGCTCGCGCGAGGCCGTAGGATGACATCGCGTAAGCGACCTTGTCGTCGGCGCTGCGTCGCGGCGCCTTCTCCGCGCTCGCGACCATGCGTTCGAGCAACGGTACCGCCTTGTCGGCGTGCCCGAGGTCGACGTGACAGTCGGCCATCGTTGTCTCGACGCGAAGGACGTCCGGGTGATCCGGCGCGAGCTGCTTCAAGCGCGCGGTGCGCGCCGCCTCGAGGAGGACCAAGGACTCGGGGCAACGCTTCTCCACCCGCAGCGCCATCGCGAGGTTGACCTGCGATTGCGTGGTGAACAGGTTGTCCGGGCCGAGCGCCTTCATGCGGATCGCGAGTGCGCGCTGGTGCGCCGCGAGCGCGCCCGCGAAGTCCTCGGCACGCGACATCGTGGCGCCGAGCGTCGACATCGCGATCGCGGTGTCGGGATGGTCGGGGCCGGCGACCCTCTCCATCAGCTCGGCGGATTGCTTCGCCGCCGGGATGGCCTCGGCGTAGCGGCCGGCGATCAGATAGATCTGCGCCTGGGCACCGAGCGATTGCGCGACATCGGCGTGCTCGTCACCGTACGTCGCACGCAGGATCGCGAGCGAGCGCTGGTGCGACGCGAGTGCCTCGTCGGTCTTGCCCATGCGGACCTGGATCTGCGCGAGCGCGTGCAGCGCCTTGCCGACGGCAGGGTGGGAGTCACCGCGATAGGCGCTCTCGAGCGCGACCGCGCGATCGAGCAGCCGGGCCGCCTCCTCGGCCTTGCCACGGCTGACGTACGCCACTGCCATCGGCACCAGCGCCTCGGCGATCCGGCCGTCGTCCTTGCCGTAGATCTCCTCGCGCATCGCGACGCACCTCTGCAGCGTCTCGATGGCAGCTTCGAACTTCCCCTCGCGCAGCGCGAACACGCCCGCCGCCATCGCCAGGTCGGCGGCGAGCTCCTTGTCGTCGAGGCCCTTGATCACGGCGGTCGCCAGATCGAGCCGCTCGTGACCCGGCTCGAACATCGCGCGCTCGCCGGCGATCGACATCAGCCCGGTGAGCACGCGAGCGCGCGTTCGCGAATCGCGTCCGGCCTCGGCGGCGAGCAGCGCGCGCGTGTACGCGGCTTCGGCGGTGGGCCAGTCGCGGAGGCGCAGCTGGATCTGACCGACGGTGAGCTCGGCCTCGGCGATCGCGGGATCGTGCTTCAGCTCGGCGCCGCGCTTCGCCGCGGCGGTCGCGCACGGCGTCGCTTCCTTGTAGTTGCCGGCGACGGCGAGGGCGCGGCAGCGCGCGATCTCGGTGTCGAGTGCCTCGATGTTCGCGCGTAGCTCGCGATCCGCCGGCAGCTCCACCAGCTCGCGCAGCGACGCGACGTCGGCGCAATCGGCGATCGCCGGCAGCGACGCCACCGCGCCCACCGCATCGCGCAGCACGGTCTTGTCACCGGCCGCGAGCGTGTCGACGGTCGCGCGCAGCGCGGACTTGCGCCGCCGCAGGCAGTGCATGCGGAGATCGAGCAGCGCCTCGGACTGCTCGCCGCGGACGCGCGTGGCCTCGCAGGTCTCGGTGTACGCGGCCGTCCACGCGTTCGCGTAGTCGTCGAGCTCGCGACCGACCGTCGCTCGCGACGTGTTCGCGTACGGGAGGTTCGCGGACGTGAACGCCTGCTCGACCCTGGCGCGGGCGGCGGCATCCCAGACGCCCGCGAGCTGATCTGCACCGTCACCACACACCGGCCCGCCCGACCCGCGCGCGACCAGCACCGCCGCGGCCACGCCGGCGACGAACACGCCACCACTGACCAGCAGCAGCGTGCGCTTCGGTTGCTCGAGCTCGTCGAGCAGCTCCGTCATCGACGAGAACCGCGCTTCCGCATCGTTCGCGAGCCCGCGGCGAAGCAGTCGCTCGAGCGCACGCGGGACGGGCTTCGCCGGCAGCGTCAACGTGGTCTGCGACGCGCGCAGCGTCTCGACATCGGCGCCCTTGAACGGCCGCTCGCCGTAGAGCCCCTCGAAGAGCGTGACGCAGAAGCTGAACTGATCACTGGCCGGCGTCGCCGCGCCACCGGCCAGCTGCTCCGGTGCCATGTACGCCGGCGTGCCCGCGACCCCGCGCGTCTTGCCGACGAACGACGATGTCACGCGGTCGCGAGCCACCGTCGGAGTACCGATGGCGTGTCTGTCGGTCTCGCTCTTGCGGATATCGGTCGGCACCGCATCGTCGTCGGTCAGCAGCCGGGCGAGCCCGAAGTCGGTGACCAGCACGCGACCGTCGTCGGAGACCAGCACGTTGTCGGGCTTGAAGTCGCCGTGGACGAGCCCGGCCGCGTGCGCGGCGGCGAGTCCGGCACCGGCTTGCCGCAGCGTCGCGATCACGTCGCGCGCGCTCGGCTGCTTCTCGAACCACGCGCGCAGGTTGCCTCCCTGCACGAGCTCCATCGCGAGGAACACGCGATCGCCGAGCATGCCGACGTCGTAGATCCGCATCGCGTTGGCATGCGCCAGCTTCGCCATCACGCGCGCCTCGCGCAGCAGCCGCTCCTGCGAGCCGCCCGGATGCACGATCTTGATCGCGACGTTGCGGCCGAGCTCGGGATCCTCCGCGCGATAGACCTCGCCCATCGCCCCGGCGCCGATCAGCTCGAGCAACCGATAGCGCCCCGCGGTCTGCCCGATCCATTGACCCTCGAGCGCCGACACCACCAGATCGCGACACGTGTCACAGCTATCGAGGTGCGTGCGCACGACGTCGCGCTGCGTTTCGGGCAGCGCACCGCCGATCCAGGCATGGATCGCTCGATCGTCGAGGCAGGTCACGCGGCCCCCTGTATCAAATGTGAGAGGGGGAGGCGAGATCGATCGTTCCATCGCGCTACGCGCCGCACGAGGCCGGGCAGTACAGCTGGCCACAGCTCTGCAATGATTCGAGATCGCTCTTGCCGGTCGGGTTGGTCTCGCCGCACACCGCCTGGCACTGCGCGTCGGTGCATCCGACCATGCACTGGTAGTACTGGTCGCACGGCGTGCCCACGAAGCAGGCCTCGGTCTCGCTGCAGCACGACGTCGCGAGGCAGGTCTCGCAGCTGTCGACCGGCGTGAAGCTGCAGGTCGGGTCCGGATCGGGATCCGGATCCGGGTTCGTGGTCGCGCGCGGCAGGTTGTCGGGGATCGCGATGTCACCGTGCAGCGGCGACACCGTGTCGTAGGCGGCGCCCGTCAGATCGAACAGCTGCGGGACCGGCACCGCCGGCGCGAACGTCCAGCCGCTGACGCTGCCGGTGCCGTACGTGTAGCGCGACGTCGTCGTGCCGTTGCTCGTCGAGTGCCGGACCTCGGCGACGCGACCATCGCTGTCGTAGGTCACCTCGTGACGACCGTTGCGGGTGTCGAGCACCTCGGCGAGCCGGCCATCGACCACCTCGAAGGTGAACGTCTCGCGATGCGCGCCGCCCTCGAACATCGAGGCGCGCTCGATCGTACCCTCGGCCGTGTAGCGCAGCTCGGTGCTCGCGTTCTCGCTGCCCGCGATCTGGAGCTGCTTCGCGACGTGCCCGGCGGAGTCGTACTCGTAGCGCACCAGGCTCGTGCTGCTCGCCAGCCCCGGCACGGTGCTGACGGTCGACACCTCCTTGATGTCGCCGTTGGCGTCGTACGCGACGGTTCGCTCGTCGACGCGATTGCCGGGGATCTCGTAGCGCGCGCGGACCAGCCGCCCCCCTTCGTAGGTCAGCGCCTCGGTCGCCCGATCGCCCTCGGCGTCGGCGTACTCGATCGCGGTGATGCCGCCCGCGCCGTAGGTGAAGCGCGCGGTGCCCGCCGGCGCGCCGTTGTCGTGCCGCGCGATCTCGCGGAGCTGCGAGCCCTCGTAGCTGAAAGACAGGCGCTCGATCGCGGTGCTCCCACCGTTCTGGATCGAGGTCTCGACCTCGAGCAACTGGACGCTGGAGCGCTCCGAACCGGAGTCAGAGCAGGCAGCGAACGAAAGACAGGACAGGACCAGGGAAACCTTCGTGTTCATGTCCCGCCTAACCCGGCGTCCGGCGAGATGTCGCAGAAAATCGCCCATCACGTGGTAAGAGGGCGCCCGGCATGGCTTCGGCGCGGGTGGATCAGGTGATCGCAGACGGACGCGCGGCGTTTCCGGAGCTCGCGATCGACGACGATCGGCTGCGCGCACTGGTGAATCAGCGTCTGGCGACCGAGACCTCCGACCCGCTCGCCGCCGACGAGATCTACCTCGCGTGCGCGTGTGCGTTGCGCGATGCCGCCGCGATCGCGGTGTTCGAGAAGCGCTACTTCGGCGTCATCACCCCGGTGCTGTCGCGCCTCTCGCTGTCGAAGGATCAGATCGCCGACGTCACGCAGACGCTGCGCGTGCGGCTGTTCGTCGGCGAGGCGGGCGAGCTACCGCGCGTCGTCAACTACGCCGGCGATGGTCAGCTCGGCGGCCTGGTGCGCGTCGCCGCGGTGCGCGCCGGCCTCAACCTGCTCCGCGATACCGGCAAGCTGTCGGTCGACGACGCCGGCTTCGAGGATCTCCCGATCTCCGCCGATACCCCCGAGCTCTCGCAGCTCAAGGCCGAGCATCGCGCGGCGTTCAAGGCGGCGTTCGAGGAAGCGATCGACGCCCTCGACAAGCGCGATCGCAGCTTGCTCCAGCTCTCGATCGTCAAGGGTCACGGCATCGATCGGATCGCCGCGATCTACGCGGTGCATCGCGCCACCGCCGCTCGCTGGCTGCAGACCGCGCGCGCGAACCTGACGCGCGCCGTGCACAGGAGTCTCGGCGAACGACTGAAGGTCTCGACCGACAAGCTCGGCGATCTGTTACCTCTCGTCGAGTCGCGGCTCGAGCTGTCGTTAGACCGTTTGCTGCGGTCGCGCGTCGAGCCCTGACCGGCTGGCACCGCCAGGACCGCAGGGTTAGGCTCGCGCGATGGGACGATCCTCGATCGCGGTGATCCTCTTTGCCTCGCTGCTGTCATGCGGCGGCAAGAGCTCGACTCCACCGACCACGGGCAGCAACTCGCCACTCTCCGACCAGGCGCTGGTCCAGCTGAAGGATCTACCGGATGGCATCGACCTCCGCGTGTCCGACGGCAAGCTCGGCCCCCCGGCCTTCGATCGCGCGAAGCTCGCGCCGGCGACCAAGCTCGACGCCGCCGCGACCAACGCCTTGCTCGCGCGGGCGAAGCCGATCACCACCGATCCAGACGACCGGCAAGCGTTCGCGCTGCGACCGCGATCGCAACCCGCGCCGCGCACCGGAACCACGATCACCGGCTCGTTCCCACCACCGGCGTCGTCGCTGTTGCCGCCGAAGGCGAGCGATGCCGGGCAAGACCTCCGCGTGCTGCGCTACATGCCCGAAGGCAAGGTGCCGCTCGCGCCCGAGCTGTCCCTGACGTTCTCGCAGGCGATGGTGGCCGTAACGTCGCAAGGCGATGCCTCGGGCACCCAGCCGGTCAAGCTGACGCCACAGCCGAAGGGCCAGTGGCGGTGGCTCGGCACGCGCACGGTGCTGTTCGATCCCGAGGTCCGGTTCCCGCAGGCGACGACGTACACCGTCGAGGTTCCGGCGGGGACAAGGTCGACGACCGGCGGTGCGCTCAAGGCGCCGACCAGGTTCACGTTCGAGACGCCGGCACCGACGCTGGTGTCGAGCTATCCGTCGGCGGGCCAGCCGCAGCACCTCGACGTGCCGATGTTCGCGCTGTTCGATCAGAAGATCGATCCGCGGGCGGTGCTCGCGAAGATCGCCGTCTCCGCGAGCGGCAAGGCGATCAAGGTCGAGCTGATCGACGACGCGGCGATCGCGAAGCTCAAGGACAAGGTGATCGGCTCGCTGGTCGAGACCGCGAAGAAGAACGAGCAGGTCGGCCGGTTCGTCGTGTTCCGCGCCACCCAGAAGCTGCCGCCGGATGCCGCCGTCGACGTCCAGTTCGCCGCCGGCACGCCCTCGGCGGAAGGCCCGAACGTCACGCCCGCAGCGCAGAGCTTCTCGTTCCGCACCTATCCGCCGCTGAAGATCACCGAGGAGCAGTGCGGCTATCAGGGCAACTGCCCGCCGGGCACGCCGTACGTGATCCAGTTCAACAACCCGCTCGACGGCGATCGGTTCGACGAGAACCAGGTCTCGATCAGCCCCGAGATTCCGGGCGTCCACGTGATCCAGACCGGCTCGGCGCTGATGATCCAGGGCCTGACCAAGGCGCGGACCACGTACAAGGTGCGGGTGTCGGGCGGGCTGCTCGACGACTTCGGCCAGACGCTCGGCAAGGATGCCGACCTGTCGTTCCGCGTCACCGACGCCATCCCGACGTTCTTCGGACCGAGCGGCATGGTCGTCGTCGATCCGTCGGCGAAGACGCCGTCGCTCGACTTCTTCACCACCAACTACGAGCAGCTCAAGGTCCGCCTCTACAAGGTCGATCCGTCGGACTACGACGCCTACGGCTTCTACCTCCAGAACCAGTGGAACAAGGACAAGCCGCCGCGCATCCCGGGGACCAAGGTGGTCGACCAGCTGGTGAAGACCACCGCGGGCAAGAACGAGCTGGTCGAGACCCACGTCGATCTGTCGCGCGTGCTGACCAACGGCCTCGGCCACGTGATCGCGTTCGTCGAGCCGTATCCGTGGACGCAGTCGTACGATCCGCCGCGCCTCGTCAGCTGGGTGCAAGCGACCAGGCTCGGCATCGACGCGCACGTCGACAACGACAACCTGATCGCCTACGCGACCGATCTCGCCACCGGCAAGTCGCTGTCGGGCGTCGAGCTCGAGCTGCGTCCGTTCGGTCTCAAGGCGCGCTCCGACGACAAGGGCACCGCGACGATCGGCCTCGCGAACGGCGGGGTGAAGGGCGCGAACTTTCTGCTCGCGAAGCAGGGCGCCGACACCGCGTTCGTCACCGAGCGCGGCTGGTACGACGAGTACGGCGGCTGGGTGAAGCAAAGCCGCGGCAAGACGCTGGCCTGGTACGTCGTCGACGATCGCAAGATCTACAAGCCGGGCGAGGAGGTTCACCTCAAGGGCTGGCTGCGCACGATCGATCTCGGCAAGAACGGCGACGTCGGGCCGATGGCAAACAACATCACCACCGTCGCGTACCGGATCACCGACTCGCGCGGCAACGAGATCGGCAAGGGCGCCGCCCCGGTGTCCGCCGTCGGTGGCTGGGATACCAAGTTCACGCTGCCGAAGACGCCGAACCTCGGCTACACGAACATCTCGCTGTCGGCGCAGGCGGGCGGTGCGTTCGACGGCTCGGCCGAGCACAACCACGCGATCCAGGTCGAGGAGTTCCGCCGCCCCGAGTTCGAGGTCTCGGCGCAGGCGTCGCAAGGCCCGTTCGTCGTCGGCGGCAGCGGGGATGTCACGGTCAGCGCGAAGTACTACTCCGGTGGTCCGTTGCCGGGCGCGCCGGTCAACTGGTTCGTCACCGCGAATTCGACCAGCTACACGCCGCCGAACCGCGATGACTACGTGTTCGGTCAGTGGACGCCGTGGTGGGGCTATCACCGCTGGTACGACGACCCCGAGCCGTACAAGGCACCGAGGACGTGGAACCACATCGGCAAGACCGACGCGATCGGCGACCACACGCTGCACTTCGACTTCCTCTCGATCAAGCCCTCGCTGCCGATGGCGGTCACCGCGAACGCGTCGGTCACCGACGTCAATCGCCAGACCTGGTCGGCGAGCGCGGCGATGATCGTGCACCCGTCCACCGCGTACGTCGGGCTCAAGACGAAGAAGCCGTTCGTCGAGAAGGGCACGCCGTTCGACATCGACGTGATCGGCGTCGATCTCGATGGCAAGGCAAGCCTCGGCGCCAAGATCGAGGTCAAGGCCGTGCGCCTCGACTGGGAGTACAAGAAGGGGAGGTACACGCAGAAGGAGGTCGACCCGCAGACCTGTGCCGTCACCGCGGCCAAGGATCCGACGCCGTGTCAGTTCAAGACCGCGCAGGGCGGCACCTACTCGGTGACCGCGACGATCGTCGACGACAAGGGCCGGCCGAACACGACGTCGCTGACGTTCTGGGTATCCGGCGGCGATGCGCCGAAGTCGCGCGATGTCGCGATGGAGAAGGTGCAGCTGATTCCGGACAAGAAGGACTACACGCCGGGCAACACCGCCGAGCTGCTGATCCAGGCGCCGTTCTATCCGGCCGAAGGGCTCGTCACCTGGCGCCGCAGCGGCATCATCAAGCTCGAGAAGATCGCGCTCACCGGTCCGACGAAGGTGATCAGCGTGCCGATCGCCGACGCGATGACCCCCAACCTGCACGTCCAGGTCGATCTCGTCGGTGCCGCCGAGCGGCTGAACGATCAGGGCGCGCCGGATCCGAAGCTTCCGAAGCGGCCCGCGTATGCGATGGGCTCGATCAACCTCTCGATCCCGCCGCGCCAGCGCACGCTCGCCGTCTCCGTCACGCCCGCGGTCGCGAAGCTCGGCCCCGGTGAATCGACGAAGCTCACCGTCGCGGTGAAAGATGCGGCGGGGCGCGCGGTGCCCGATGCCGAGGTCGCGGTGATCGTCGTCGACGAGGCGATCCTCGCACTCACCGGCTACCAGTTTCCCGATCCGATCAACGCGTTCTACCCGGGACGCGGCACCGACACGCGCGACACCTACTCGCGCGCGTACGTCAAGCTCGCGAAGCCCGACGCCGACAAGCTGGCCGTCACCGTCGATGCGCGCGATGGCGCGAAGCGCGGCGTGGCCGCGAACGCGGCGCCCGGTGCCGCCGGTGGCATGCCGCCGCCGCCACCACCACCTGCACCGCCGACGGAGTCCACGCCCGAGAAGCCGAAGCCCGACTCCAAGCCGAGCAGCGGTGAGTCCAGCGGCAAGCAAGGCGGCGCGATCGCGATCCGCTCGAACTTCAATCCGCTCGCCGCGTTCGCCCCGGCGGTCAAGACCACCGCCCAGGGCACGGCGAGCGTCGACGTCAAGGTGCCCGACAACCTGACGCGCTATCGCATCGTCGCGATCGCCACCGCCGGCGACAAGCAGTTCGGCAAGGGCGAGAACGCGCTGACCGCACGCCTGCCCTTGATGGTGCGCCCGTCGCCGCCGCGGTTCCTGAACTTCGGCGACACCTTCGAGCTCCCCGTCGTGGTGCAGAACCAGACCGACGCGCCGATGACCGTCAGGCTCGCGGCGCGGACCACGAACGCCGCGCTGACCGCCGATTCACCCGGGGCCGGAGGCCCTGGAAATGTCGCTGGGAGGCAGGTCACGGTCCCCGCGAACGATCGCGTCGAGGTCCGGTTCCCCGCCGCCGCCGAGATGGCGGGCACCGCGCGGTTCCAGCTCGTCGGCGCCGCGGGCACGGCCTCGGATGCGGCCGAGCTCGCGCTCCCCGTGTGGACGCCCGCGACGACCGAAGCGTTCGCGACTTACGGCGTGATCGATGATGGCGCGATCAAGCAGCAGGTCGCGCTGCCGGGTCAGGTGGTGAAGCAGTTCGGCGGCCTAGAGGTGTCGACCGCGTCGACCAACCTGCAGGCGCTGACCGACGCACTGATCTATCTGGTGCGCTATCCGTACGAGTGCGCCGAGCAGCGGGCGTCGCGGATCGTCGGCATCGTCGCGCTCAAGGACGTACTCGCCGCGTTCAAGAGCAAGGATCTGCCGTCGCCGGCGGCGATGGAGGCGAGCGTCAAGGCCGATGTCGAGCGGCTGTCGCAGATGCAGAACTACGACGGCGGCTACGCGTACTGGGAGCGCGGCCGGCCGAGCGATCCGTACCTCACGGTGTTCGTCACCAATGCACTCGCGCGCGCGAAGGCCAAGGGCTTCGACATCCCGGCGCGGCTGCTCGATCAGGCGAAGCCGTACCTCAAGGACATCGAGAACCACTACCCGAGCTACTACGGCCCCGAGATTCGCCGCACGATCAGCTCGTACGCGCTCTACACGCGCAAGCTGATGGGTGACCTCGACATCGCGAAGGGTCAGAAGCTGCTGCGCGATGCCGGCGGCCCGTCGAAGATCAACATGGAGGCGAACGCGTGGCTGCTCGGCACGTTCGCGGGCGCGGCGCAGGCGCAGGGTGAAAGACAGGAGATCGTTCGCCACGCGATGAACAAGGTCAGCGAGACCGCCGGTGCCGCGAACTTCACTGTCGGCTACGCCGATGGCGCGTACCTGCTGCTCGCCTCGGATCGCCGCGTCGACGCGCTGATGCTCGAGGCGCTGATCCAGGAGCAGAAGAACCACGATCTGATCCCGAAGCTGGTCACCGGTCTGCTCGCGCATCGCAAGGCGGGCAAGTGGCTCAACACCCAGGAGAACAGCTTCGCGCTGCTCGCGCTCGATCTGTACTTCCGCACCTACGAGAAGGTGACGCCGGACTTCGTCGCGCGCGTCTGGCTCGGCGACGACTACGCCGGTGACAAGGCGTTCCGCGGCCGCACCACCGACACCTTCACGATCCCGATTCCGATGTCGGTCGTCGCGACGCACGACAAGCAGCCGCTGACGATCCAGAAGGACGGCAAGGGCCGGCTCTACTACCGCGTCGGCATGACCTACGCGCCGGCGTCGCTGAAGCTCGATCCCGCCGACTACGGCTTCGTCGTCACGCGCACTTATGAAGGCGTCGACGATCCGAAGGATGTCGTGCGGCAGGGCGACGGCAGCTGGAAGATCAAGGCGGGTGCGCGCGTCCGCGTCCGACTCACCGTCGTCAACGAGAACCGGCGCTACCACGTCGCCGTCGTCGATCCGATGCCGGCCGGACTCGAGCCGATGAACCCCGCACTCGCGACGACCGGCCCGATCCCGAAGGACCCCGGCGAGCAGAGATCGCGTGGAGCCTACTGGTGGTGGTACGGCCCCTGGTACGAGCACCAGAACATGCGCGACGAGCGCGTCGAGGCGTTCGCATCACTGCTGTGGGAAGGCGTCCATCGCTACGACTACGTCGCGCGCGCGACCACGCCCGGTAACTTCGTCGTGCCGCCTCCGAAAGCCGAGGAGATGTACATGCCCGAGACGTTCGGCCGCGGTGGCTCGGATCGCGTGATCATCGAGTAGACAGCCAGTAACAGGGCTTCCTCGCGTGGTCACTTCCAGCGGCGCTTCGGCAGCAGGTGCTTGTGGTTGTCGGTCGACCGCTGCTTGCTGTCGCGTGGCTTGGCCGGCAGGTCCGGCATCAGCTCGGCCTCGAAGTCGGCGAGCTCGAGCGGCGCCAGCGTCCACGTCCAGATCTGACCGTCCGCGTTGCTGCCGATGCCACCGAGCGTGTCTCGCTTCTTGCCCGGCGTCAGCACGCCGTCCTGCCGCGAGAAGTCCTTCTTGCGGTTGTCGTGGAGCGCGATCGAGAACGCGACCGCGTCGCCGATCTGCATCCAGTTGCCATCGCCGTTGACCTCATCGGGCGGATCGCTCTCGTCGCCGATGTCACCCTGCTTGAACAGCAGCTTGCCGCCCTCGAGGAAGCGCACGAGATAGACGCCCTCATTGCAATCGCGCGCGCCCCAGCACTCGCCGGCGAGCGAGCGCCGCGTCGGGAAGCTCGCGAGCCACGCGCGCGGCAAGCCCTTCGCCTCGTCGAGGATCCGCCGCGCCGTCGCCAGTCGAGGCACGTGCTCGGTATGACCGACGAGCTCGCGGTGGAGCCGCACGACGGTGGCGCGCTGACTCTCGCCGCTCGCCTCGAGCCAGTCGGCGTAGACCAGCCAGCTCGCCGCGTCGTCGGGCTGATCGTTCAGCAGCCGCTGGAACGTCGCCTCGTCGCTCACGGTGCCCCCGGCGTGCGCAGCGCCACCGCGATCGATTGCCACTGACCCACCGCGCGCGCCTCCCACGTCATCTCGACCTCGCCGGTGCGACCCGGCGCCGTGCTCGCGCTCGAGTTGTTGAGCGTCGTCGTGCCGTCGACGTTGGTGCGAAACAGCTCCATCTGCTCGGGGCCCGGGCTGTCGATCGTCTGGCCGTGGCCGAGCGTGTTGACGACCAGATCGCCGGCCATCGCATCGACGCTGACGCTGGTCCGCGCGCTGTCGCCGTTCGTGGTCGCGGTCGCGCGCACCGGGCCGTCCGGATCGACGTTGGCGAACGCGATCGCGGCGGAGTGCAAGGACGGCGCGATCCCGACGAGCGCGATCACGATCTCGAGCGAGCCCTCGGGCGGCGAGCGCAGCTCGAACAGCTCGGCGTGCGAGCCGGTCGCACTGCACGGCGTGCCGGTGATGGTGGCGATCGACGTCAGCGGATACGTGGTCATCGCCTCGTCGCGTGCCTCGATCGCGGCGATCGGCGGCGCCGGGTCGCTGCACGTGCCGCCGATCTGGGCGGTGACCAGCAGGTAATCCGCCTCGGGGGCGATCGAGATCGTGTACGCCAGCGACGGTCCATCGTTGCGGCTGCGCGACGTGTGCTGGAGCTCGCGCGGCCCGGGCGCGAC
>JAEYYY010000440.1 GCA_023430775.1 Pseudomonadota bacterium
GCCGAGGCCGGCGCGAGCGCGCTGCTGTCCGGGCAGTCGTTCAGCGCAGGCGGCATCGGCGCGCTTCCCGGCATCTCGATGTTCGAGGGGCCGCCGCCGGCGAGCACCTCGACACCGGCGGATCCCGCGGCTCCGCAGCAGGAGCAGTTCGGGCCGAACGATCCGCGCAACCCCGACTACGACCCGTCGCAG
Source organism: Pseudomonadota bacterium (assembly GCA_023430775.1). GTDB lineage: Bacteria > Myxococcota_A > Polyangia > Haliangiales > Haliangiaceae > JABFXX01. The sequence continues at coordinate 193 of JAEYYY010000440.1, forward strand.
GATCCCGCAGTCGTCGCGCAGCTTCCTCCGCCGGTGCCGACGCAGCAGACGGCGACGCCACCGCCTGCGCCTACACCCAAGCCGGAGCCCGCGCCGCCGCCGACACCCGCGCCGAAGCAACCCGCAGCGCAACCGACGCCGGTCCCCGCGACGCCGAATCGGCCGTCGATCGGTCCAGCGCCGGCGCCGACGCCCGCGAAGTCGCCCGCGCCGACCGCGAACCTCGACGAGCTCGTCAAGGCGGAGCTCGAGAAGCGCGCCGATCCGCAGGCGAAGCAGTCGTACTCGAACGCGACGAACCAGATCGACATCCTCCGCATCCAGGCGGTCCAGTACTCGTTCCAGCCGACCGGGCTCGGTACCAACATCCTCGGGGCGCTGTGGCCGTGGGAAGCGTGGAAGCAGCACGGTCGCGAGATCTCGCTGACCAATCCCTACGACGCGGGCTCGCTGCAGGCGTGGATCGAAGGCGCGCGCGCGACGATCCGGATCCTCGGCGACGTCGCGGCATGGGTGGCGACGATCGCGGACATCGTCGCGGCGGTCTCCGGTCTGCTCGCGCTGATCTCGTCGTGGACCGGCGCGGGTCTCGTGATCTTCGGTGCGATCGCCGCGATCGCCGCCGAGGTCGGCACGATCGCGGGTCTCATCAAGATCATCCTGGACATCATCGACGTCGTCATCGGCGTCGTTCAGATGATCCTGACGATCAAGAAGATCAAGGGATCGAAGGATCCGGCCGAGCGCGCGAAGCTCGCGGCGCTCCTCGGTCGCGAGGTCAAGGAAGTCAGCGGTGCCGTCGTCGGCATCGGCGTCCAGGTCGTGACGATCGTCGCCACCGCGGGTCTCGCCGCCGGCGTCAGCGGCATGGTCAACAAGAGCCTCAAGGGGTTCTGGAAGAACTTCGGCAAGGAGCTGTTCAAGGAGTTCCGTCCGATCCTCGCGCCGCGGCAGAGCATCAAGGCGATCAAGGATGCGGCCGCGCTCGGCGTGCGTGCGCCCAAGGCGGCGGTGCGCGAGAACGTCGATCCGAAGTCGATCACGCAGAAGGAGATCGCCGACGGTGCCGTGACGGTCCAGCGCGTCGAGCGACGCCGCGAGCTGGTGAGGAGCAAGCTGTCGCGCGCACAGCGCAAGAAGCGCGGCAAGCTCCGCGAGTGGCGCGAGGTCGTCACCACCAGCAACAAGCCGGTGCTCAGCCGCAAGGACCTCCGGATCCCGAAGAGCGACAAGGCGGTCAAGCGCGAGGTCCGCTTCATCGTCGATCCGAACAAGCTCAAGAAGGGCATCCCGCCGGCCGAGATCGAGGGCTTCGCCGTCGACACCAGCGCGATCATCCCCGGCCACGTCGCGGGCAACGGGCAAGCGGCCGCGAAGAAGACCGGCGACGCGACCAGCCCGACCAAGCCGAACGCGCAGCTGCCGGGCACCGATGCGCCCGTCGGCACGTCGCCGCTGACGCAGGTGCCGATGTGGCCGACGCAGCTCGACAAGCTGAAGGCCACGCGCACCGAATTGCCGCCGGCGAACGATCGCCTGATGACCATGTACAACCTCGCCAAGGGTCAGGCGGGTCCGTACCAGTCGGGGCAGTTCGAGAAGGCGTTCGCGGGCGTCCGGAACGCGGCGGGGCAGATGCGCCTCGGCGCGCTGCAACAGCAGCAAGACGCGACGGCCGGTGCCGAGCAGAGCCAGAAGGGCGAGCAGGCCGCGAAGCAGGGTGTCCAGCAGAAGGGTCAGCTCGACGGCAAGACCGCGCAGATGGATCAGAGCACCCAGACGATGGGTGCGCAGAAGGTGGAGAAGCCGCCTCCGAAGGAGGGCGGTAGCTGGTGGGACAAGGCGAAGAACTGGCTCTACAACCAGACCATCGGTCGCATCGGCGACGCGATCGGCGGGCTGCAGGGTTGGCTCCAGAAGTCGATCGGCGGCTGGGTGATGGCGCAGGCCGGGCTCACCAAGGAAGAGCTCGACATGGCCGGCATCGAGAACTCGATGCGCGCCGATCACCAGAAGGACAAGCAGACCGAAGCCGAGATGAAGGCGGCGCAGGACGAGGCCAACAAGGTCGATCCGAAGCTCGCCGAGATCATGAAGGGCGCGAACGCCGACGAGCAGGCGGCACTCCAGGCGATGATGGAATCGCAGGAGTTCATGACCGCGATCGACGAGGCCGTGAAGGGGCTCGACGAGGCGATCGCGGCGGGCAACGCGTACATCACCGAGGTCTCGCCGATCATCCGGCACGAGCTCGAGACCCAGCAGGGCGGCAAGCCGATCGATGCCGCGTACGTGGCGCCGGTGATCGGCGGCGCGAATTCGCTCAAGGGTGCGGTCGGCGGCAGCGAGGAGATGGCAGCGCCGGCGGCGGCCGACGTGATCGGCGAGCTCGGTCAGGCGCAGGAAGCGTGGCCGGAGCTCAACATCCAGCCCGGCGTCGCCGCGGTCGGCACCGCGAAGCAAGCGTTCGTCACCGCGCACTCGCAGCTGGTCAACGGCATCGCCACCGCCGCCGATGGCGTGATCAACCGGGTCAACGGCCTGATCGGCACGACCGAGTACGAAGCGGTCCTCGAGGCCGCGCACTCGCTCGACGGCGCGATGGATAGCTTCCTCGAGCAAGAGGACGCGCTCGTCGAGACCTACCTCCGCAACCTCGAGCGCATCCTCGACGCGACGGCCACGTTGATCCAGTCGGCGGTGACGCAGGAAGAGGTCGACGTCCCGGTCGACGAAGCACCGGTGCAGCGCAAGGCCGATGGCGGCGCGGCGAACGACAACGCGGATCCGCAGGCCACGGCAGCGCGCGGAACCCAGGGGCCCGCCGGTCAGCTGCCGCACCTCTCGCAGATCCAGAAGAGCTTCGGCAAGCACGACGTGTCGGGCGTCGAGGCGCACGTGGGTGGCGACGCAGCGGATGCGTCGAAGCAGCTCGGCGCGAAGGCGTTCGCGACCGGCAACAAGGTCGCGTTTGCGGACTCGCCCGATCTTCACACCGCGGCGCACGAAGCCGCGCACGTGGTGCAGCAGCGCAGCGGCGTGTCGCTGAAGGCGATCGACGGCGGCGCCGGCGACGCGCACGAGCAGCACGCCGACGCGGTCGCCGATGCGGTGGTCGCCGGCAAGTCGGCCGAGGGCTTGCTCGACGGTGCGGCTGCGGCGAGCACCGAGAAGGCCGAAGCTCCGGCCGCCGGCGAACCGCACGCCGAGACTGCGAAGGCCGACACTCCGAAGGCCGAGGCTCCGAAGGCCGATGCGATGGCCGCTGCCGCCGCACCGGGCAGCAAGCCGGCCGCCGTGCAGCGCAAGCAGGCGGATGCACCCGCGCCTCCGCCGGGGCCCGACGGGCAGCGCGAAGAGAAGAAGGACAAGGCCGATATCTCGGCGGTCGATCGCGGACCGTCGGATACCCCGCCCGATCTCGCGGACGAGACCAAGCAGCCGCCGAAGACCAAGGGCGACGGCAAGGTCGACGTCAACAAGGGTCAGGACAAGGGCAAGGACAAGGCCGCGGCGCCGGGCAAGGACAAGGCTCCGAAGAAGGACGCGGCCGCCGCGAAGGATCCGAAGAAGGCTGCGCCTGCGACCGGTGATGCGGGCCAGCCGCCACCGCCCGCCGCGAAGGCTCCGGCCGCGGTCGGGCCCGCGGCACCGCCCGATGTCGTGGCGGCGCCACCGGTGGCACCGGTGCCGAAGCTCCAGCTCGCCGACGTCGCGTCGAACGCGAAGACCGATCAGAAGTGGATCCAGGACACCGGCCGCGCTCCGGCCGCGCACCACGCTCAGATCCAGGGCGAGCTCGACGCGCTCGCCGCCGAGATCCAGGCCAAGCAGAGCGAGCTGATGGCGCTCGCCGATGCCGAGGCAACGCGCATCGCCGGCGAGATGGCCGGCAAGGTCGCGGGCTTCACGTCGGCAATGGTCGTCCCCGGCCGCGCGCGCGTCGAAGCGGCGTTCGGCGGCATGACCAAGTCGATCGATGCGGCCGAGCAGAAGACCAAGGCCGACATCGCCGCGGCCAAGGTGCAGGGCTCGGCGCAGATCGTCACCGCGAAGGCCCAGAAGCACGCCGAGCTCGGCACCAAGTTCACCAACGCCAAGACCAACAACGAGGCGCTGCTCAAGAAGAACATCCCGCTCGCGGTCGCCGCCATCCAGCGCTTCGTCGCGACGCTGCCGCCATTCATCGCCAAGGCGAAGCAAGACGCGACCAACGTGACCAACACGGTCGCGGCGAAGCCCGAGTTCGATCCGACGGTCTACAAGGGCAAGGGCCAGTGGGGTCACATCGACCAGGGCCTGCTGGCGGTGAAGGCCGACGTCGGCAAGAACATGCTGATCCAGCGCGGCCAGGCGCTCGGCAAGAACTACGAGACCGCGCTCACCAGCTTCGGCCAGGACATGGACAAGCGGGCGAAGCAGACCGTCGAGGAGGCGCTGAAGCCTGCGAAGCAGGAGCTCGACTTCGCCGTCGACATGGTCCAGGAGTCGACGAAGAAGAGCCTCGACGCGGCCGAGGTCACCGCGAAGGCGCAGCTCGACACCACCGAGCAGACGGCGCTGAAGGCGGTCGCCGATACCAAGGCAGCGAGCCACCAGAAGTGGGCGGCCGAGAAGGCGGCGTCGATCGCCGAGGCCGACAAGGCCGGCAAGGCGCTGTCCGATAACACCACCGCCGCCACCACCGAGCTGACGTCGCGGATCAAGAGGCGCGCGTCGGAGGACGCCGCGAACTACAGCGCGCTCGCCGCCGACGTGCAGGGCTCGCTGCGCAGCGGCAAGCCGCAGAAGTACGAGGACGTGGCACCGAAGATCGCGGACGCCAAGCAGCGGCTCGCCGCCGGTCACGCGCAGAGCATGGAAGGCCTGCGCGCGATGGTGAGCAGCGGCGGCACCGAGCTCGCCGCGATGCTGACCAAGCAACAGTCGCTCTACGACCAGGCGATCAAGACGCAGGAGTACCAGGCCAAGATCGTCGAGCAGACGCTCACCAAGGACATCTCGCAGTGCGCGACGGTGATGACCGGCTCGCTCGGCTCGCTGTCGAAGGGCTTCGACGAGGCGGGCACCAAGCAGAACGCGGCGATCGATCAAGCGGTCGGCGAGTTCACCGCCAGCGCCGACGGCGCGTTCGCCGGCTTCGACAAGAAGGTCACCGACATGCTGGCGGGCGAGATCCAGAAGCTCGACGCCAAGCTCAAGGAAGACCTCGACCCGACCAAGCTCGGCAAGGAAGCCGGCGAGGCCGGCGCGAAGGAGGTCAAGGCGAAGCAGAAGTCGGCGATCGCCGGCTCGGGCGCACTTCGCAAGGCGATGGACGGCTGGGGCACCGACGAGAACGGCATCTACGAGGTCCTCCGGAAGTGCTCGTACGGCGAGATCGAGCTGCTCGAGGCGACCTACGACTCCCACTACGACAACCGTGCGAAGGAGGGCAGGTCACCGCTTCGCTACGACCTCTGGGACGAGATGAGCAAGGGCGAGCTCGCCATCGTGATGGCGTACCTCACCCACGATCGCCAGACCGCGCTCAAGCTCGAGCTCGACGACGCGCAGGGCTGGCTGTGGAACGACAACAAGCGCATCGAGTCGGTGCTGCGCAGCGCCTCCGACGAGGAGATCAAGGGTCTCAACAACGATCCGGCCGCGAAGCTGACGCTGAACGCGCTCAAGAACTCGTTCTGGACGAGCGACAAGGACACGTTCAACGCGCTGCTCGACACCAACATGTCGAGAGAGGATCGTCACACCAAGGCGAACGCGGTCCGCCTGTTCCACGCGATGGACGGCTGGGGCACCGACGAGGCGAAGGTCAAGCAGCTCCTGCTCGAGGCGGCGACGCCCGAGGAGCGCCAGCGCCTGCGCGCCGAGTTCAACAAGTACGCGGCGGCGAAGAAGAGCAGCTGGGCCACCGACAAGAAGGATCGACGCGAGGCCGACGAGCGCGAGGAAGTGATCGGACCCGACGGCAAGCCGACGGGCGAGATGAAGGGCGACGTCGACGCGCTCGATCGCGCGTTGACCGACGACTTCGGCAGCGGCGAGGTGCACTACGTCCGCGAGCTCGCGAAGGTCGAGCGCAACGAGATGGCCGTGTCGATGGGCAAGGCCGTCGAGGCCGCCGACGGCATGGGCACCGACGAGGACGCGCTGTTCGACGCCCTCGACGACAAGGAGTACGCGAAGCAGTGGAAGGCGCTCAAGGAAGGTAACGACCCCAAGAAGGAAGAGAAGCTCGCCGCGCTCGAGGCCGACCGGAAGCAGAAGCTCGACAAGCTGCTGTCGCGGATGGGTCACAAGAAGGGCGTCGAGAACCTGATCCGCGAGGAGATGGATCAGGCGCGCCTGGTCACCGAGTACGACCAGGACGGCTTCCCCAAGAGCACCGTTCCGATCACGTTCGAGGAGCTCGAGGCCGGCAAGCGCAAGGACGGCACGCCGATCACCGATGCCGACAAGCGGCAGCTCCGCGGCGGCTTCGGTCTCGAGGGCATGGTGGCGCAGCGCAAGCTGCAGACCGGCCAGGCCGAGCCCGAGCTGTTGCTCGCCTATGCGTGCTGGGGTGTCACCGGCACGCACGAGGAGATGATCAACAAGGCCCTGAGCAGCGGCGACGGCGAGCCATTGCCGATCGCGACGCTCAAGGACATCGACAAGAAGTTCCAGCGCATCTGGGGCGTCTCGCTCGTCAACAACTGGGAGATCGATAACCCGCAGCCCGACGTCGAAGAATCGAAGATGAAGTTCCCCGATCCGGGGGGCCTCCTCTCGGCGGAGCTCGGCGGCAAGGACTGGCTGAAGACGCGCGTGCTGTTGTGCGGCAAGCCGACGACCGCGGCGGCACTGCGCTACGTCCAGAAGCTCCAGATCCACTACGCGAAGAGCGGCGTGCTGTCGGGCGCGTTGATGTGGGTCGGCGAGGCCACCGGTTACACCGAGGCCGGCTCGACGCTCGAGCACAGCAACAAGAAGTTCGACGACAAGTACGCGCAGATCCGGGCGCAGGTCCAGGCCGCGGGCGGCGACATCACCAAGGTCTCGCTCGGCGACATCAAGGGCAAGCGGGACGACAAGGGCAACCTGCTCGAGGGCCAGGCCGACGGCGACGAGCTCGAGCTGCTCGGCGAGTTCCTGCAGCAGGACACCGAGGCGTACGCCGCCGCGCTGTCCTCGATCGTCGACACCATCGTCACGGTGCTCGAGATCGTCGGCGCCGTGATCATCACGGTGGTCACCGCCGGTACCGCGGCGCCGGTGCTCGCGGCCGTGATCGCGAACCTGGTGCTCAGCGCCGGCACGATCGCGTTCAAGTACGCCGCGCTCGGCGCGCAGTACGGCGCGGGCGATCTCGCGAAGGACGTCACCGCCGCGGCGGTGTCCGCCGGCTTCGCGGGCCTCGGCGAGGTCAAGGCGCTCGCGCAGTGGACGCAGAAGGTCGGCGCGAAGGCGACCGGCACGCTGTTCAAGGTCACCTCGGAAGCCGCCGAGCAGGCGGGCGTGCATGCCGCCGAGCGCGGCGTGTTCACGATCAGCCAGAAGGGCTTCGACACGATCTCGAAGGTCGTCGCCGAGGGCACCAAGAATCTGATCATCTCGACCGGTCAGGAGCTCGCGACCGCGCTCACCGACGAGCAGACCTACGAGATGAAGCTCGGCGAGGCGCTGTGGGGCGAGAACTCGATCGGCGTCCGGCTGCTCAAGAGCGCGCCGCGTGCGTTCGTCGAAGGCGGCGCCCGCCAGCTGATCAACGGCGTCACCGGTGTCACCAGCCACAGCAACAAGGGCGGCATCAAGACCCCGCTCGGCAACGCGCTCGCCACGATGCTGTCCGAGGCCGGGGCGAACGTCGCCGGGTTCTTCGTCTACCTCGACAACTACGACGACGCGCAGCATTTCTGGGACGAGCTACTCAAGAGCACCGGCAAGAAGGCCGCGAGCGGTCTGTTCTCCGGCTACGGCATGCACAAGGCGCGTGCGAAGAACCTCGCGCGCGATCTCGTGAAGGGCTGGGGCGAGACCCCGCAATCGATGGACGAGCACCTCGCGTACCTCGACCCGAAGGAGGTCGCCGAGATCGCGAAGTACCTCAAGAAGTACGCGCCCGATCAGCTCGCCCAGCTGAGCGACACCTATCGCAAGGCCGCCCCGGCTGATGCGGCGCCGACGCCGACGCCGGCGCCTGCCGCCGATCCAGCGACAACGCCCGTCGTTCGTCCGCCGGCGCCGCCCGACGCCAGCGCGGATCCGGCAGCGCAGCCGAACAAGGCCGACACGCCCACCGACGAGACCGCGGTGGCCGGCGATGTCGCCGCGCAGACCAAGACCGAGACCGACGCGGCGACCGCCGCGAAGCAGCAGGCCGATGCCGAGGCGGCTGCACGCCAGCGGCTCGCCGACGCCGAGGCCGCGAAGGCGCAGCAGCAGCCGAAACCCGACGAGCAGCCCAAGCCCGTCGTCGCCGACGCCGATCCGGCCGCAGATCCGGCCGCGAAGCCCAAGCCGGCCGAGGAGCAGCCGGCCGTCAAGCC
>JAEYYY010000467.1 GCA_023430775.1 Pseudomonadota bacterium
CCGCACAGGATCACGCGATCGTGGCCGCAGCGATCGAGCACGCGCAGCACGGCCTCGGCGTGATCGCGGATCGAGCACGCGGTCTCGGGCACGTCGGCGCTGTCGCCGTGACCGGGCAGATCGATCAGCACGGTGCCGCGCGATCGCGGGATCAGCGCCGACATCATCAGCCAGGTCTCCTTGTCGCCGCCGAAGCCGTGCACGCACGCGAGCGGCAAGCCGCGCTTGTGCGGGCGCCACGCGAATGCGACTCCGTCGGGTGTGACGTCGGGCCTGACGCCAGCCGCCAGGGCCACCGCACGCTCCATGGTGCGGAGCTGCGCACCGCCGACCGCGAGCTCCACGCGCCTCAGGACCTCGTCGCGGAGAGTCATCACGGCAGCGCCGGCTTGGTGGAGACGCGCGCCTTGGTGTCGGTCAACGCGCGGACGAACTCGACGAGCTGTTTGCGCTCGCTCGCCGACAGCGTGATCTTCTTGATCGCGGGATCGATGATCTTCGGATCCGCGCCCTGGCCGGTCGCGCCCGCGAGGTGCCAGTCGATCGCGGCATCGAGGGTCGCGGCGCTGGCATCGTGAAAGAAGCCCTCGCGCTGCGCGGCGCCGCGCAAGGTCGGCGTCTTGAACGCGCCCTTGCGGGTGTCGTCGACGCGACCGCGACCCTCGTCCGGCGACGCGATCAGGCCGAGCCGATGAAATTCGTGATCGGTGTAGAGCGGCGGCGTGTGGCACACCGAGCACTGCGCCTTGGTCTGGAACAGCTGATAGCCGGCGACGAGATCCTTGGGCGCGTCGGGATCTCGCTCGGCGCGATCCCACGGCGCGTCTCCCGCATAGCGCGTCAGCGTGAACGCCGCGAGCGCCCGGACCACCGCGTCGGTATCGGCATCCCCATCGCCGAGCCGCTGGAAGTGCGCGCGATACCCCGCCACGGCATTGATACGAGTCACCACGGCGCCGAGATCGCTGCCCATCTGGCCGAGCACGTGCGCGGGCAGATGCTCGGCGAGCGAGCCGTAGCGGCCATCCCAGCCGAGCTCCTTGCCCCACGCGAGATTGACCAGCGTCGGGGCGCGCCGCAGGTTCGGCTTGCCGCTCGCCGTGTTCTGGCGCTTGCCGCCCGCGTAGCCCTTTGCTGGATCGTGGCAGGTCGCACACGACATCTTGTTGTCGATCGACAGCCGGGTGTCCCAGAACAGCAGCTCGCCGAGCGCGACGGCCTCCGCGGTGACGTAGTCGGGATGCTTCGGCTTCGGCAGGCTATCGGGTGGTGGTGGCAATGGCGGCGCCGGTGGCAGCGCGATGCCGGCATCTGCCGGGCGGACGACACCGCCATCCTCCTTGTCCTTGTCCTTCGGTTTGCTGCCGCCACCGCAGGCGAGCACGCACGCGAGGAGAACCAGCCGCTTCATGGCCCCACCGCGGAGTCGCGATCGCTGACGATCTCTTCGGCAGCCAGCGCGCGGCGATAGATCCGGAGGTCGTCGAGCTTGCCGGTGAAGAACTCGCTCGGTTGCGACTGCGAGCCGATCACCAGGTTCTGACCGCGATCCGGGACCACGATCTCGAGCTCGGGATCGGGAAACGGCACCTCGATGCCGTCGCGATAGCCGTGGACGAACCGCCCGTCCCAGGTGAACGCGATGTGGACGAACGTGCCGGGGTCGATCGGGATCTCGTAGCCGGTGTGGAGGTTGTTGTTCTCGTCGCCCATGATCAGCTCGATCGAGTTGGTGGCCTGGTCGAACTCGACGCCGAATTCGTAGAACGGGCTCACCGTCTCGTCGTTCATCCACACCTTGGCGACGAGGATCTGGTCGAAGACGAACTCCTGCATCGGTTCGACCAGCACCCACATCGACACCGTGTACGCGCCCGCAGGTGCCACGGCGAGGCTCGGTGAGTGGCGAGTGATCAAGAAGTCGCCCTCGCCGTCGAACGCCAGCGCGTTGCCATGCTTGCCGGCCACCGTCATCGGGTCGCCGGCGACGCCCGCCGTGTTCTGCTCCGGCGATCGGTCGACCACCATGCCGTCTTCGATGTCGTCGAACGAGTACGCGAGGACGAGATCGGGATCGAAGCAGGTCTGGCCCTCGTCGACGCAGAACGAGCTCACGCACGACAGGTTCGACGGACACGCGTTGTTCTCGCCGCAGCGGATCGCGCAATCGCTGTTATCGACGCCCGGATAACAACCAGCCAGCAGCGCCGCGGCGAGCCCGAACTTCACGACAGCGTGCCCCACGCCGGCACCTCGTCGAGCACGCGCAGCACGTTGGCGCCGAGGATCTTCTCGAGCACCGGCGTCCTCACGCCTCGCCGCGACAGCGCGACCGTCAGGTTCGGCAGCGTCGAGATATCCTCGAGCCCCTCGGGTGGCACCACGAAGCCGTCGAAGTCCGACCCCAGCGCCGGCAGATCCTCGCCGGCCACGTCGATGATGTGCAGCAGGTGATCGACCACCGAATCGATCGACGCCGACCCGAGATACTTGCGCGCGAAGATCACGCCGACGCAGCCACCGTTATCGGCCACCCTCCGCAGCTGCTCGTCGTCGATGTTGCGCCAGTGCTCGTGCACGCCGATCACGCCGGTGTGCGACACCATCAGCGGCAGCGTCGCGAGCTCGAGCGCCTCCATGAAGCCCTTGCGATTGATATGCGCGAGGTCGACGATCACGCCGGTCCGCTCGCACTCGCGCACGACATCGCGCCCGAACCCGGTCAGCCCCTGATCCGGATCGGCACCCCGGCCCTTCGCCGGGCTACCGATCTGGTTGGCGGTGAAGTGCATCAACCCGAGATAGCGCACGCCGCGGCGCGAGAACGCCTCGATCGTCGCGAGGTCGCCCTCGAGCGCCTGCCCACCCTCGATC
>JAEYYY010000528.1 GCA_023430775.1 Pseudomonadota bacterium
AGTTGGCGTCGATCACCATCCCCGCCGCCTTCATCTGGTTGGCGAGCGAGTGATCCGCGGTCAGCGCCTCGATCGCGCCATCGCGCAGCCGGTAGACGCGGCTGTCTCCGCAGTGACCGATCACGACGTGGTTGTCGTTGGCGCTGCGAGCGAATCGCAGCAGCGCGACGGTCGAGCCCATCTGATCGTGCACGCCGGTGCGGCGCGCGACGATGCGATCGTGAGCGAGGCGCGTCGCGACGATGACCTCGTTCTCGTCGAGGCTGCGCGACCGGTCGAGCGAGTACGGCCAGGTGACGTCGGCGTCACCGGCGGTGCGCCGCACCAGATCCGAGATCGTCTGGACCGTCACGGTGCTGGCGATCTCGCCGCCCTCGTAGCCGCCGAGACCGTCGGCCACGACGAACAGACCGAGCTCGGGTCGCGCGCAAACCGCGTCCTCGTTGTTGTTGCGGCGACCGGCGATCGAGAGGGCAAAGGCATCGAGCTGCATGCCCCTTCCTTCAACACGTGACGTGCCATCCCCAGGTCCGCATTGCCAAAGATGCGGCTGGGGCGGCGATGCCCCGATCGACCGCTCCCGCTGGGGTACGATGCGGACGAGTGCCTCGGCTGGGAGAAATGCTCGTCGATGACGGCCTGTGCGAGAAGGAGCACGTGGCCGAGGCGTTGCGCGCGCAGGTCATGTGGGGCGGCCGGCTCGGCACCAACCTGGTCGAGCTCGGGTACATCTCGCTCGACGAGCTGACCCGGGCGCTCGGGCGCCTCCACGGCCTGCCCGCCGCGCTCAAGTCTCACTTCTCGCGCGGCGAGCCCGATCTCCAGCGCCGGCTCTCGCAGCGGCTCGCCGACAAGTACGCCTGCGTCCCGCTGGTCCGCGCGGGCAAGCGGATCGTCGTCGCGTCGCTCAGTCCGCTAACGCCGGCCGCGCAGGCCGCCATCTCGAACGAGCTCGGCTGCACGCCGCAGCTGCTCGTGCAGTCGATCGCCGCCGAGCTACGCATCCGGTTCCAGCTCGAGAAGATCTACCGGATCGATCGCGATCCGCGGTTCCTCCGCGCCAACGGCACGCGCAGTGAAGACTCGCAGGTCTTCCAGCTGATGCCGAAGATCGATCCGGCGCTCGAGGCGAAGCTGATGTCCGACGAGGTCTCCGTCGTCGATGGCATCCCGCAGCCGGTCGCTCGGCCCAACATGCCCGAGGAGGAGTCCGACGCGCTGCCGCCCGGCGCACCGGAGCCACCGTACGATCCGCTCGGCGGCGATCGCCGCACCTACCTCAAGACGCTCTCCGATCTGCTGAAGGATCATCCCGAGCACAAGGCCGCCGTGCTGCGCGCGAGTCGCCTCGCCAAGCGCACGAAGACCACGTTCACGGATCTGCAGTCGGCGACCCAGAAGATCTTCGCCGGTGCCGATCGCGAGGCGGTGGCCGGGCGCGCGATCGATGCCGTCGAATCGCTGATCGAGCACGGCTCCGCGGCGATGCTCCTCGTCATCCGCGGCAAGGCTGCGGTGTCGTGGCTCGGCTTCTCGCGCGATGGTGCCGAGCTCCCCGCGATCGCCGTCCCGCTCGAGCATCACGGCCTGTTCCCCGCCGCGATCCATCGCAAGTCCACGATGCGCGGCGAGTCCGGCAACCTCAACGCGCTCGATTATCTGCTGCTGGCCTCGCTCGGCTCGCGATTCGGCGATCTGGTGGTCGCGCCGATCAAGGTCGGCGAGCACATCATCGCGATGTTCGCGGTGGCCAAACCCAGCGGCGTTCGCCTCGAAGGGCTCGAGGAGATCGCCGAAGCGACCGGCGCCGGCTTCGCGCGCCTGATGCGCGACGCCTCGAAGTGATCAGCGCAGGATCGCGGCGAGCGCGATCCCGCCGCCGACCAGCACCACGATCACGATGACGATCGCGATCGGAAAGCCGCCCTGCTTGCGAATGCTGGCGGTGTCTCCCGCCGAGCGCTGCTTCCCCGGCAACGGCGCGTTCTCGAGCTCGGCCGGAATCACCACGGCTCCCGAGGCGACGACCGATGCCGTCTCCTCCTGCTTGCGAGGCTCGGCATCCTTCGGCGGCACCGAGCGCGCCTTGAGCTCGCCCGAGGTGACACCCGCCTCCGGCATCTCCATGGCACCGCCGAGCTCGCCCTTGAACACCGGTGTATCGGTGGCCGTGGGTGCGGTCGCTCGCGCCGCCCCGCCCATCGCACTCTCGAACGCGCGCGCGATCTCGCGCATCGAGCCGTAGCGATCCTCGGGCGTCTTCGACATCAGCCGGCCGAGCATGACGTCGAGCGATGGCGGCACGTCGGGCATCATCGAGCGCGCCGACGGCGCTCGCATCGACAGGTGCTTCGCGCGGATCTCCTCGGGCTTGCCCTGATACGGCGGCTTGCCGGTGGCCATCTCGAAGATCACGCAGCCGAGGGCATAGGCGTCGATCCGCCAGTCGCTGGCGTTCGCGCTCCACACCTCGGGCGCCGTGTAGACGGGCGCGACCGGGATGCCGCTCGCCCGCTTCGCGAGTGCCGCGCCGACCTCGATCACCTTCACCGGTTCGCCGCGCGCCAGCCCGCCCTGCGGCAGCAGGAAGATGCAGCTCGGCTTGAGGTCGCCGTGCACCAGGCCCTCGTCGTGCACCGCGGCGAGCGCGTTCGCGAGCTGGCGCCCGATCTCGCCGATCTGGGTGATCGACAGCCGGCCCAGATCGGTGATCCGCTTCGCCAGCGGCTCGCCCTCGATCGGTGCCATCGCCACGTACGAGTGGCCGGCGGCATCGACACCGACATCGAGGATCGGGACGAGACCGGCATGCTTCACGGTCTGCAGCCTGCGCGCGCTGTCGAGGTACGCGGCGGTGGCCTCTGGCTTGATCTGCGGCGTCACGATCTCGACCGCGGCCTTCGCGCCGGTGGTCTGATGCTCGGCGGCGAACACCTCTCCCACCCCGCCCGTTCCGAGCGCGGCGGTGATCTTGTACTCGCCGACCGTCTCGCCGATCACAGCGTGTTCAGCGTATCACGCACGTCGAACGGTCAGCCAATCGGCGTCCCTGGTATCGTGCGCCGCATGGACGTGATCGACGCCATCGGCAATACGCCGCTGATCGAGCTCAAGCGCGTGGCGGCGGGCTTGCCGGTGAAGGTGTTCATCAAGTGCGAGCACCAGAATCCCGGTGGCAGCGTCAAGGACCGCACCGCGCGCGCCATCGTGCTCGATGCCGAGGAGCGCGGCCTGCTCACGCCGGGCGCGACCATGATCGAGGGCACCGCCGGAAACACCGGGGTCGGGCTCGCATTGCTCGCGAGCGCGCGCGGCTATCGCTTGATCTGCGTGCTCCCCGAGAAGATGGCGTTCGACAAGCGCATCGCGCTCCGCCAGCTCGGCTCGGAGATCATCATCACGCCGAACGGTCCACTGTCCGCACCGCACAACTTCCGCACGCTGGCGGCTCGCCTCGCCGAGCAGAACGGCTGGTTTCTGACCAACCAGTTCCACAACCCGGCGAACCTCGGCGCGCACTACGGCACCGCGAAGTACAAGGGCACCGGCGAGGAGATCCTCGAACAGATCCAGCAGGCCGGGTACGAACAGCCCGGCGCGTTCGTGTGCTCGTCGGGCACCGGCGGCACGATCAGTGGTGCCGGCCGGCGCATGAAGGAGAAGAGCCCGAGCATCCAGGTGGTGCTCGCCGATCCGCAGGGCAGCTCGATCGCGAGCTGGGTCAACACCGGCGTGCTGGGTCCGGACGGACCGTCCTTGATCGAAGGCATCGGCTCCGGATCGATTCCCGGCAACCTGCAGCGCCAGTGGCTCGACTCCGCCGAGACGGTGAGCGACGCCGAGGCCTTCGCGATGGTCGAGCGCCTCGTCAAGGAGGAGGGCCTCACCGTCGGCGGCTCGACGGGTGTCAACGTGGTGGCCGCGCTGCGCGTCGCCGCCCGCGGCAACCTCGATGGCCCGGTGGTGACCATCGCAGCGGATCAATGGGACCGCTACAAATCGACGTCTTGGATGAAGGCATGGATGGACCGCGAAGCCGGCACGATCACCGTGCAGGACAAGGAAGGGAATCGAGTGTCATGAGGAAGCTAGTCGCGACGATCGCCATCATGTGTGCCGCCCCGAGCGCAGCCGATGCGTTCTGCGGGTTCTACGTCGCCCCCGGCGAGCAACAGATGGCGGCAGATGCCACGCAGGTCGTGCTGATGCGCAAGGGCACGCGCACGGTGCTGTCGATGATGAACAACTACAAGGGACCGGCCTCGGACTTCGCGATGGTCATCCCGGTGCCGAAGGTGCTCAAGGAGGGCGACGTCAAGACGCTCCCCAAGGAGGTGTTCGCGAACGTCGAGCGGATGGGTGCACCACGGCTCGTCGAGTACTGGGAGCAAGACCCGTGTCGGCCGCAGATCGAGTACTCCAGGCGCGATCTCCGGCCGGTGTCGAAGTCGGCGCCGGCGAGGAGCGCGGGCAGCGGTGGCGGTGACCTCGGCGTCACGGTCGAGGCGCAGTTCGCCGTCGGCGAGTACAAGATCGTGATCCTGTCGGCGAAGGACTCGACGGGGCTCGACACCTGGTTGCGCCGCGAGAAGTACAACATCCCCAAGGGTGCCGAGCCGCTGCTGCGGCCGTACGTCGAGGGCGGCAGCAAGTTCTTCGTTGCCAAGGTCGATCCGAAGAAGGTGAAGTTCGTCGGGGGTCGCGCGGAGCTGTCGCCGATCCGCTTCCACTACGACCACGAGCGCTTCGAGCTGCCGATCCGGCTCGGGCTCGCGAACTCGACCGGCACGCAGGATCTGATCGTCAGCATCCTCGCGCCCAACCAGCGCTACGAGACCGCGAACTACAAGAACGTCACCATCCCGACGAACCTCGACGTCACCAACGATGTCCGCGATCGGTTCGGCGCGTTCTACGCCTCGCTGTTCGATCGCACGCTCGCGAAGAATCCCGGCGCGGTCGTCACCGAGTACGCCTGGCAAGCCTCGACCTGCGATCCGTGCCCGGGTCCGCAGCTCACCGGCAACGACTTCATGACGCTCGGAGCCGACGTGATCGACGGCGGCCAGCCCGCGCAACAGATCGCCACGCCGGGCGGCGGTGCACCGAGCCCGAACATGCGCCGGCCGCCGCCGCGCGTGCCGCGTAGCTGGGGCAACGACTTCGTGCTGACGCGCCTCCACGCGCGCTACGGCAAGGACCTCAAGGACGACCTGGTGTTCAAGGCGGCGCCGCCGATCGCCGGCGGTCGCGAGCACCTCGTCGCCGGCAACAAGCTCGAGGAGGGTAGCAAGCCGTCGAGCGTCAACAACTTCCAGGGTCGCTACGCGATCCGCCACAAGTGGACCGGACCGGTGTCGTGCCAGAACCCGCGGCGCGGCATCTGGGGCGGGCCACCGAACGGCGGCATGCCGCAGAGCAAGCCGGCACTCGATCTCGCGTTCGCGCCGCGCGGCACCGTCGACATCGCGAAGTCGATCAAGCAGGACGTCCCCGAGATCGGGCTCCGCCGCGGCAAGCTCGATCCGGTCCAGAAGAAGTGATTCAGTAGCGAAAGCCGAGCCCGCCGCCGACGGTCGCGAACCGATACCTGGTGTCGCCCGCGAGCTCGACCGCGCCGTAGATCGCGCGGGCCTCGACCTCCGCGAACCAGCGCGGGTTCAGGTTCAAGCGGGCGCCGATCACCGCATCGACACCGAGCGCGCGCTGCCTGCCCTTCTCCGTCGTGCTGGTCTCGCTGGTGATGTACTTGATGCCCGCTCCGAGGTACGGCGCGAGCGTCCGGCGCGGCAGCGGCAACCGATAGTCCATCCCCGCCACGACGACGCCGTCGGTCGGCGCCGGCGAGATGTCGGACGGGCGCTCGAACGTGGTGTACAGCAGCGACACGCCGAGCTCGCCGGGGATCAGGTGGCGATAGAGGAGCGTGATGTCGAGCGCGAGCTTGCCGTCGCGGACGTGCTCGTCGCCCGGCTCGGTCGTCGCCTTCGCCATCCGGCCGAACATGCTGCCGCCGCCGTGCACCGCGATCGAGGCGATCGGCGGTGCGGCGCTACCGGCCACGCGTGCGCCGCCACTGTCGCCGGCCAGCCGTTCCCAGCGCTGGCTGCTCGGCCCGAGCACCGCACCGATCACCGCGCCGACACCGCCGAGGATCAACACGCTCGCGGCCGTGGCCTCGGCGTCGTACTCGCAGCAGCCGCCGAAGAACAGCGCCTGGAGCGCGAACGGCAGCACCACGCCCGCGCCGGCGCCGATGCCCGCGCCGATCATCGTCGTGCGCAGGCTTCGCGATCGCGCGGCCTCGACCTTCTCGATCGCCGACAGCTCGATCGCGCGAAAGCCGCGCGACGTATCGATCACGATCCGATCGCCGTCGCGGTGGTGATACAGGCCGTCGAACGTGAACATCGGCGTCCACACGCGGATCAGCCGATTCTCCTCGAGCTGGTCGAACACCTCGGGCGCGACCGGCTGGGCATCGCTGCGACCGGCGATCACGAGCAGGGCGACGACGACGATTGCGCGCATACGCGGACTACCGCCTGTCCAGACGCGCGGATCGAGGGAAGGACGCGGCAGAGTCCCGTCATGCTCCTTCGTTGCCGTCGCCTGCCGAGCCGATTACACGTTGCGACTGACGATGTAACGCAGGTTTAAAAAGTTGATCGCGAAGTGGGCCGCGATCGGTCCGCCGAGATTGCCGGTCCACTCGGCGAGCCAGCCGAACGCGAGCCCGAGCACGAGCGCAGAGAGCGTCCACGGCAGGAAGCGGCGGCCCGGGCCGACGTGCAGGCCGGCGAACACGATGCCCTGGATCCACACGCCGAGCCACGGCAGCAGCGCGCCGCGAAACAGCAGCTCTTCGCCGATCGAGCTCGCGAGCGCGAGGATCACGATCTCCTTGCCGGTCAGCGGACCGAGCAGATCGCGAAAGCTCGCGTGGAGGTCTCGCGCCCACTGCAGGTGCTTGGTGGCCAGCCGCGTGGCGCCGACGACCAGCAAGCCGGTGGCGAGCCCGAGCGCCGGGCCGAGGCCGAGCCACATCGGCTCGCGCGAGGGATCCAAGCGATAGAGGTCGGGATTTCCGCGAGCCGCCGCGATCACGAGGGCGACCAGGGCCATGGCGCCGTAGAGGCCGATCACCAGGCTCGCGCGCGACAGCGGTGGCGCGGGGCTAGGTTGGCTCGGCGATAGCGACACGCCGTCGAAGTATGGAGCAACAGCGTCCCTTGACGCGCTACCCGAAACCACCTAAACCATGCCTCCTGACAACCTGACCCGCGCGGATGGCGGAATTGGTAGACGCGCTAGCTTGAGGTGCTAGTGGGTAACACTGTGGGGGTTCGAGTCCCCCTCCGCGCACGAGAGAGCTGCTTCTTCGAGGCAGCTCGTTTCGTTTTCGGCCCAGGGATACCCATGGCGATCTCGCGAAAAGGTCTGCGGCGAATCGTGGTCGACGGCCGCGAGTATCACTGGCGGTCGACCTCGGACTGGGCCTACGACCGGGCGCCGGAGGTGATGATCGTCGAGGGCGGCGCGAGGCGAGGCAACGCGGGTGATGGCCCGGCGCGGACGATCCGGTTCTCCGTGCCGTCGCGCGCCGATCGCACGCAGCCCGGCTGGTGGGGCGATGCGCGGACCATCGTGA
>JAEYYY010000629.1 GCA_023430775.1 Pseudomonadota bacterium
CCCCAGGTCCGACGTCAAGTCAGAGGACAACAAGCCCGACGACGACCGGTCCGATGCGAAGCCGGACAAGAAGCCCGATCCCAGGCCGGCGAAGGCCGACGACGTTCCCTTCAAGATCCCGGACCGCCGTCCCACGGACGAGGGATCGAAGCCGGTCGAGCCGAAGCCCGCCGACAAGCCCGTGGAGCCGAAGCCGGCTGAACCGACTGACCCGAAACCGGCGGAGCCGAAACCGGCCGAGCCCGGTCCTGCCGAGCCGGGAGGCGCACCATGAGCGACCACCTCGTCGAACCCGGGTATCGTCCACGCTCGTCGTCGAGAACCCGGATCCCCAGCATCGGAGGTGCCGCATGTTGATCGGACGCATCGTTGCTGCCGTCATCCTGCTCGCCATCCCGGCGGGCGCGACGGCGAAGTGGATCGGCTCCGCCGAGACCCGGCTGGTCGAGGCTCAGGCCACGACCAGCGCCGAGAATCAGCCCGCGGTCGCGTCGGCCTCGGATGTCGAGTACTGCAACCCCGAGCTCAAGAAGATCCTGCGCCGCGTGCTGATGTCGTGCGGCCTGATGGGCGGTGACGCCGCGCGCGGCTGTCAGCCGGTGCAGGCGAAGAACGTCGCGACGATGTCGGGCTCCGACTTCAACGCGCTGTTCCGGCCGATGAAGGATCGCGGCGGCATCATCCAGTTCGACAAGGACAAGTCGGATCTCGATGCGGAGGATCTCGCGCTGGTCGACAAGGTGTTCTCGGACCAGAAGGGCGCGAGCTACTTCTTCGTGGTGTCGCGCGCGTCGCCCGAGGGTTCGGTGACCCACAACCGCGATCTGTCGAAGGCGCGCGCCGAGGCGGTGATGGGCCACCTCAAGCAGAAGTTCAACGATCCCGATCTCGAGAAGGAGGTCGGCATGCTGTGGCTCGGCGAGGAGTTCGCGCAGCTCGAGGACGAGTTCTGCCAGTGGCGGCGCAGCTCGACCTCGGAGTGCGGCGGCAAGGACAACAAGGAGCTCAACCGGAGCGCGTTCGTCGCATGGATCGACTGTCAGCTCTGATCATCGTCGCCGCGCTCGCGGCATGCGAGGACAAGCCGTCCGGTGGCGAACCGGTCAGCCGCGTCAACGCCGCGAAGACCACGCAGAAGAAGGCCGAGACGGTCGAGTCGTTCTGCGATGTCTACTCGCCGCCCGACAAGGCCAGGCCGATGCCGTGGCCGGCGATGACGGAGGCCGCGCCGAAGGCGTCGAGCGGCTGGCGCTGGGTCAACATCTGGGCGACCTGGTGCAAGCCGTGCGTCGAGGAGATGCCGCGCCTGGTGAGCTGGCAGGCCAAGCTCGGTGGGCCTATCAAGCTCGAGCTGTCGTTCATCTCCGTCGACGAATCGGCCGACGACATCGCCGCGTTCAGGAAGTCTCATCCCGACACGCCGGCGACGCTGCGGCTCGCCGACAGCAAGGCGCAGGAGCCGTGGTTCGCGCAGCTCGGTCTGCAGGGTGCGCCGCCGATCCCGATCCACGTGTTCGTCGACTCGCAGCAGCGGGTGCGCTGCGTGCGCGCCGGCGGCGTGCGCGATCAGGACTACCCGATCATCGAGAAGCTCCTCGCCCAGTGAGCCCCATACGAACTGCGATGCGTATGCGAGCGAACGGGGCCCCACATCCTGCGCACCAGTACCGGCATCGCCGGCGACGGACCGCTATGCTGCGCCGGTGACAGACACCGAGCTGGTGACCGCGTACTACGCGGCCTTCAATCGCGGCGACTGGGACGGCATGTGCGGCTACCTCTCCGAGGAGGTCGCGCACGATCTCAACCAGGGTGGGCGCGAGGTCGGGCGCGCGACGTTCCGCAGGTTCCTCGACCGGATGAACCGCAGCTATCGCGAGCAGCTGCGCGACATCGTCGTGATGGCAGGGCCGAGTGGGCGTGCGGCCGCCGAGTACATCGTCGAGGGCAAGTACCTCGCCACCGACGAGGGTCTGCCGCCCGCCACGGGCCAGACGTACACGCTGCCCGGCGGTGCGTTCTTCGAGATCGCCGGCGGCCAGATCACGCGCGTCACCAACTACTACAACCTGCAGGACTGGCTGAAGCAGGTCGGTGCGTGATGGCGACCTTCGCGCGTCCGTCGTCGCTGCTCGATGGCGCGTGCGTGACCGCCGACGAGCTGCGGCAGGTCGTGGCATGAGCGTTGTCGTCGAGCGCGTGCAGGGCGCGGCCATCGAGCGCTACTTGCCGGCGCTCGCGGAGCTGCGGATCGCCGTGTTCCGCGAGTACCCGTACCTCTACGCCGGCACGCTCGACTACGAACGCACGTACCTGCGCGCCTACGCCGACTCGCCGGCCTCGCTCGTGGTGCTCGCGCTTGCCGAAGCGCCGCGCGGAGGCCATCGGGTCGTCGGTGCGGCGACCGCGATGCCGCTCGCGACGCACACCGAGGAGGTCGCGCCGCCGCTGATCGCGGCCGGCTACGATCCGGCGAAGGTGTTCTACTTCGGCGAGAGCGTGCTCGACCGCGCGTTTCGCGGCCACGGGCTCGGCAACCAGTTCTTCGCGCACCGCGAGGCCCACGCGCGCGACCACGGCTTCACCGCGGCGGCGTTCTGCGCGGTGGTGCGGCCAGCGGACGATCCGCGCCGGCCGGCGAGCTATCAGCCGCTCGATCGGATGTGGAAACGCCACGGCTTCGTCTGCCGGCCCGAGATCACGACGACGTTCTCGTGGATCGACGTCGGCGACGATGTCGAGACGCCCAAGCCGATGGTGTTCTGGACCAAGGAGCTGGCGTGACCCGCGTCGCCGCGTGGCAGTACCCGATCGAGCGGCACGCGACGTTCGCCGCATGGCGCGACAAGGTGATGCGTACGGCCTCCGACGCTGCGACGGCGGGAGCCGAGCTCCTCGTGATGCCCGAGTACTGCTCGATGGAGCTGACGTCGATCCTGACCAGCGAAGAGCAAGCGACCCTCGCGACCCAGCTCGACGCGATCCAGCGCCTCGCGGGTGACTACCAGAGCGCGCTGGCCGACATCGCGCGCGCGTCGAAGCTCGCGATCGTCGGTGGCAGCTTCCCCGAGCGCGACGTGATCGGCCCTCCGCCTGGCAGCCCGCCGAGCGACGGCCTCGCCATCGCCGTGTTTCACAACCGGCTGCGCGTGTTCGGCGCGAGTGGCGATGCCGTGGTGATCGAGAAGCTCCAGATGACGCGCTTCGAGCGCGAGCTGTGGGGCATCACGGGCGGCAGCGCGCAGGCGGTGATCGATCTCGGCGCGATCAAGCTCGGCGTCGCGATCTGCTACGACGCCGAGTTCCCGCTGATCGTGCGGCGGCTCGTCGAGGCCGGCGCCAACGTGATCGCGGTGCCGAGCTGTACCGATGGTCTCGCCGGCTATCACCGCGTGCGCGTCGCCTGTGCGGCGCGGGCCTTGGAGAACCAGTGCTACGTCGTGCAGGCGCCGACCGTGGGACTCGCGCCGTGGTCGATCGCCCTCGACGAGAACGTCGGCGCGGCCGGCGTGTTCGCGCCATGCGACAAGGGCTTCCCGGCCGACGGCGTGGTCGCGATGGGGCCGCTCGATCAGCCGCACCTGCTGATCGCTGATCTCGATCTGGCGAAGCTCGACGAGGTCCGCCGCGACGGCCAGGTACTCGGCCACCGCGACTGGAGCAGCGCCGCGCACCTCGGCGGCAGCGTCGAGGTGGTGAAGCTCTAACCGAGGTTCGAGTAGACGTTCTGGACGTCGTCGTCTTCTTCGAGCGCCGCGACCAGCTCCATCACCTCGTTGGCCTTGTCCTCGGGCAGCTCCGTGAGCGTGCCGGCGACGTACTCGAACTCGGTGGAGGTGGCGGTGAGCTTGCGAGCATCGAGCGCGGCTTGCATGGTGCCGAAGTCGTTGAACGCGACGCGCACGAGCAGCTGCTTCTCGCCCTTGTCGGACTCGCCATCGTCGAGCGAGATCAGGCCGTGATCGATCAGCTCGAGCTCGAGCTCGTCGCGGTTGATGCCCTCGGGGTTCAGGCGGAACACGCCGTGGCGCTCGAACATGAAGTTGACGCTGCCGGTGGTGCCCATGTTGCCGCCGTGCGCCTTGAACGCGTGGCGGACGTTGGCGACCGTGCGGGTGACGTTGTCGGTGGCGGTCTCGACCAGCAGCGCGATGCCGTGGGGCGCGTAGCCCTCGTAGATCACGACCTCGTAGCTGGTGGCGCCCTGTCCGCTGGCCTTGGCGATCGCGGCCTCGATCTTGTCCTTGGGCATGCTGGCCGAGCGCGCGTTCTGGATCGCGCGGCGGAGCGCAGGGTTGGAGTCGGGGCTGGAGCTGCCGTGCTTGACCGCGATCGCGATGTCCTTGCTGATCTTCGCGAACTGCTTCCCGACGCGATCCATCCGCTTGAAGATGGTGCTCTTGCGTTTTTCGAAGGCGCGTCCCACGGCGAGGGAACCTACCAGCGAAGCCTCAGCCGCGCACCTCGACTTCGCGCCATGTTCCAGGGGCGAGGCCCTCCAGCCCGTAAGGCCCGATCGCGACGCGGATCAGGCGGAGCGTGGGCAAGCCGACCGCGGCGGTCATCCGGCGGACCTGGCGGTTGCGACCCTCGCGGATCGCCAGCTCGATCCAGCAATCGGGCACGGTCTTGCGGAACCGCACCGGCGGGACGCGCGGCCACAGCCACGCCGGTGGCTCGATCGCACGCGCCTCGGCCGGCAGGGTCATGCCGTCGTTGAGCGCGATGCCGGCGCGCAGCTTCGCGAGCGCCTCCTCGGAGGACGTGCCCTCGACCTGCACGCAGTACGTCTTCGGGGCCTTCCACCGCGGATCGGTGAGCCGCTGGTTGAGGCGGCCGTCGTCGGTCAGCAGCAGCAGACCCTCGCTGTCGTGATCGAGGCGGCCGGCGACGTAGACGCGCGGCGGCAGCCCGAACTGGGCGAGGGTGGGGCGGCCCTGGTCGTCGGTGAACTTGGTGTGCACCAGGTGCGGCTTGTTGAGCGCGATCAGCATCACCGAGCCGCCAGCGCGCGGCGCACGAGATCCGGCGCGACGCGCGCCTTGGGGACCTTGCCGCGCGCGAAGAACGAGCGCGGATCCTCGTCGAGGCCGACGCCGTGCATGTAGTTGTAGACGGCTCGCCGCAGCCCGTCGGCGAACAGATCGTGATCGCAGCCGGTCGGATCGTCGAAGCCGACATCGTTGGTGGCGAACTTGATCTTCGGCAGCCGGCGCAGCTTGATGCCGTAGGTCTTCGGCGACTTGCCGATCGGGCTGTGCACGGTCGCGGTGAAGCGGTGCCAGAACGCCGATTGCACGCAGCCCTCGGCGAACAGCTGGCGCACGCGCTCGAGGGAATCGATGGTGTCCTGCGCGGTCTGCGTCGGGAAACCGTACATCAGGTATGCGTGCACCATGATGCCGGCGTCGGTGAACGCGCGCGTCACGCGGGCGACCTGCTCGACGGTGACGCCCTTGTTCATCAGCTCGAGCAGCCGATCGGAGGCGACCTCGAGACCGCCGCTGATCGCGACGCAACCCGAGCGCGCGAGCAGCCGCGCGAGCTCGGGCGTGAACGACTTCTCGAACCGCACGTTGCCCCACCAGGTGATCACCGCGCCGCGCTCGATCAGCTTCTCGGCGAGTGCCTGCAGCGCCGCCGGTGGCGCGGCCTCGTCGACGAAGTGAAAGCCGGTCTGCCCGGTCTCGGCGACCAGCGCCTCGATCCGATCGACCAGCAGATCCGCCGGCGCCCGGTCGTAGCGCGCGATGTAATCGAGCGTGACGTCGCAGAACGAGCACTGCTTCCAGTAGCAGCCGTGGGCGACGGTGAGCTTGTTCCACCGGCCGTCGGACCACAGCCGGTGCATCGGGTTGAGCATCTCGAACAGCGACAGGTAGCGATCGAGCGGCAGGCCGTCGTAGGTCGGCGTGCCGATCTGCGTGATCGGCACGTCGGCGCGCTTGTCATCGACGATCAGCTGGACCGCCTTGCCCTCGCGCACGAACGTCCGGTGCAGCGGAGCCTCGCGATCGCGCAGGTGCTCGAGGAGCGCGAGCATCGGCGCCTCGCCGGCGTCGAGCGTCACGTAGTCGACGTAGTCGAACACCCGCGGATCCGACAGCTCGCGGAGCTCGGTGTTGACGTAGCCGCCGCCGAGGATCGCCTTGGTCCTCGGCGCCAGCTTCTTGATCGCGCGCGCGATGCGGAACGCGCTGTACGCGTTGCCGGGAAACGGCGCCGTCAACCCGATGATGTCGGGACGATGACGCGCGAACAGCTCCGCCGACAGCTCGTCGAGCATGACGTCGATCAGCGTCGGCTCCTCGCTCTCGAGCGCGTCGCGGAGCGGATCGAACGTCGGTGCGCTGGCGGCGAGGCGCTCGGCGTAGCGCGACAGCTCGAAGTCGGGCGCGATGCCGTCGCGAATGACGTCGGCGAGGTCGTCGATGTAGAGGCTCGCCAGGTGCTTCGCGCGATCCGCGATGCCGAGCTCTCCGAACGCCCAGGACAACGGATCGTCGTCGGCGCCTCCGCCGTCGATCGCGGCGAACCGCGGGCCCTCGGGCAACAGGTCGCGACCGACGATCCGCAGCGCCAGGCCGGAGTCGCGACCCTGAAGAAACCGCACGCCCGGATCGATCGTCGCGAGGTAGCGCTCGCCATGCTCGAGGAACCCGGCGATCGATAACGGCATCGGCTCGTCGGTCGCCTTCGCGCGCGCCGTCAGCTCGGCGTGAATGCGCGCCAGCCCCGCGCGCGAGAACACCTTCAGGAACAGCTCGAGGGCGGCATCCGCCTGCTCGACCACCAGCTCGAGCCGCTCGGCGTGCTGGCGCAGAAACCCCGTCAGGTACGCCGTCGCGGGATACGGCGTGTTGAGCTGGGTCATCGGGGGAGTGACCAGGAGCAGACGCACGCATCGCCAAGTTACCCCGGAATGGGCTAGGGTCCGGCCTCTTCCACGGTCCTCTTCCATGCGGTCAACGTGCGTCTCAACAAGTTTCTGAGCGAGAGTGGCGCGTGCTCGCGCCGCGAGGCCGACGAGCTGATCGCCGAGGGCCGGGTCACCATCAACGGCGCGCCGGCCACGCTCGGCATGCAGGTCAACGAGGGCGACGAGGTCAAGCTCGACGGCGACATCGTCGGCGAGGCCCGCAAGAAGACCAAGCCGGTCTACATCGCGCTCAACAAGCCGACCGGCATCACCTGCACGACCGAGCGCCAGGTCCCCGGCAACATCATCGACTTCGTCAACCACGACGAGCGCATCTTCCCGATCGGCCGCCTCGACAAGGACTCCGAGGGTCTCATCCTGCTCACCAACGACGGCGACATCGTCAACGAGGTGCTGCGCGCCGAGCACAACCACGAGAAGGAGTACGTGGTCTCGGTCGATCGCGCGTTCGACGACAGCTTCATCACCCAGATGTCCTCCGGCGTCCGGCTCTCCGACGCGCACACCAGGCGCTGCAAGGTCGAGCGGCTCGGCGCGAAGGTCTTCAAGATCACGCTCACCCAGGGCCTCAACCGCCAGATCCGCCGGATGTGCGAGGCGCTCGGCTACACCGTCGAGACACTGCAGCGGATCCGCATCATGCACATTCACCTCGGCCAGCTGCCGCTCGGGCGCTGGCGACAGCTGACGCCGCAGGAGATCGAGCCGCTATTGCCGAAGCCGTCGGCGCAACCGCGCCCGCAGGGACCGCAGCGACCGCAGCAGGAACCCGGTGCTTCCCGTCCTGGTGGTCCGCGCTTTGATGGTGCGCGCCCTGGTGATGCGCGCCCTGGTGGTTCCCGCCCTGCTGGTCAGCGTTCTGGTGGTGGTGGTCAGCGCCCCGGTGGTCCGCGCTCCGGGGGGCCGCCGTCACGCGGTGGGCAGCCGTCACGTCATGGTGGGCAGGCCCCTCGGCATGGAGGCCAACCGTCGCGTCACGGTGGATCGCGTCCTGGTGGTCAGCGCCATGGCGGCGGCCGTCGTGGGCGCGGCTAGCTCCGGAGCACCACGACATTCGTGACATCAGCGCCTCTGCGGCGTCGATTCACCTGTCCGGTTTTCAGACGTCGCGACATTCATGTCAGAGCCGATCGTTGGCAGGCCAACACTCTCGTCGAGAAGATCGCGCATTCTGTCCAGCGTATGGACACGTTGCGCAAGTCGCGCAGTAACCAAGTCGGACTTGATCTGCGAGCTGGTGACCGGATGCCGGACACGGTGCGTGACTGCCAAG
>JAEYYY010000774.1 GCA_023430775.1 Pseudomonadota bacterium
CCGGAGGCGTGGGCGATGGTGATCAGCGCACGCTTCGCGCGTTTGCGCTCCGCGATCTCGGCCAGCTCCGCGGTGGTGCCGAGCACGCCGAGGCCACCGATCTTGCTGCCGACCTTGCGCACGTCGTCGTCGACGAAACCGACGGCGTCGATCCCGAGATCGGGGCGGTTCGCGATCTCGCGCGCGACGAGCACGCCTGCTTGACCCGCACCGATCAGCAGCGCGCGCTTGCGATGCGCGCCGTTCGTGCGACGGCGGCGATCTCGACGCTCGGCCTGGATGCGCCGCGACGTGCGCGCGCCTGCGAGCCCGACGAACGCGAGCACTGCGGTCATCGCGATGACGCTGATCGGCAGCATGAACGGGCGCTGCTCGTAGTTCGACGCGTTGAGGATGATCCGCAGCGACAGCAGCGTCAGCGTCGCGGTCGCGACGGCGGTCGCGATCTCGATGATCTCGCGCATGCTGACGTAGCGCCACGTCATCCGGAAGACACCGAACGCCGCGAGCGCCGTGTAGTTGAAGGCGAGAGCGACCGGCCAGTTGACCAGCGCCGCCGACTGCCACTCGGGCGGGATGGAGAACTCGAAACGGAACAGGAACGCGAGCCAATATGCGACCGAGAGAACCGCGAGGTCGACGACCCCCTGGAGACCTCTCGTCAGATATCGGGACATGCGAAGTGCTTCGTTAGTGGACCCGATCGCCCGGATTGTTCATTGCCGAGACACGCCAACCGATCGAGAGCACAGGGAAATATCACAGCCCCGCGTGCCATTGAGGCGAAAGGGCAACCCGCCCTAATGGGCGCCTACGCTCGGTGGAGGCGCACCCTCTGGCAAAGCACCGAGATCAGGCTTGCCGCGATCGATACCGCGCAGCGAATCGGGCCAACTGGTTGGGATTGCTATGCCTGCATCGATTGCTGGACTCCCGCGTTGGAGTCGGACGTCGCCGATCGCGACATTCACGAACCGAGGATCCGCGTAGATATCGCGAGCACCCCAGCCAGGTGGGTAACGCGATTGGCTTGCCAAAAACTCCTTCGATTTCCTGAACTTATCGAAGAAGTTCGGTCGCTCCCCGGCAGCTACACCCCACAGCAAATTGGCGTCGACCTCGAGATCGTCGGTGGTGCTAGGAAACTTGAGACCGGGCTCGCCATCCATGCGGACGAAGATGTTGTTGAAGATGCGGCGGCGCGATCCGGCGACGTTCTGCACGAGCACTGCTCCGTAGTAGCCGCGGAATGGCTTGCCGTCGGTGATGACGGTGTTCTGGTAGAAGTGAATCGGATCCCAGATCGGGCTGCCGTGATCACCACACAGCCGCCCTTCGGATCCGGCGATCCTGGGGTTCGAATCGCCATCGGCATCGCGCGGGATCGAGCGGTGCGGACGTAGCCGCAGATCGAACAGGTTGCGAAACACGAACACGCCCTTACCGATCGGGTTCTTGCCATTCCCGGAGGTGTCGGCGAACGACAACGCCGTGAACACGCGCGAGATCTTGTTCTCGAAGATCTGGATGTCGTCGCCGATCGACGCGCGGGGGACGAACGTCAGGTAGAGCGCGTCGTCGTTGAAGTTGTCGACGAGATTGTGGTGAAAGCGCAGCTTCTTGATGCTGTCGAGCACGAGTCCGTCGTGACCGTCCGTGAAGTCGCTGCGGGTGATCTCCCAGTTCGCGCTCTGCGGGAGAGCGCTGTCGACCACGAGGAGGTAGGGCGCATTGCCGCGGTACTTCATGCTCGGCCGCGACGACCACGGCGCGGCGGATCCGCGAACGGCGGAATCGATAATCTTGAGGTTCGTCGTCGACTTTGCGTGGATCGCGGGAGCGCCACCATAGATCGTGACGCCTGCGATCTCGACATGGCTCGCACTCGCGAGCTCGAGGGTCGCGACGCTCGAGCCGCGCAGCACGAGATCCTGGAGCCGAACGTGCGATGCCGTGATCGCGAGAGCGCTACGCGGTGTCGCGATCACGAGTGGTAGCGTGCGCGGATCGGTGGGTCCGTCGTACTCCTCGAAGCTCTTGAGCCCGAGCCGCGACAGCCGCGCGTGGATCTTCTTGGTTGCGGGATCGAACCACACGCCGGGTCCGAGATAGACGCCGTTGCCTGCCTCGGCGTTCTGGACCGTCCAGAAGCTCGATGTCGCGCGCAGATCCTCGACGAAGCGATACCCGTGCAGCGGGATCATGGTGTCGGCGAAGTTGCCGGTGACGCGGACTGCGGCGGTGGTGGCGAGCGAAGGGTAGGTCTTCGTCGAGCGATACTCGTCCTTGCCGGCGGGTTCCCACGCGTTGCGCGATGACATGGCGAACTCGGGAAGTCCGGCATCGATGATCGCGAGCTCGTTCGGCGCCGAGCGTAGCGTCAGCGGTGCACCCGCGGTTCCGCCGCGCGTCAGCTTCAGTGACTCGTAGTACGTGCCGCCTCGTAGATAGACCGTGTCGCCGGGCTTCGCGTTTCCGAGTGCGTGCGCGATCGTCTTCCACGGTGCGTTGCGACTCCCATCATTGGTGTCCGAACCCGCGGGCGCGACGTAGCGTGCGGGCGTGGTGGCAGCCGGTCGCTTCGAGACACCCGGTAACGGGCGCATCGGAGCCGGCTTCGCATGCGCGACCGTCGACACGACCGCGAGAACGAGGACGACGCGCAGCACGAAGGATCCTCTAGCACGCCACCGCGTAGTCTCCCATCCGCGAGATCGTGACACCGCTCGCGCGCGCTGCAGCGAGGATGTCGCCGAGCACCGCGAGCTGAACGTCGGGCTCGTCGTAGAAGTTGGACGGGTGGAACCACAAATGGAATGTCTTGCCGCTGTCGCGCGCGGCGGCGAGGCCGCGCTTGGCCTTCTCGACCATCAGCCGCGGTGGGATCACGCGGCGCATGCCGGCGCGACCGAGGAGCAATAGCGAGCTCGGCAGCTCGACGAGGCCGTCGGAGCGACGCGTGGGCTCGATGGATTCCGGCGCGATCGGCAAGGCTTTGTCGACGAGGTGTGCAAGACGCCCGGCGGTCTTGCCACCACGCCGTCGCGCGGTCATGAACCAGCCGCGATCGAGCCCGCGATAGACGCGGAGACCACTCGCAGCGACGACATCGAGGTGAGCGATGTCGTTGCGCGGAAACACCAGCGAGTCGAACGGCAGGCCGGCTGCGACGTGAACGCGCCGCGCGCTCGCGAGCTCGGCCTCGGCGTCGGCGCGCGACAGCATCGAGAAGTAGCGATGTGCGTAGGCGTGTGAGCCGAGCTCGTGCGCGACACGCGACTGCCGGATCGCCTCGATCAGGTGCGGCGCGTACCACACACGCTCGCCGTGCCTCGTCCGCGCGCAGGCAGTGTCGTCGCGCTCGAGCAAACGGGCGACGAACGCCCAGGTGACGGAGATGTCGTGTCGCTCGAACAACCCGAGCAGCGACGTGACGATGCGGGTCTCGAGCTCGGCGCAGTTGTCTAGGTAGGCGTCGTCGAGGCGATCCCAGATGCCCCATGCGAGCTCGAGATCGATCGAGATGCACAGGGCGCCGCTCATCCGTGGTTGATACCATGCACGCGTGGTGCGTCGACGGTTCACGCTCGAGGACCAGCTCGCATTCGCGGAGCTATCGGGAGACTGGAACCCGATGCACGTCGATCCCATCCACGCACGGCGCTTGCTGTTCGGAGAGCCGGTCGTGCATGGCATCCACCTCGTGCTGTGGGCCCTCGATGCCTGGGTGGCGCAGCACGGGCCACGAAGGCTAACGCGCGTCGCGGCCACGTTTCGCAAGCCGCTCTTCGTCGGTCACGAGGTCGAGGTCGAGCTGGGCCCACGGCTCGTCGCGCGCGCGGGCGATGCCGCGGTGATGGAGCTGTCGCTCGAATCTGCCGATGGAGCGCACTCTGACCCTCCGCTCGAAGATCATCCTTTCCAGCGCGCGGCAGCGCATGAGTTGACATGGCCGGAGCTCGCGAACGCGGTCGGTGACACGCCGCTGGCTCGCGATCGTTTACTCCTCGCCGCACTGTTTCCCGCACTCGCGCCGCACCCGCACGTTCAGCTGTGCGAGCTGCTCGCGGCCACACGAATCGTTGGCATGGCGTGCCCCGGGCTCCACTCGATCTTTTCGCGGCTCGACCTCGCTGCATCGCCACGCGCGGAGGAACGGGTCACCTATCGTGTGCAGAAGGCCGTCGAGAAGTACTCGATCGTTCAGGTCGCGTTCACCGGACCGACCCTCGCCGGCGCGCTAGACACGTTCGTGCGTCCGCGGCCCGTGACGATCGAGCTCGCTCCTGGGCGCGTGCCGATCGATCTGTTTCGCGACCACCGCGCCCTCGTGATCGGTGGCTCGCGCGGCCTCGGGGAAGCGTTCGCGAAGGTGCTCGCTGCCGGTGGCGCACAGGTCCACCTGACATATCGCGATGGAGTGGTCGACGCGGAGCGGGTGGCGACCCAGATCGGCGGCACGGCAAGCCGCTACGACGTGCTCGGCGGTGTGCTCGAGTTGCCGTGGACGCCGACCCGCGTCTACTACTTCGCCACACCGAAGATCCGGATCGCGCGCGACGAGCCGTTCTCGCCGGACGACCTCCGATTGCTCCTCGACTATTACGTGCTCGGCCTCGAGCGGACCGTGCGCCAGGTCGGTGCGTGCGAGGTCTATGCACCGTCGACGGTGTTCCTCGACGGCGCCGAGCGCGGCACCGCGGCATACACGATCGCGAAGGCGGCGATGGAGGAGCTCGGCCGGCGGCTGCCGGAGCTGTATCCGGTGACGGTGTCGATGCCGCGGTTGCCGCGGACGGCGACCGACCAGACGGCATCGTTGATCGCGATCCCGTGCGCCGATCCGATCGAGATCGCGCTCACCCAGCTCGTCGGCGGTTCGCCGGGACCGCTTCCATGATCGCGTCGGCGACGTGGTGCTTCGCGCGCCCGCGGTCGTGAAGGTGACGCTCGACCAGCCGCTTTCCGGCGGCGGCGAGCTGGGCGGAGGGAGTCAGGAGCGTGCGCGTGGCGGCCGCTACCGAACCTGAGCGAATCGGGATCGCTGCACCGCGCTCGACGTATTCGAACGCGAACGGCTGCCCGGGGATCTCGAGCTGGCCGAGCGGCAAGCCGAACATCAACGCCTCGAGGCCCACCGTCGACGCCAGCACGATCACCGCCCGCGCGGCAGCAAGCGTCGCGAACAGCGAGCTGCCTCCGAACGCGAGCTTGGGGGCATCCGGCACCCGCGCGGCAGCGCGCGCGAAATCGTCCGGCGACTCGTGCGCGTGGGTCTTGATCAAGAGCGGCGCTCCGGTCTCGGCGATCACCGGTGCGGCCTCGGCGAGGAATTTCGAGAACAGATCGAGCTTGTACTCGCGCGTGCCGTAGCCCTGGATCTCGATCGGGTTCGAGATGAACGCGAGCGGTGCGCGCTCGAGACCGAGCTCGCGACGATGCTCGTCGGCGTGGCGCAGATAGTCGTCGACGTCGATCGAGTCGAAGCGCGGCGCTCCGGTCACCTTGATCACCGACGCCGGAACGCCGGTTGCCACGAAGTGCTCGGCGCTGCCCTGTCCCCACGCACACACTGCGGCGGCTCCACTACATCCGTACGGGGCGCCGTCGTAGGTCTTGGGAAGTGCGAACCGGATGCCTTCCTGCATCAACACGTAAGGCACACCGCGGCCGCGCAGCCACTCGATCATCTCGAGGTATGGATAGACCGCGTCGTTCGGCACGACGACCAGGTCGACATCGCGGAGCCACGGCCACAATGCCGTCCGAACGCCGAGCCAGACCACGCGCTGTGCGAACCTCCGGCGATCGCTTCCATCCGGGATGCGCTGATCCACGGAGGCAGCGCGACGACGAATGTTCCATGGAATGACCCGGCGAATCGTCAGATCCTCAGCGACCGGCGAGTCGATGCCGCGTAGCTCGGCGAGCGAGACCAGCTCGACGGTGACGCCGCGTGCCTGGAGCTCGCGCGCCACCGGCGCCATCATCTCGAAGTGGTGCCGCGGGTTGGTGAAGACGAACGAGATCCGCAAGGCGGGCGCAGTTAACCGCAGATCGGGACCAGCTCGCTATACAAGGTGTCGAGTTGCGGTAGTTCGAGTCCCTTGTACTGGAGCGGGCGCAGCTTGCGATAGTTGAGGGCGAGACGCGGCATGCGCTCCAGCCACCGGCGATCGATCCCGATGGCGGGCGTCCTCAGTACGCGCGCGACGTGAAGCTGCACGCGGCCGATCACTCGGATGAATAACCCAGGATCGCTGACGTACATCACGTCGGCAAACGTGCGGACACCGCGTCCACGCCGGCCGAGCACGGCATACGCGGTGCGGTCACCGAGCTCGAGACAGACATGCGCGAGCTCGTAGCCGCGGTGATCCTCGAAGATCGCGCGATGGTGGTCGTCGAGGATCCTCGCGTCGCGTGCCGGATCCATGACCTTGATAGCGAGCTCATCTCGCAGCGAGCCGATCGCGCCGATCGGGACAACGATCTTCTCGGTCGGCCAGGTCGAGAACTTGAAAAATTCGAGGAGCTCGACGACACGCGGTGACGGGCTGAAGCACGTGAACGCCATGTCCTTCTGCGCGAGCAGCTGCCTTGCCATCAACAAGCTGGCCGTTCGGTGACTCTCGTCGACGGCCCAGCTGTTGATGTTGCAGACGACGCCCATCGGCCGCCGCCCGTAGATCGCGCCGATGAAGCCGTGGATCCGGCCAGCGTCCTCGATCAGGTACCCGAGATTTGGCCGATCTGGCATCCACGGATAGGTGAAGAATCGCCGGTAGCGCGCGGGGCCGTCCGGGTGGTTCAGGCGGCGCGCGAGAAAGCCGGCGATCGCGTCGAGATCGCCAGACTGCGCGGCACGGATCGAGACCGCCATCAGCGAGGAAGCGCGCTACGGATCGCCGGCAGGCTGGTCAGCGTCAGTGCCTGCTCGGGCTCGAACGACACGCCGAACTCCGACTCGAGGCCCATGATGAAGTGGATGTGATTGAGCGAATCCCACGATGCCACGCTGCTGGGAGAGGTGGTGTCGGTGATCGAGGACTCCGCGATCCCGAAGACCCCGGCCATGACCTTCTTGATTCGACTATCGACGTCGCTCACGAGTGCTCGATGTGTACCAGAGCTGGCCGTGGGATCGGGTTCGCGATCAGGTCGCGTTTCCACCACCGGGGCGCCTCGATCGGCTCGAAGCCGGAATCGCCGAAGAACGACTGGGCCGGCGCGTTCTTCTTGGTCGGGATGAACTCGCCGATCAGCGCTCGCGCACCTCGCGCAGCCGCCCGCTCCGCCAGGATCGCCAGCAGCGCGTGCTCGACGCGCCGCCCGAGGACGCGGCACGACATCAGGAAGCTATCGACGACGAACTCGTCCTTGTCGCGCGGGGTGGCGATCGCGACCCCGACCAGTCCGTGATCTCCAAACTTGTCTTCGACGCGCATCCATAGCCCGATGCCACCAGCGCGCTCGATCTCGGCGAGCTCGGCGGGACCGTGCCGGCGCGT
Source organism: Pseudomonadota bacterium (assembly GCA_023430775.1). GTDB lineage: Bacteria > Myxococcota_A > Polyangia > Haliangiales > Haliangiaceae > JABFXX01. Next base: position 7,512 of record JAEYYY010000774.1, read on the forward strand.
CGTGGTGTTGAACTGGTTGGTCTTCGCGAGCAGCTGACACACGCGCTCGCGCGTTGTCGCGTCGATCGCGCCGATCGTGACCCGCATGTCGAGCGCGCGCAGGAAGTCCTCGAGCGAACCTGCGGTGGTCTCGAGCTCGCGGCGCTGGATGTCGCGCTGGTAGAGCTCGGCGCGCTTGCGGTCCTCCGCGGTCAAGGTCAGCTGGTCGAGCTGGACCACGCCGTCCAGGGCAGCGGCGTAGCTCAGTGGATCCTTCGGGACCTCGACGACGATGACGTCCGGAACCTGCTCGCGAACCCATGCACGCTCGAGCGGGTTGTCGTCGAAGAACACCAGCGAATCGAGGCCGATGTTGAGCTCCTTCGCGATCGCACGCACGCTCGCTGCCTTGTCGTTCCAGTGGACCTGGTGGGCGGCGAAGTCGTCCCACGCGAGGACGAGATCGGAGTGCGTCGCGAACATCTCGCGAACGTCGGCCTCGTTGTTCTTGCTCGCGATCGCGAGGAGGATGCCGCGATCGCGATAGGCCAGCAGTCGGCGCTGGAACGTCTTGTACGCGTTGCCGGGAAAGTCCTCGCCGAGCTTGATCCCGCCCACGCCGTCCTCGCCGAGTACGCCACCCCACAGCGTGTTGTCGAGATCGAGCACGATGCACTTCGCGGCCGCTCGTCGGCTCGCCGTGATCACGCGCGAAAGAGCGCGGCCGATCCGCAGTTGCGCCGCGGTCCCGAACGGCACACGTGCGAGATGCATCAGCTTCGGATCGTGCCAGGCAACGAGTCCGACCTCCGCGGCGACCCGGGCGGCATCGAAGACGAACACGCCCGGCGTCGATCGCGCGATCTTCGCGAGTCGGGTGTTGAGATCTGTCAACGCAGCGACCTGTGAGGTCTCGAGCGAAGCATCGGCGAGGCCGGTCGCGAGCGCGCTCGGTTGCGGTTGGTTCCACACCACGATCGTCGCCTTCGAGCGCTCGCGCACGGCCGCGATCAGCTGCTCGAGCCGTACCAGCACGGCAGTCACTCGCGCTTCGATGTCCTGCGTGGAGAGTCGCGCGTACCGTTCGATCAGCTCGCGGCCGATGTCCTCGAGCCGGGTGGCGATCACGACGACATCAGCGCCGACGACCGCCTGGTCATTCGAGAGCACCACCTGCTCGAGCTGTCCGAAGGGCGCACACCACGTAGTCGGCGCGAACGCACGCCGTGCGAGCTCGACACCGAGATACGGCACCAACGTGTCGAACGTGAAGGTCGCCAGCACCGCGATCGATAACGGCTCCCCGCCATTCACGGCAGGTAACTCGCGTGCGACGCGCAGATAGCTCGCAGGTGTCTCGTCGAGTGACGCCAGGAGATCTGCAACCGAGCTCACGGGGCGCATCGTAGCGCACGTCTTGCGAATTCGCAGTTGGCGGGCAACAGTGCAGCATGCACGTCGTCGTGACCGGGGCCGCCGGCTTCATCGGATCACACACCAGCGAACGGTTGATCTCGCGCGGCCACCGGGTGACCGGCCTGGACTCGTTCGACGGCTACCTGTATCCCGCCGCGCGCAAACGGGAGACCGCCTCGGAGCTCGCACGTCTGCCTGCGGACCGGTTCCGGCTGGTCGAGGGTGACATCTGCGACGGCGCGATCGTCGAGCAGGTGATCGACGATTCCGTCGACGTCGTTTGCCATCTCGCCGCGCTCGCCGGGGTGCGTCCCTCGCTGGCAGAGCCGGTGCGGTACGCACGCACCAACATCGAGGGCACGGCGATCCTGATCGAGCGGATGCGCCGTACTGGTCGCGACCGACTGGTGTTCGCGTCGTCGAGCTCCGTCTACGGTGCGCGGCCGGCCGACAGCGATAGCTTCGTCGAGACCGATCCCTGTTTGCGCCCGGCATCGCCGTATGCGGCGAGCAAGCGGATGAACGAGCTGCAGCTCTCCGCGTACCGCGACCTGTTCGGGCTCGGCGTGATCGCGCTGCGCTTCTTCACCGTCTACGGCCCACGCCAGCGCCCCGACATGGCGATCGCGTCGTTCGCCGAGGCGATCGCGAATCGCCGGCCGATCACCCTGTTCGGCGATGGCTCGTCGGCGCGTGACTACACGTTCATCGACGACATCGTCACCGGCACGGTCGCGGCGATCGAGGGTGTCGCACCAGGGCAGTACGATCTGGTGAACCTCGGCGGCACGCGTGTCACCGCGCTACGCGAGCTGGTATCGCTGATCGAGCAGGCAATCGGTATCCCCGCGGTCATCGAGTGGGCACCGATGCAGCCAGGCGATGTTCCAATCACCCGGGCGAACGTCGACAAGGCGCGTGCGCTGCTGGGCTACGAGCCAACCACCGCGCCTGCGGAGGGCATCGCGAGATACTGGAGCTGGCGCCGCGCGAGGTAGCGATGTGGTACGACCCGATGGTGTCGTTCTCGTGGTCTACCACTCGAGCTCTGGTCACCGGCGGCGCCGGGTTCTTCGGTAGCTTCGTCGTCGACGAGCTGCGACGCCGCGGCGCCAAGGACGTATTTGTCGCACGCAGCGCCCAGTACGATCTGATCGATCGCGCCGCATGTCGTCGGTTGATCGCAGACGCGCAGCCGGATGTCGTGTTTCACCTGGCTGCTCGCGTCGGGGGCATCGGCGCGAACCGCGACAATCCCGGCGGCATGGTGTTCGACAACGCGATGATGGGGCTCCAGTTGCTCGAGGAGATCCGGCTCGCGAAGGTCAAGAAGACGGTGATCGCAGGATCGATCTGTGCGTACCCCAAGTTCGCGCCGATTCCGTTCCGCGAGGACGACATGTGGAACGGCTATCCCGAGGAGACCAACGCGCCATACGGAATCGCGAAGAAGCTGCTGCTCGTGCAGTCGCAAGCGTATCGCGACCAGTACGGCGTCAACAGCATCGTGCTGTTCCCGGTCAACATGTACGGCCCGCGAGACAACTTCGATCTCCGCACCTCGCACGTGATCCCGGCGATGATCCGTAAGTGCCTCGCAGCGAAGGACGCGAACGAACCCACCGTGACGCTGTGGGGCGATGGCTCGCCGACGCGCGAGTTCATCTATGCCGGCGATGCTGCCGAGGCGATGGTGCTGGCGGCCGAGCGTTATGAGTCGTCGGATCCGGTGAACATCGGCAGCGGCAACGAGATCTCGATCCGGGACCTCGCCCAGGAGATCGCGAAGGCCACGGGCTTCACCGGTAGCTTCGCGTGGGATACCAGCCAGCCGAACGGCCAACCCCGGCGGCGCCTCGACGTGTCTCGTGCGAAGGAGCGGTTCGGGTTCGAGGCGAAGACCTCGTTCGCGGATGGACTGAAGGCCACCGTCGCGTGGTACCTGGAGCACCGGTGAAGAAAGCACTGATCACCGGCATCACCGGTCAGGACGGCTCCTATCTCGCGGAGCTCTTGCTCGGCAAGAACTACGAGGTCCATGGCGTGGTTCGTCGCTCGAGCTCGTTCAACACCGAGCGTCTCGACGGCATCTACCAGGATCCGCACGTCCCCGATTACCGGTTGCGCCTTCACTACGGCGATCTTGAGGACGGCAGCTCGCTCGCCAACCTGGTGCAGAAGATTCAGCCCGACGAGATCTACAACCTCGCCGCGCAGAGCCACGTGCGGGTCAGCTTCGACGTACCCGAGTACACGGTGTCGACGATCGCGCTCGGCACGCTGCGGCTCCTCGAGGCGATGCGCGAGCTGAAGAACGGCTGCCGCTTCTATCAAGCATCGTCTTCGGAGATGTTCGGCAGCTCGCCTCCACCGCAGGACGAGCACACCGCGTTCCAACCACGTAGTCCCTACGCGTGTGCCAAGGTGTTCGCGCACCAGCTCTGCCAGAACTATCGCGACGCCTACAAGCTCCACATCTCGTGCGGCATCCTGTTCAATCACGAGAGCGAGCGTCGCGGCATCCCGTTTGTCACCCGCAAGGTCACGCGCGCTGCGGCGCGCATCAAGCACGGACTCGACCGCAAGCTCTACCTCGGCAACCTCGATGCGCGACGCGACTGGGGGTATGCCGCCGATTACGTCGAGGCCATGTGGCTGATGCTGCAGCAGCAGGAGCCCGACGACTACGTGATCGCGACGGGAGCGTCGTACTCGGTTCGCGATCTGCTCGACGTCACCTTCGGTGCTCTCGAGCTCGACTGGAAGCAGTACGTCGAGATCGATCCACGCTATCTGCGACCCACCGAGGTTGACCATTTGCGTGGTGATGCGACGAAGGCGCGTACCAAGCTCGGCTGGGAACCGAAGATGACGTTCACGGAGCTCGTCACCCGGATGGTGCGTGCAGACGATGAAGACGTGCGCACGACTCTCGCCGGTCGTCGACCGCGCAACTAGCGACGACCGATCCCCTGATAGTGAAATCCGGCGGCCTTCGCTTCGGCGCCCGACCACACGTTGCGACCGTCGAAGAGCGCCTTGCTCCGCATGATGGAGCCGAGGCGAGCGAGGTCTGGATGCCGGAGCTCGTGCCATTCGGTGACGAGCACGACGGCGTCTGCGCCGTTGGCTGCACTATACGGATCTGCCGCGAACGCGATCGCGTCGCCGATCAGCGCGCGGGTGTTGTCCATCGCGGCAGGGTCGTAGCCGACAACGGCCGCTCCGGCGCCGCGGAGCTGCTCGATCAGCGTCAACGCCGGTGACTCGCGAATGTCGTCGGTTTCGGGCTTGAAGGCGAGCCCCCAGATCGCGATGCGTTTTCCTTCGAGCGTGCCGGCGAAGTGCGCGATCACTCGCTCTCCGAGCACGCGTTTCTGTCGATCGTTGGCCTTCTCTGCGGCCTCGACAATTCCGAGACGGATGTCGTGCGTGCGCGCAGTTTGAGCGAGTGCTCGCAGGTCCTTCGGGAAACACGAGCCACCGAAGCCCGCGCCGGCGAACAGAAATTTCGCGCCGATTCGCGGGTCCGCCCCCATGCCCTTGCGAACCGTTTCGATGTCCGCCCCGACGACCTCGCACAGATTCGCGAGCTCGTTCATGAAGGAGATCCGTGTGGCCAGCATGGCGTTCGACGCGTACTTGGTGAGCTCCGCGGAGCGGATGTCCATCACCTGGATGCGATCGTTGGTTCGCAACACTCCTCGATACAATTCGCGCAGCAAGTCGATCGCACGCTGATCGTCGGCCCCGACGATCACGCGTGCGGGCTTGAGAAAATCGTCAACCGCGTCACCCTCCTTGAGAAACTCGGGATTCGCCGCGACCGCGAATGGCTTCTTCGTGATCGCGGCGATCGTTTCGCGAACCCTGTCGGCGGTGCCAACCGGCACCGTGCTCTTCGTGATCACCACGGTGAAGTCGGTGATCGCCGCTGCGATCTGCTGGGCAGCGTCGATGACGTAGGACAGATCCGCCGAGCCATCGGCGCTCGACGGTGTACCGACGGCGATGAACACGATGCGCGAAGACTCGACCGCTTCCTTCGTCGATGTCGTGAACCGTAGACGTCCGAGTCGAGCGTTGCGTGCGACCAACTGTGGGAGCCCAGGCTCGTGGAATGGAATCTCACCACGCTGGAGCGTTTCGACCCGCTTGGGATCGATGTCCACACATGTGACGTCGTGACCGAAGTCGGAGAACCCAGCGCCGGTGACGAGGCCGACGTAGCCGGTGCCGATGACCGCAATCTTCACGCTGGGAACGCTAACGCGAGAGGCAATCGAGGGTTGTGGCGAAGACCTGCAAAAGGCGCAGCAGACCTGCGAGAGGCGCATGCGGAACCCGCTGTTCAGGCAGCAAGTTCAATGACTTGAGCAGTGGCATACGACGAGCAATATCTCCGTCTCGTGACGCTCGAAGGAGCGTTCAGGGAGAAACAAAATGAACATCAAGGCTCTTATCACCACGCTCGTGCTCGGTTCGTCTTCGATGGCGTCAGCGGATTCGTTGACGGTTCGCGGCTCGGTTTCCGTGAGCCTTGGTAACACCGCTCGTCCGGTCACTCGCCCGGTGGTGGTTGCTGATGATTGCGCTCCGGCTCCGTATCGCCCGGCTCCATCTCGTCCCGTGTATCAGCAGCCGGTGTACCAGCCGGTCTACCAGCAGCCGGTCTACCAGCAGCCTGTCTGGCAGGCGCCCGTCTACAACCCGACCAACACGATTGTTGGTGCGTCGGCGAGTCAGTACACCGGATGGATCGGCTCGCAGCGCCAGTACATCACCGCATCGAACGAGTGGTACGACCTCAGCGAGGCGACCCGCATCGACTCCGGTCGCGAGTTCTTCAAGATCGGTGCTGACAAGGGTGTCTTCCGTGGTCTTCGCCTCGAAGCACTCGGAAACGGTCGCTCGCAGATCAAGCAGGTCGCGATCGAGTTCGCCGATGGTTCGAAGACGCAGATCGTGAAGCTCGACACGTGGATCGGTCGCGACAACAAGTCGCTGACGATCGACCTCGACGGCAACTACCGCTCGATCAGCCGCATCATCGTGTACGGCGCCACCGATCAGGGCTCGGCTTACAAGCTGATGGCGCTGTAAGCGACCTCGTCTCCTCCGTACCGACAGCCCCTCGCGGGCTGTTCGCGTTTTCGGAGTCAGTTCGCGGTCTCGGATGTCCAGCTACTGCCTTGAAACTCGGGCATCGTCACGTGGCCTTCACTCGAGATTCCATCGCGACGCAGCACGTGGATCACCGTGCGCGCTAGGATCTTCGCGTCGAGCACGAGGCTCCAGTGATCGACGTACCAGGTATCGAGTGCGAGCTTCTTGTCCCAGTCGATCGCGTTGCGTCCGTTGATCTGCGACCAGCCGGTGATCCCCGGCATCGCCTCGTGCCGCCGCGCCTGCTCCGGCGTGTAGCGATCGAGATACTTCATCAACAACGGTCTCGGCCCCACGAGGGAGAGCTCGCCGCGCAGCACGTTGATCAGCTGCGGCAGCTCGTCCAGGCTGGTCGACCGCAGGAACTTTCCCAGCGGCGTCAGTCGCTCGGCATCGGAGCCGGGACCGTCGAGCATGGTCCGGAACTTCAGGACCTCGAACGGGTGTCCTTGAAAGCCCGGTCGCTGCTGCCGGAACAATACCGGCGAGCCCATGGTCGAGCGGATCGCGACCGCCGTCGCTGCCATCACGGGAGCGGTGGCGACCAGGCCGATCGCCGCCGCGGTGCGGTCGAACGCGCGCTTCGCTAGGAGCCGCCAGCCGGCCTGTCGCATTGGTCGACGCTAGCGCGACTTGCGGTCTGGCGCGTCGTCCGGACCGGGCGAGATGAACAAGATGCTGATCGGATTGGGGTTCGTGGCAGCTGCGCTCAGCGTCTGGGGCATCAGCGGCTGCGGCAAGCAAGAAGCCAGTTGTGACGCGGTGTTCGAGCACGTCCGCGACCTGGCTCCCGCCGACATGCGCGACATGTTCGATCAGGGAAGGGCCGGCGCCGTCGCCAAATGCGAGGCACTGACCATCGAGCAGCGCAAGTGCATCCTCGCCGCGGACGACCTGGCGGAGGTCTCGGCCTGCCGGAAGAAGTAGCAAGCTTGTAGCTTCGCGTTGCCGCTCGCCGACCGACAGTCCGCCGCGATGCGCACCGCTCTCGCCATCGTGCTGCTCACCGCCTGCGGCACAGAGCAACCACCGACCACCGCCGCCACGGGACAGCTCGATGCGTGGAGTGCCGGCACGTCGCTGCCGACGCCGCGCGCGAACCACTGCAGCGCCGCGATCGGCGACTGGGTTGTCGTCATCGGCGGCAACTTCAAGCAGGCGAACGGCGACTTCGCGAAGACCGACGAGATCCACGCCGCGAAGCTCGTCGACGGCGTGCTGGGGCCGTGGCAACTCGCGGGACGGGCGCCGAGCCCGGTCACCGAGTGCAGCGCCACCAGCGACGGCGAGCAGCTGTTCGTGGTCGACGGCATCTACGATCGCGAGACCGATGGCCGCCACGTGTTCGCCGCGAAGTTCGCCGAAGGTGTGCTCGAGCCATTGGTCTCGATCGCGGATCTGC
>JAEYYY010000785.1 GCA_023430775.1 Pseudomonadota bacterium
GCTCGAGCGCGTCGATCTCGAACAGGCGCGCTCGCGCTGCCGCCAGGCCGGCACGCTCGCCGACAAGGACAACCGGCCGATGCACGGCCAGCACGCCCGCATCACCGGCGCGATCCTCGACTTCATCGCCGGCGATCGCGCGGCCGCCCGCAAGACGCTCACCGCGGAAGCCGCGAAAGGTCCGCTCGGCCTGCTGCCGCGCATCCTGCTGTCCTCCTTCGAGCCGGCCGAGCGCGCGATGCCGCTGCTCGCCGAGGGCCTCGCCGATGCCGGTCAGCGCGGCGATCCGTTCGCGTTCACGATCTGCACGATCGTCGGCGCGCGCCGCTACGCGCAGCTCGACAAGGACGCCGATGCCCTGCTCGTCCTCACCACGGGCATCCTGCAGCTCCGCGGTCCCGCACCGTCGTTCTCGAAGGCACTCGAGGACGAGCGCGCTGCGTTGAAGACCGAGTGGGGGGACGAGCGCTACGCGGCGGCCGAGCAGGCGGCGCTCGCGATGCTCGACGCTAACGCCAGTCGATCCTGAGCGGCACGCGCGTCAGCGTCTGGTGCTCGATCGACAGATCGAACCAGTACACCCCGGGCTGCCCCGGCAGCAGCTCGATCGGCACCACGATGCGGCTGATCGCGTACGGGATCGCAGGCGGATCTCCGTCGACGTCCATCGCCGCCACCGGATCGCCCGCCGGATCGTAGGCGACCACGTGGAGCTTGATCGGGCCCTGCCACTCGCCGCGCACGAGCGCGATCAGCAGGTTGATGTTGACCTGACTGCCACCGTCGATCGCGATGCCATCGAGCACGTCGGTGGCGACCAGCTTGCCCTCCTGCGCCGACACCTTCTGGCACAGCACGGCGGTCTGGATCCACGGACCGCTCATGGCTCCCTCCGTTCGACCCTGAACGGATAGCGATACGCCTGCCGCTTCGTTCCGATCTCGAGATCGAGCGCCACTTCATAGGTGCCCGCATCGGGGAACACCATCGGCGACTGCGAGAACACGAAGTTGTGCTCGTCGAGCTCGGGATCGTGGGACTCGACGTTCAGCTCGCGGATCTCGGGCTCGGCATCGTCGAGACGGATCCACTGCCGGAAGCCGATCCGCTCGACACCGCGCAAGCCGCCGATCACCGCGAGGAACGCGAGCTTCGGCAGCACGATGTCGCCTTCGCCGGGCTCGACGACGAGACGCTCGTTGTAAACGCCGACGAGGGTGACGGTGCCGCCGACCTCGAAGCGGATGTCCTCGCAGACCAGGATCGCCTTGAGCTTCACGGCTTGCAGGGATTCGTGAACGAGGCCACGCGCACGGGGTCAGAGGTTCCGCCCACCACCACCACTCGATCGCCGACCTGGCGAATCAGCGAGCCTGGTCCGCCCGACGATGCCTTCGCGACCACGCGCACCGCGGAGCCGTCGAGACATGCCACGCTGACATCGCCGGCGGCATCGGTCGCGATCGCGCCGTGATCGATCGGCGCGGCGTCCACCGCGTCGATCTCCCAGGTCGCCAGCACGCTGCCGTCGGAGCCGCGCACGAGCACGACATGGTGATTGGACTCCAGGATGGTGAACACGCCGTTCCGCTCCTTCGCGCTGAAGGACCTCGGCGGCGTGGTCAGCGTGGCGATCACCTTGGCGTCGAGATCGAGCAGCAGCGGCGGACCGCCGCCGACAAGCACGCGATCCGCGCCCGCCACCAGGTACGCCGCCTGGGGCACGTCCTTGCGTCCGCGCGCCTTGCCGTCGGGGCCGACGATCACGACCTCGGTCGAGATCTTGCCGGCGCGATCGCGAGACTCGAGCAGGAGCGCCGCGTGCTGCGCGTCGGCGAACCAGGCGACTTCACGGACCGGTTGCTCGCCGCGAGGCCCGCGCCGCGCGAACGACGCGAACCGCGCATCGCCGGCCCACGTCCTGGTCGCCAGGTCGAGCACGCCGAGCCCGACGTGGAGCTTGCCGTCGGCGGACCACTGCGAGCCACGAACGTGAATATTGGGCAGCTGTGCCGACACCGGTTGATCGCCGTCCCACCAGGTCGCGCTCGCCGCGTGGAGCGTGACCAGTCGATCGCCGGCTGCGATCTCCTGCCGCTCACCATCTTTTAGCTGGACGAACGGGCCGAGCGGCGGTGTGGCTGGCTTTGGCGGTGCGGAAGGTGACGTCATCGGCGGTTCGCGATTGCTACAAGCCGCGAGGACGAGCGGCAAGAGCAGACTACGGCTTGAGAGTACTGGTCTCGATGAACCCGCGCTTGCCATTGTGATCGATAAACGAGTACTTGCCGGTCGTGCCCATCACCCGGAGCTTGGCGCCGGCGGCGACGGTCGCGAGCACGCCCTTCTTCGAGTTGGGTTGTTTGTACACGTTGGCCGTGGCCGCCGCGACCTCTCGCTCTTGCGGTGCGACCTCGACCAGCGTCTCGTTGAAGTCGGCCTTGTCGTTGTTCGCGTTGACGTTGCCCGGGACCTTCTCGCCCTTCGACGGTGCGGACGCCGGCGCGAGGCCGATGTTGCGCAACACGTCCAGCTCGTCCTCACCTTGGAGGAGCGTCGGCACGTTCTGACCGCCCGGGAACGTCGAGGTGGTCTTGCCGCCGGCTGCCTTGCGGAGGAAGGTCCTGACGGCGGCGGGCATCGCCTTGCCGTCGGTGACCGCGATCGTCAGCGCGAGCAGAAGCTGCGACTTCTTCGGCGTCGCCGACGGCGGCAACAGCGTGGCGAGCTTGGGATCGACCTCGGTGCGCGAGATCAACGACTCGAGCTTGGAGCGCGTCAGGCTGCTCGCCTCGAGCGCGGTCATCATGTGTGCGGCCTGCGCCGGATCGAAGTGCATCCACGCCATCCGTGCACCGACCGCGAGGAAGTCATCGGTACCGCGAGTGGTGCCGAGCATCGCGGTGATCACGTCGGTCGCCTGCTGCGCGTTCTTGAGCGAGCCGACCAGGCCATCGACGTTGATCATCACTTCCCAGCCGCAGAAGAACCACGCCTCGAGGCGATGCACGGTGTCGAGCAGCATCGCGGGATCGACGTCACCGGCCGCCGGCAACGCCTGCTCGAAGCCGGTGCGCGTCATCACCTCCCACCAGTTCGTGCTGCCGGCGAGCGCCGTCACGCGCTTGCGCATCTCGTCGGTCGTCTTCGTCGGACCGATCTTCGCGTCGGCGTAGCACTCGATCGCGGCGCGCATCGCGCCTTCGGGCTCGGTGCCGGTCTGCACGTATTCGAGCTTGGTGCCGCTGATCTTCGGATCCGCCGGCACATCGCCAGCCGGATCCGCGGCGACTGCGAGCGTGCCCTTACCGGTGACGGGATCGAGGTTGAACGCGTCGAACGTGGTCGAACCGTTCGCCGCATGGACCTCACCGGTGACGCCCTTCGTCTTCATCCGATCGCGCACGTAATCGGCGAGGTTCGGGTGAGCGGCGAGCGCCGTCTGCAGGCTGGCCTGTGCAGCGGCGGGACCGCCCGAGACGTTCGTGGTCGACGGGATGTTGTGCGAGCCGACGAGGCAGCCCGCGAACACCACGTTCGCGTCCTTGGGATCCATCCGGCTCAGTACGGTATCGATGAGCAGCTCGGTCCCGTTCGCCTTGGGATTGCTGCTGTCGACGTTGTCCTGCGAGTAGCCGACGGTGCGCTTGTCGCCGGACACCGTCGGGTTCGCGCCGGACGAGGCCATCTCCACGCTCTGATCCGAGCCGTGGCCCGCGATCACGACCTGCTTGAGCTTGCCCTTGGTGTATTCGACCCGCCAGGTATCCCAGTTGAACGTGATCGAGCGCTGGCCATAGGCATCGGCGACGCGATTGACCTCGGACGTCGCGACCGCGATCGATGTCGGCCCTTGCACCACGAGCGTCAGCGTCGCCTTGTTGGTGATCGCGTTCTCGAGGTTCTGCGCCTGCGCGAACGCCGTGTTCCAGTCCATCGCGGACATCAGCACGAGCGTGACGGGCAGCTTGCGGCTGGTGTCGGCGATGTTGGTGAGGAGCGTGGTGCGCCCGGTCTTCGTGAACACGTGGAGGTCGTGGACCCACGGCTGGAGCGCCGCGTACGTCGCGACGCCCTCATCGAGGAGCTTCTCGATGTGCGGCCACTCCTCGGGGTTCTCGAGGGTGGGCTTGAACATCGTGAAGTACTTCTTGAGCTCGGGGATCTTCGCGTTCGTCGTCAGGTAGGTCAGCGATGCCTCGGTCAGCACGACGCGCATCACCGCCTTCGGGACGAACGTCTCGAGCTCCTGGATCGCCTTGCCGGTCTTCACCGCATCCGCGAGCGTCGGCGCCGGTGTCTGGAGCTGGAGCGCTTCGGCAGAGGAATCGAAGCCGGCGCCGTACCGCTTGAGCGCGGTCAGATCCGCGGCCGGCAGCTTGTCGATCTCCGACACCAGATAGTTGCCGAGGCCCGAGCTCATGCCGCCCTCTTCGAGGAGCAGCAGCACCTTCCAGATGGTGTCGCGATCCGCCTGCGCGAGCGACGGCTGCGTGAACCAGTCGGCCTGCTTCGCGACGTACGCCTTGAGCTCGTCGCACTTCATGCCCGGCTTGAGCGGCGAGCCATCGCCGAGCACGGCGGTCTTGTCCTCGCGCTTCGCCTTGGTGGGAACCACCGTGGCACCACCACCGATCGCGATGCCGCCAAACCCGAGCGACTCGCCCTCGCTGGCGTCAGCTTCATTCTCGATCTGCTCGACGCTCGCCTCGCCCTTTGCCTTCGCCTTGCCCTTGCCCTTGCCCTTGCCCTTCTTCGGTACCGGCGGAACCTTGCGCGTGACGGTGGCGGTCTGCGACGCGTTCGGGCCGACCTTGGTGACGGTCGTCGTGCCTTGCTCGTCGTCGATCGACATCGTCTGGATGACGGTCGAGAACTCGTAGCCGGCGCCGCTATCGCCATCGACCTTGTAGCGGTTCGGGATCGCCCACTCGAAGCTGCCCGTGGTCCAGCCCGGATTGCCTTTGACGCCCCAGTACGCCGCGTGGTCGGTCGGGCCGCCGTTGGCGTCGTCGATGTGCAGCCAGTTCGCGTTCGGCTTGTGCGACGGCGGCGTGATCTTGGTGAACCGGCCCTTCATGTTGCTCGGGCCGCCCGCGATCTCTTTCCAGCTCGTGTGCACGAAGCTGACGGTGAACGGGAGGAACTTGACGCCGGTGTACATGCCGGCGCCCTGCTGGCCGGCCGGGAAGTCCTGCTCCTTGCGCTTCCAGAAGTCGACGCCGTTGGGCGCGATCACCTGGATGTCGGTCGGCGTCTTCTTGCCGGCATTGTCGAACGTGATCGTCGCCGTGGTCGCCGTCGACGGCGCGGTCCACGTGTACTTCTTGCCCTTGCCGGTCGTCTTCGCGCCGGGGCCGGCAGCGCTCGCCGTCCAGGTGCCACTCGCGGTGGTGGTGAAGAACACCTTCTCGCCGACACCGACGGTCTTGCGATCGTCGTTGGCCTCCATCGCCGGCGTCGCGACCTTGGTCTTGATCTCGTCGGCGGTCGCGGCGGCAGCACCCGCCTCCGGGGTCGGCGCTCCTGCGGCGGCCTGGCCGTCACCGACCGCGTAGCCTTGGTCTGCATCCGCATTGCCGACCGCGTAGCCCGTCGAGCCCGAGGCGCTCGCCTTGAGCCCCGGCGTGATTCCGGAAGCCTTCTTCTCGGGCGGCGCCTTGGCCGGCTCCTTGGATTCGGCCTTCTTCGCGGCATCCTTCGACGGCGGTTGCCACACCGGTTGCGTCGGCGTGCGCGAGTTCGACGCCGTACCCTTGGTGATCGTGACGCGGACCTTGCTGTCCACGATCGACATCGTCTGCGTCACGATCGTGAACGGCACGTCGGTGGCATCACCGCACGTGTAGAGATACGGGATCTGCCAGCTCATCGAGCCGACGCTGAACGGGCGCGTCCACGGCTTGGCTTCGTCGTCGTGGAGCGATGCGTGGTCCTGTTTGGTGACCGTGTTGTCGTTGTTGACGTAGGTCTGCACGTCGGGGTTGGGCTTGCCGTCCTTGTCCTGCAACTGCGGGTAGTGGGTGAGGTCTTCTTTGCCCGACTTGCCAACGCTCGCGAAGTAGCCGCTGAGGTTACTCGCGCCACCCAGCTTCTCGCGGACGGTGATGTTGCCGAACGACACCTTGGCATCGTTCGGTGCGAGCAGCTTCATGTTGAGGTGCATGCCGGCACCCATCATGTTGTCGCGCGGCGGGTTGAAGTCGCCGGCTTTCTCGAACGTCACCTTCGACGGGGCGACGACGGCGAACTCCTTGGTCGCCTCGCCATCCTTCGTCTTGACGCGAATCACCGCCGGACCGGGCTTGCCCGGTGCCTTCCAGTTGAAGGCCGTGTTCTCGGCCCCCGACGCGGTGCCGGCGGTCGCGGTCCAGGTGCCGGCGACGGTGCTCGTCAACGTCACGTCCTCGCCGATACCGACGGTGCTGCGCGTCGCCGAGGCACCCTCGGCCATCTTTGCTTCCGACGTCACCGTCGGAGCTGCACCCTTGCGCTGCACGCCGCCGGCGGCGGAGGCGCCCGACGACACGCCACCGACGAGCGAGTCGAGCAGGCCCTGCGCCGACTTGCCGGAGACCACCGCATCGGCGACGGCATCGGCGTGCTTCTCGAGAGAATCGGAAGCGCCGGTGTCGATCGAACCACCATCGGGGCGTAGCCCCGCGCGCTGCTGGACGACGTGCGCCGCTTCGTGCGCCGCGGTGTGGAGATCCGGCGATGCACCGAACGCGACCGCATCGCCGACGGCGAATGCCCGTGCACCGAGCGCCTCGGCTCCTGCTTCGGCGGCGCTGCCCGAGTGCGAACGAATGCCGGAGACGTCGTGATGACCGAACGCGCTCTGGATCGTGTCGAGGTACGGCAGCGCGCCGCCGCTACCAGCGGTGGCCTGCGTCGCGACCTCGACGGGTGACGACGTCGCTGCCGCACCACTCGCCTTGCGCTGGACCGCGAACCCGGTGCTCTCGGCAGGCTCGGTCCTGGCCGGTTCGATGCCATGGCCCGGCTTCTGGAGCTCGCCGTCGCCGGGACTCTCGTCGGGCTCGGATTCGTCGGCGTCGTCCGTCGAGCTCACCGAGATCGATGGCTCGTCGGTCGCGCCGGCACTCGACTCCGAGGTCGACGACTCCGACTCCGACTCCGACTCCGTCGAGCTGTCCTCTCCTGCTTCCTGCTGCGGCTTCTCCGATCCGGCGCCGCGTTGCTCGTCCTCGGTCCAGCCGTCCTCGATCGTCGAGCCCGACAGCATCTGCGGGCCGTCGTCGCTGGCAGCGGTTGCATCGCTCGCCACGGCGTCCGCCGCCTCCGCCTTATCTTCCTTGGCCGCGGCTTGCTTCGCCGCGGCCGCCTTCTTCGATGCGGCTGCGCTGCTCGAGCTGGAGGTCGCCGGCGCGGCTTCCGCTGCGGGCTGATAGGCACTCGACCGCGTCGACAGCGGCGTCGACGCCGGTCCCGGCTCGCTCGCGTTGTCCGAGCCGTTGCTGCCAGCGCCCGTGCCCGCAGTCGCCGCGTTGATGTTCGTGGTCGCTTCGTTGTCGACCTCGCCCTCGGCCTTGTCGGGTCCGCCGGCCTTGGTCATCTGCTTCGGCGTCGCGTTCGGCGGCTTCGCCTTCGTCGCGGTGGCCGGCTGGTCGCTCGTGTTGGAGGCGCCGCCGATCAGGCCGTCCTTTGGATTCGATTGGGTCGCGCCGTTGGGCGCGGCACCCGGAACCTGCGCGCCAGCGGCGGTGTTGCTCGCGGCGCTGCCGGCCTCGGCCGGGGTCGTCGCGTTGGCGTTGTCGCCGGTGTTCGCCGGTGCGGGCGGTGCGGTCGGCGCCGGGTTGTTGATGTCGGTCGGCACCTGCGCAGGCTGATCCGCAGTGGCCGTCTGCTGCATCTGCTGCGGCGCAGCCGCGTTGGTGAGCGCCTTGCGCTGCACCGCGATCACCGGCGCCGACGTGATCGCCTTGCGCTGGACCGGCGGCACTTGCGCGGCAGGCACCGGGTCGGCGGCGGGTGCGTCGGGGACTGCTTCCTCGTCGTCGGCGACCTGGTTCGCTTCGTCGATCGCGCGCTGGATGTGCTGATCGACCTGCGTCAGCGTGCTGTTGAGACCGGCGTACAGCTGGTTCGACAACTCCTGCGCGGCGCGATCGAAATCGGCACCGAGCGCATCGAGCGCCGCCGCATTCGCGTGGACGCCTTCGTAATCCTGGGTGCCGACGAACGCCTGCAGCGCCGTCTGCATGGCCGCGGTCTGGCCGCGCACGCCGCTGACCAGGGTGCTGAACGCGGTGCTGTAGTTACCCACCGAGCCCGCGATCGCCGAGCTCGCCGGACCGATGTCGAGCTCCGCGTACGCCGCCTTGCGCTGGTTGAGTGCATCCGTCGCCTGCTGCTGCGCGCGACTAGCGACGTTCGAGGCATCGAGCGAACCGTCGAGCGCGACGGCGGCCGCGGTGATCGGCGCGATGTACGCAGCATCGATCGCGTTGTTGTTCTGCTCGGTCTCGAGCTCGTGACGAATGATCGGCGTGACCTGACCGATGTAGCCCTGGCCGTTCTGGATCGCGGCGGCGAGCTGCCGGTCGGCATCCTCGAGCGCCATGATGAAGCGCTGCGCGTCGGCCATGCCCTGGATCGCGTACTGCTCGTCGCGGGTCTTGTTCTCCTGGAGCTGGAACACCGTCTGCTGGATCTGGTCGGCCCTGATCGCGGCGTCCTGCGCTTCCTGGGACGAGTTTTGATCCTTCTTGTCGTCCTCGCGCATGTCGTTCTCGATGCCGGCGATGTCCATCTCCTCCTTGGAGAAGCCCGCGAGCGACATCGCCCACTTCCCGACCAGGTTCGTGACCCACTTCTGCGCGCTACCGATCCAGGCACCGATGCGACCGATCGTCTGGTTGTAGAGCCACCCGAGCACGCCCTCCTTCGGCGGCGGTGACTGCAGCTTCGTTCCCTCGTTGCTGATCCGGTTGACGGAGGTGTTGGCGGTGTTCTGCGCCTGCCCCATCCGGTCCTGGCCCTGACGCGCCTGCGTGGTCTGCTGGAGACCACGTTGCGTGTTCGCCTGACCTTCGGTCGCGTCGGCCTGCACCTGCATCGCACCGAACCGAACCTGCCCGGCGCTGTTGTTGGCACCCTGGAACGCGGTCCGGACCTGCGCGGCGAGCTCGGGGCCCGCCTGCGTCTCGGCCATGTCGTACTGCCGCTGCGTGCGATCGACGGCGCCTTGCAGCGGCCCCTTCGCATTCTCGAACGCCTCGATCTGCGACGGCCACATCTGCAGCTTCGACAGATCCGCACCTGCCGACGAGGCGGCATTGATCCGCCCGCCACCACCGGACGGCGACGTGCTCGCGGTGCCTCCGCGATTGAAGTCGCGCGGCTGCTTGATGTCGGCCTGGATCTGCGACGCGCCGAGCCCGATCTTGACGCCGGCGCCATTGATCGCCATCGCGCGACCGACCGCCGCACGCATGGTCACCAGTCGTGCGCCGCGCATCTGGTTCGCGGGCGTGAACGGCACGATCTCGCGCGTCGAGGTGACGCGACCGAGCGCGTTGCGCTGCAGCCGCTGGATGCCGATCAGGTTCTGCGAGACCTCGACGTTGAGCACCGTGCGGCCGTTGGTCGAGACGCCACGTCCCGGCGCGATCGGGCGCGCCATGTTGGCGATGCTGCGGAAGTTGTTCCCGAGCGTCCACGGCTTGAGCGCCGGGGTGATCATCTTGCTGAACTCTTCGCGGAACGCGCTCATGAAGCTGTTCGCGCCACGCGACAGCCCTGCGCCGATGCCGGCCGACACCGCCATCACCGCCACCTGCGTTCCGATCGACACCACGTTGGCGCCGAAATCGGCCGCCTCCTTGTGGAGTAACTGCGCGAACCGGGCACGTGCCGCCGGATCCTTCGAGTTCCGCGCCCGGACGATCAGGATGATCATCTGGATGATGCCGAGCAGCGTGTCGATGATGTCGGTCAGCAGCTTGATCGCACCGGCGACCAGCGCGACCTCCGCCGCGATCGCCGCGATCGCACCGAGCGCGATGCCGCCGATCACGGTCTCCGACAGGATCAGCGCGAGCGCGCCGGTGACGAGCGCCGCGAGCCCCGCCCACGCGCTGATCACCGACGCGACGTCGCCGATGATGTGCACGACGCCGCGGAGCCCTTCGATCCACGCCTGCGCGGTATCCGCCCACGAGTTGCCGCCGCGATAGGCGTTGGTCGAATAGATCTGACCGAAGTGATCCTGGAACGCGTTCTTCGCGGTGAACGTCTCGACCAGCGTGTTCCAGATGCCGTTCGGCGTGAACGAGAACTGCAGCGCCTGGATGCGCAGCGAATCGACACCCGCGACGGCCTTCGCGTAGTTCGCCTTGAGCGTGGGATCGGCGCGCTTCTCGAGCTCCTGCTGGACCTTCTCGTCGAGCGAGACTGCGGGAGTCGGCGCCGGTTGTGGCCTCGGCGACGGTCGCTCGCGATTGGCGGGTGTCGTCGGATCCGGCGCGGGCGCACTGCCGCTCGGCGCGTTGTGCCCCGGCGTGCCTGCGGCCGGCGTTGCCGGAGCTACCGGTGTCGTGGTCGCGCTCGGCTGATCGCTCGGTCGCGGTTGTGGCGCAGGCGCAGCCTGGGGAGTCGGCGGCGGTGGCGGCGGCGTCTGCGCGGGTTGCGCTTGCGTGGGTTGCGCCGTCGGCGACGGCACCGCGGCCCGCACCGGCGCATCGACCGGCGGAGGATTCGCGCCCGGCACGGGCACCGGCACCGCGGCGCCGGTGGGCGGATTCTCGTCGTTCCCGTAGCGCGAGATCGATGGCAGCCGGCTGTGCGCGCCGACCATGAAGCTCATGCCGCGCGTCAGTGCCGCCGCACCGCGCTCGGCTTCTTGCTCGATCGCGCTGCCGCTGGGACCGACCTCGGCGTGCGCCGCGAGCTCCATCCCGCCACCGCTGCGCTTGTTCTGCGCCACGTGGACGAGCTCGTGGGCGAGGACGTGGCGACCGAACGGGCTGTCGAGATCGAGATGATCGGCGACCGCGATGTCGCTGCCGTGCGTGAACGCCGTCGCATCGAGGCTGCGCGCCGCATCGGCGGCGGCACCGCCGCGGTGAATACGAACGTCGGACAGATCGAGCCCGAGGAGCTGGCTGTACTCGCGGGTCATCGCGCCCGGCAGCGCGACACCGCCACCACGCAAGGCACCGATCGCCGCACGGATCCGCTTCAGATCCGGCGTGCGAGCATCGACCTCTCGCGACGCGGTCTTCGGCTTCTTGCCGGGCCACTGCGGACGGACCTCGACCTCGTCCTTCTTGCGGTCCTCGTCTACCGAGACATCCCGCTCGTTCTTGTGCTGGCGCAGCTCCATCGAGGCAGTCCTTATCCGGCCGAGAACCCCCGGTTCTTCCTGGGGTTTCGAGGATACCGCCAGACCGCAGCGGCATGCGAAGCGGCGACAGTCATTTCACGGAGTTGGACTACTCGTAACTATCGACTTGTTCGATCCCTCCCGCCTCGATCGCCGGGAGTATCGAGGTCTGGACGGTGTCCAGGATCGCCTCGAACCGCGGGTCCGGCGTCGCGGCCTTGTAATTGATATCGAGCCCGTACCCGCCATCGGGGTCATAGAGCAGCTTGATCTGGAGATCCGGTAGCGGCGCTGCGGAGTAGTAGTCGCCCCAGCGATCGTTGTCGCGCGCGTACCACGTCCAGTCGACGGCGCGCTCCAGGCGCGGCTTCATCTCCTCGATCGTGAGCGGTGACGTGAAGTGAAAGGCGAGAGCGCGCATCAGTCCTGATCATCCGGGTCGGGTGGCCGCATCGTAGCGCCCTTCTTGTTGTCGCCCACGATCGGCACCGCGGACTGGAACGGCTTGTCGGTCTGCAGGTTGATCTTGAAGTCGAAGCCATCGATGTCGGGCGTGCCGTAGATGATCTCGTTCCACTTTTTTGACAGGGCATCGAGCTTTTTGCCGAGCGGGGTCTCGATGAAGCCCTTCGCACCGGTCGCCGCGTCGCTCGAGTTCTTCAGCGTCGTGTACTGACCGTTCTGGTTGTTCTTCGGGTTGACGACCACACCGGCGCGCTGGGCCTGGACGAGGGCCTGGTCGCTGAAGATCGCGAAGTCGGTGTCACTGGTCGGGCTCCACGGCTTGCCGACCTTCGGCGTATCGGTGCCGTTCTTCTTGTACGTCCCCGGGGACGTACTCCAGCCGGTGGTGCCCGAACCGAGCTGCACGACCACCGCGTCGGTGATGCCCTCGGAGGCAAGCACCGCCTTGAGCTCGCCCTGGAACTGATCGAACAGCTGGCGCGCCTCGACGACATCGGTGCCCAGCTTGCCGCCCTTGACGTTGAACGTGAGCGGGATGCGCTGGCCATCGGCATCGCCCTCGACGGCGAGCTTCAGCTGCTCGCGCGAGACCCCGGCGGGAAGTGGCATCGACGGATCCGCCATCGCCTTCTCGTACAGCGCCTGCACCGTTTCCTTGCGCTGCATGTAGCCGGCGAGATCGGCCTGGATCTCCTGATCGGTCATCTTCTCCGGCTTGCTGTTCGCCAGCTCGCTGGCCCACTTCCGCGCGGCATCGACGTCGTCGCTCGCCGCACGCGGCTTGCCGATGACCTGGACCGGTCCGGAGGCCGACTCGACCTCGGTGAGCACGATCTTGGTGGTCGCGCCGTTCTTGACCACGGAGTCGACGCGGAACGTGGTGTCGGGCGCGAACAACACCTCACCCTCGGCGCCCTTCTTCGACAGGAAATCGATCTGCTTGCCGCGCTTGCCGTTGATCACGACCTCGGTGTTTCCGGTGATCGACTGCGCCGCGAGCTCCTGGCTCGTCAGCCTCGACGTGCTCGAGAAGCCCGGTTCGCGAACGAAGCCACCCTCGACGAACTGCGCGAGGATCGCGGCGTCGTAGTTGACCATCCGGGTGAACGTACCCGCCTGATCCGGAAGCTTCGCGAGCGCGTCGGTGACGACCTCGGCGTAGAGCTTGGCGTCGTTGACCTTGCCAGCCGAGAGCTCGCCGCGGAGGCCCTGGTTGATCTCGACCGAGTCGGAGGTGGTGTAGCCGATCACCGCCATCAGCTCGGCGTCCGACAGCTTCGCCAGCTCCGGATACTTCGCGCGCGCCGCGGTGGCCTGCCGCTCGAGACCCTTGAGCAGCAGCTCCGGTGACATCGAGTCCGCCGGCTTGGTCACGGCGAACAACTCGCGGAAGCGACCGTCGCGCTCGATCAGCCTGGCTTCGAGTGCCGCGTCGGGATTCGTCGTGGGATCGACCTTGGCCGTCGTCGTCACCTTCTCGGTGGTCGGCGAAGGTACCGGCTGCGTCTTGGCCGTCGGCGAGGTCGTCGAGTCCGTGACCGCCTGCTT
>JAEYYY010000832.1 GCA_023430775.1 Pseudomonadota bacterium
CAGCAGGCGCTCGCCGAACACGCTCGCGATCGGCGGCGCCCACGGCACGCGGGTGACCGGTGCGGTCATCGCCAGCGCATCCAACAACTCGCGAACACCCACGTCCTCGCGCTCGATGACCACGATCGTCATGACACTGTCGCCCACACTATCCCAGTCGCCCGTAACCGGGCGTTATGAATGGCTACGGCTGGGGTATCGGGGGGAACCCTGACAGCGCGGAAAGCCGCGTTATCATCGCCGCGTGCGCTGGCTGCTCCCTGCTCTGGTCCTCTCGGTCGCGATCGCGGACGCCCAACCGCGCCCCAAGCAGGTCCCGATCAAGGTCGGCTACGACGCCGAGCACCTCGATCTCGACAAGCGCGAGCTGCAGTTCAAGCTGAGCCGCACCGCCGACACCGCCGACCTGGTGGTGATCGGCGACGACGGCAAGGAGCTGGCGAAGAGCTCGCTGTCGCTCGCCGGCAAGTCACCGAACACCTGGATCCCGATCACCTGGACGCAGCCGACGAACACCCACGTCATGATCCTTCGCCTGCGCGTCGCCAGCGAGGCGGATGGCGTGGCGAGCAACGTCGAGCTGATCCCGTGGTCGGTCACGGTCGATCACGAGGACGTCAACTTCGCCACCGACAGCGCGAGGATCGATCCGAGCGAGACGGCGAAGCTCGATGCCAGCCTCGCGAAGATCAACGAGGTGGTGAAGAAGAGCGATCGGTTCGTCAAGATGCGGCTCTACATCGCCGGCCACACCGACACCGTCGGACCCAACGCGAAGAACCGCAAGCTGTCGATCGATCGCGCGGCCGCGATCGGCAGGTACTTCCGCAGCAAGGGGCTCGCGATCCCGATCGCGTTCGCCGGCTACGGCGAGGAAGTGCTCAAGGCGAAGACCGCGGATAACGTCGACGAGCGGATCAATCGCCGCGCCGATTACGTGCTCGGGCCCGCCGCGGGTGCGCCGCCGTTCAAGGGGCCCTACCTCAAGGTCAAGGTCGGCTGGTCTCAGCTGCCGTAACTCGCTCACCGCGCGCGGGCGCTCGTTCGCTCGCCGGGCGCTCGCAGAGTTACTCGGGGCATGTGCGTTGCACGGGTCCTCCCCATGCGCCACGCCCTGCTCGTCGCTCTCGTTGTCAGCGTGCCTGCGCGAGCGATCGCCGACGACGCTTCGACCACCGCCGCCGACATCGATGCCGACGAGGTCTATGCCCGCTGGTCCGACGACGTGCGGCCGATGAAGAAGAGCTACTCGCTGCCGTTCGCGGAGACGCTCGGCTGGGAGCTCGCCCTCAACGGGATCGCGCAAGCCGCGGGCATGCCGTGGGCCGACATCTCGGCATCGTCGATCCGCGACAACCTGACCTCGAGCTGGGAGCTCGACGAGGACGCGTTCACCATCAACCAGATCGGTCACCCGTACATCGGCGCGATCCCGTTCATGATGGCGCGCTCGACCGGTCACGGCTTCTGGGTGTCGTCGGCGTACTCGTTCGGCGGCTCGCTGATCTGGGAGGTGCTGCTCGAGAACACCACGCCGTCGCTCAACGATCAGCTGACCACCGTGGTCGCCGGCTCGTTCCTCGGCGAGTCGCTGCACCGGATCTCACGCGCGCTGCGCCACCGCCCGACCACGCTGCGCAAGATCGCCGCGACCGTCCTCGATCCCGTGGCCACGGCGCATCGCAACACCTGG
The DNA here is from genome assembly GCA_023430775.1 of Pseudomonadota bacterium. Taxonomy (GTDB): domain Bacteria; phylum Myxococcota_A; class Polyangia; order Haliangiales; family Haliangiaceae; genus JABFXX01. The sequence goes on from JAEYYY010000832.1 coordinate 1,694, forward strand.
GGCAAGGCGTGGCGCGACAACCTGCCGCCCAGCTACTACGCGCACGTCGGCGTCGGCTGGGAACAGCTGACGCGAACGTTCTCGGGCACCCGTGCCGAGGAAGATCAGAACCAGCTCCACGCCGAGCTCGTGCTCCAGCACGGCATGCCGGCGGATCAGGACTTCCGGCCGCGCGTGCCGTTCGATCACTTCGATCTGCGCGCGTCGGTCGACGTCTCGCGCGAGCACGTCGTCGGCACCCTCGACATGCGCGGCATGCTGTATGGCGGCTGGCTGTCGCAAGGCAGCCTGCGTGGCGTCTACGGCCTCTACGGCATGTACGACTACATGAACCCGGACCGCGTGCGCGTCAGTGCGATCGGCATCGGCCCCGGCATCGCGACCGAGACCGCGCTCGGCGAGCGCAGCTTCCTGCGCGCCACCGCCGTCGTCGGTTTGGTGCCGTGGGGCGCGGCCGGCGGCTCGAACGAGAGCGAGACCATGCGCGATTACCAGCGCGGCCCCGGGCTCGCCGAGATCCTCGAGCTCGAGCTCGGCCGCCGCGGCTGGGGCGAGATCCGCGCCACCTCGCGCGCCTGGCAGATCGACGGCACGCAGACCGGCGACGGCCGCGAGTTCGTCAGCACGCACACGCTCGGCGGCCGGCTCGCGATCACGCGCAATCACGCGCTCGGCGTCGAGGGCACGCTGTCGCTGCGCGACTCGCGGTTCGCGCTCATGGAGGCCACCGACGAGACGCTCGAGTTTCGCTTGTTCTACGCGCTGACCTCCTCCGACTGAGAGTTCTCCGGACGCACTTTGCCAGTTGGTGCCCGCACGCGTCGGGCTAGGGTTGCGCGATGCGAATCGGGCTCCTGGGGGTGGTGCTGGCTGCCGGCACCGCGCACGCAGAACCAGCGGTGACGGCGACCGCGCCGGAGGCGCCGGACGAGGCGAAGAACGTGCTCTACGTCGAGCTGCTCGGCAAGGCCGGCGCGTACGGCGTCGGCTACGAGCGCAAGATCACCGATCGCTTGTGGCTCGGCGCGGCGGCGTCGTACGCCGACATTCGCGATCAGCAGATCACCACGGTCGCTCCCTATGTCCATGCCCGCCTGCTCGGCACCCGCAGCTCGCTGTTCACCGAGCTCGGCGCGGTGTTCGTCCACACCAACATCCCGTCGCCGGTCCCCGAGTGGGATGGCATGAGCGACTCCGGTGGCGGCGGCTTCGCCTCGCTCGGCTGGCAGCGAACGTGGAAGCACGTGCTGGTGCGCGCGCACGGCTCGGTGCTCGTCGGAGAAGGTGGCGCGACCCCGTGGGGTGGCATCGCGTTCGGAGTGAAGCGATGAAGGTCGATTGCCCCGGCATGCTTGCCCTTGCCCTTGCCCTTGCCCTTGCCGGCTGTACGGATCTCGTCGACGAAGGTGGCCCGTGGCAACCGCCCGAGATGATCACCGGCGCGCTCGCCCCCGAGCTCGGTCCCGAGCCGGCCACCCTCGCCGCACCCTCCACCCTCCGCGTCGCGACCTGGAACGTTCACTTCGGCAAGGACGTCGACACGCTCGCCGCCAACATCCAGGCGTCGCCGAACCTGGCCGCCGCCGACGTCCTGCTCGTCCAGGAGATCGAGGCCTATCCCGAGGAGGCCGGCTCGCGCACCCAGCGGATCGCCGAGCAGCTCGGCATGACGTGGTTCTACGCGCCGGCGCGCGTCGAGTGGAACGGCACGCACGGCATCGCGATCCTGTCGAAGTACCCGCTCGCCAATCCGCTCGTCCGCGAGCTGCCGTACATCGATCAGCCGATCAAGCCGCGCGCCCGCAACGCGCAATCGGTCGAGGTGATGATCGGCGATCGCCCGATCCGGATCGTCAACGTCCACCTCGACGTCCGCATCGGTCCGGTCGATCGGATCCGCCAGCTCCATCCCGCGGTCGCCGAGCTCGAGGGCGCGGCGCTGCTCGGCGGTGACTTCAACAGCAACCCGTACGCGTGGGTCGACAGCACGATCCCGCTCGCCGGCACCGAGGCGATCGTCGGTAGCGATCAGGCGATCGTCCTCGACGACTACTTCACCCAGCAAGACTTCGCCGGCGCCTTGCCGAGCACGGTCGGCACGATGCGTATCCCGGTGGTCGATATCCGGATCGATAACCTGTACGCGCGCGACTACGCGATCGAGGGGGCCGGCGTCGAGCACATCGACGGCTCCGATCACTGGGCCGTCTGGTTCGACGTCACGCTGTGATCACTGCTTCGCGGCGGCGTCCTTCAGGATCTTGACGTTCTTGCACGCCGTGTCGCTGCCGAGCTTGCACGCCTTCTCGAGCAGCTCGGTCGCCATCTTGACGTCCTTCTTCACCGCCTTGCCCTCGTAATAGAGGATGCCGAGCTCGGTGCAGCCCTTGGCCTCGTTGAAGTCGCACGACTTCTTGAAGTTGGCGAACGCGAGCTTGAGATCGACCGGCACGTCCTCGCCGAGGCGATGGACGTTGCCGAGGTTGAAGCAGCCGAGCCCGCTCTTGAGGCCGCACGCCTTCTCGTAGAACTTGCGCGCCTTGACGTGATCGACGGCCGAGGCGCCTTCCTTGCCCTCGGACCACGCGGTGCCGAGGTTGTTGCAGGCGCGGCCGCTCTTGAGGTTGCAGGCCTTCTCGAGGAAGCCCATGCCCTTCTTCTCGTCCTTGGTCGATCCGTCGAGCCCCTGGAGGTAACGCTCGGCGAGCTGCTCGCACTGCGTGGCCTTCCCGGCGTTGCACGCCTTGGTCTCGGCCGCTTCGTCGGCGCGAGCGGTGGTGGTGGTCAAGGCGAGGAGCGTGGCAGCGATGGCGATGCGCATCCGCAGATTGTGCATCATCCGCTCAGCGGATCGCCACGATCGCCAGCTCGCGAGTCTTCCCTGCAATCTTGAGCTCGACCTCGTCGTCCACTCGCTTCCCCGCGAGCGCGCGTCCCAGCGGCGACGCCGGGGTGATCACCTGGACATCGCCGGCGAGCACGCTACCGCCACCGGCCGGGGCGACGAAGTACCGCGTGGTCTCGCCGGCCTCCTCGACCTCGACCAGCGCGCCGCTGGCGACCGCCGCCATCCTGTCGATGGTCATCTTCGCGACGTTGACGACCCCCGCCTCGAGCTCGGCGACCCGCTGCGCCTGGCCGCGCGCCAGGTACGATTGCTCGAGGCCGCGGGTGTCCTTGTCGTTCTCGGCGCGCGCCTCGGGGTGGGTCGCCCCCTCGATCGCCGCGGCATGGGCAGACCGCGCCGCCTCGAGGGCCTGCTCGAGCTGGCCGAGGAGCTCGGCGCGCAGCTTCGCCTTGTCCATGCCGAAGAACATGCTCCCGCGCCGCGGCGAATGCAGTACGTTCGCGCCATGAGATGGCTGCCACTCGTGCTTCTCGTCACCGCGTGCGGGGTCGAGTCGCGCAGTCCGCCGAACAACTTCGTCGGCGAGCTCTCCGGCTCGCGCGCGCTGATCTCGGTGCTCCGCGATCCCACGCTGACCAGCATCTACGTCTGCGATGGCACCGTCTCGCCGGCCACCTTCGAGTGGTTCACCGCCGACACCGCCGATCAGCTCACCGCCACCTCCGATAGCGGCGCCTCGACGATCGACCTCGACTTCACCACCGGCACCGGCGCGTTCGGCTCCGGCACGTTCACGCTGATCGCGGTCGACCCGGGCTTCGGCCTCTATCGCGGCACCGAGGACGAGGACGACGGCGACTTCTACGAGGTCGGCATCATCGTGCTGAACGAGGACACCCAGAACGGGGTCGTCGGCGTCACCTCTCCCGGCTCGCAGGAGGTCACGCCGCTCGTCACGCCGCGCATCGAGGTCAACCAGACCCGCGTCACGCTGCTCAACGGCGTCGCGATCCCGATCCAGAACGTGCTCAACGCATACCTCCGCTGATGGGTTCCGCGCGCGAGCGCGCCTTCACCGGCCTCAACCGACGAACGTGATCTGCCACTCGCGGACGTCGCCATCGACGGTGACATCGACGACGTCGTTGACCGCGCGGCCGAGCACGGCGCGGCCGATCGGCGACGTCGGCGTCACCACGATGAAGTCGCCGTCGCCACCCGGCCCGTGCAGCGTGATGCCGGCCCCGACCGGTGCGAGGAAGAACGTGCGGCCCTCTCCGGAGTCCTGGTCCTCGATCTCGACCACCGCGCCGAGGCCGATCCGTGACGAGGGCGCCAGCCTCGCCGGCTTGAACGTGGCCAGGGCATCGACCGCGGCCATCGCCTGCTGCGCGCGCTTCTGCTGTGCTCGGCCGAGCGACTGCGCCTGATGCGCCGCGCGCGCATCCTCGCGCTTCTCGTCGGGGGTCGCGCCGTCGCGCGCTTCCTGCACCACCGCGTCGCGTGCCGAGAGGGCTGCGCGTGCCGAGGTCTCGAGCTCGCGCTGTAGCTGGCCGACCAGGTCGGTCTTGTCCATGCCGAAAGGGTCGCGCCGGTTGGGGCAACGGGCAAATTTGCGGCGAGCTTGCGAGCCGGAAAATCTCAGACCGCGGTGACCAGCAGGTAGTACTTGCCGGTGACGAACACCTGCCGGCCGTGCTGCTGGAGATACTTGCGATAGAACGCGATGTCCTTGACCACGAGCCCGAGCTCGGGCTGGCGAAAGTTCTTCATCCGCGCGCCGTACGACAGCTCGCCGCCGCCGATCCGGCAGTTCGGTACGCCGAAGATCACCGCGCCGGTCGGCGTCAGATGCCGCTGTACGATCCGGCGCAGCAGCGCGCGATCGTCGATCGAGGCGCTCTGCAGCGTCGCGATGCTGATCACGAGGTCGAACGGCTCGCCGAGCTCCAGGGGCTGATCGAGATCGGCCTCGATGAACGTCGCCTCGGGGAACCGCTGCCGCGCGACCGCGAGCGCCGACGCGCTGCGATCGACGCCGACCAGCGTGGGCTTCATCGCCGGCCGCAGCTGCTGGAGCAGCTCGAATTCGTCGCCGGTGTTGACGCCGAGGTCGAGGATGCGCGGCCGCTCCGGCAGCTCGATGCGGTCGAGCGCCTCGGCAAAGTCGATCACGAAGCCGGGCTCCTCGAGCTTGCTGCTGCGCGCCCACTCCGAATCGACGCCGTACTTCTCGCTGCCGTCCTCCGGCTTCGCGGCGCTTGGCCTGACTCGTTCGAACACCAGCCGCACGCACGGCGGCTCGATCACGCGCGGCGTTCTCATTCGATACCCGAGTCGCTCGGCGAGATCGATCCACACCCGATACGGCCGATGCACGTAGGTCACGCCGTCGACGACCACTCGCTCGCCCGCGTGCAGCCCTGCGCCGCGATCCGGATCGAGCACGTCGAGCTCGACGATGTCGCCGTCGAACCGGCGCACGATCTCGAGCAGTCCCATCGGTGACAAGATCTACCCGGCCAACGCCGCGTTCGCCCCGCCGGTGGATGGAAATCGTCGGCCAGGAGGGCGTAGCCGGAGTTCCCTCGATCCTGTCTTCTGATCGATCGGCCTTCGAGGCTTTGCGGCTTTGCGTACCAATTCCGACGACGAATGGCCCGCGCCCCGTTTCAGACGCCTTCCTGCCGATCGGACTCGCGAGGACGTACCCGGAGCTCGAAGGCGCGAACCCGACAGCCGACGCTCACTTCGGCATCGCGAACAGCTTCGCGTCGACCGGCTTGTCGAACACGACCGCCGAGACCTCGGTCTTGTCTACCCGGCCAACGCCGCGTTCGCCCCGCCGGTGGATGGAAATCG
>JAEYYY010000842.1 GCA_023430775.1 Pseudomonadota bacterium
GTGTGCGTGTCGCTCGATCCCGACGTCATCCCCACCCGCACGACGCCCGTTCCGGGCACGCCCGGCACCGCCTGCATCACGCTGACGCCGGAGTGACCCCGCTACCGGGTCGTGACGGCGGTCTGCACCAGGCGACTCCAGCGATCCGAGCTCGCCTTCGGACCCACCGCCGCACAGGTGAACGAGCCCCGGCGCCACGCGATCGCGTGCAGATCGCCGTCGGTATCGTCGGAGAACTCGGGCGCGATGACGCGCGTGAACTGCACCAGGTAGGTGATCGGCTCGCCGTCGACCACGACGCGCATCATCGCGGCGCGATGCCCGAGCACCTCGAGATCCTTCGCGCCGGTGACGCTGTCCTTCGGCAACGGCGGATCCTTGCCGACCACGCCGATCGCCCACGCGCGCAGCTCGGCGGAGGTCGGGTTGACGAGATCCCACGACGGCGAGGTCTCGCGATGCCCCGCGCGCGCCTCCTCCATCAACACCGTGTTGCGCGTCGGGAACCGCAGATAGATCGCCACGACCGTGCCGATCAGCACGGTCAAGGTGAACAGCAGCGACACCGAGACGCGGCGATGCAGCGGCCGCGGTGGAGTGACGAGTGGCTCGTCGCCTTCGATCGGTCCGGTCGCTTCGGCTTCGACGAGGTTCATATCTCGTAGGTCGGAACGGCGCCGAAGCGGCGTTCGAAGTCTCCTCGTAACTTCGCACAGAACGTGCCCAGGTCAACGCCGGGGTCGACCTCGATCAGATGCCGGCACAGCAGGTCCTTGTCGGCGAACCGCACGGCGAGCGCCCGCGCCGCGGCGCGAACGTCGGCGGCGTGCTGGTAGAACACCATCGCGCTCTTGCCGCGGGGGTAGTCGACGAGCCCCGTGGCCTGGCGAAGTTGCAGCACGCCCTCGCCTTCCGGCGCGAGATCGCCGGCAGCCGACAACGGGTACCACTCGCCGAACCGCACGCGCCGGCAGTGTACTGTTGCCGCGTGGAGGTAGGCACCCACTTCGAGCCCACCGCGAAGCGGCTGGACTTCGGGCTCGACGCCGCCCCCGATCGCCTGGTCTGTGGTGATGCGCTCGGCGAGCTCGCGGCCTGGCGCGATGGCTCGATCGATGCCATCTACATCGACCCGCCGTTCGGCACCGGGCTGGTCCAGCAGGGCCGCGGCCACCGCTACATCGATCGCCCCGACGATCCCGACGCGTTCGTCACCTGGCTCCTGCCCTATCTCGAGCACGCGCGCCGGGTCCTCACCCACGCGGGCTCGCTGTTCGTCCACCTCGACTACCGCGCCGTGCACTACGTCAAGGTCGCCCTCGATCGGGTGTTCGGCCGCGAGCGGTTCGTCAACGAGCTGATCTGGTGCTACGCGGTCGGCGGCAAGGGCCGCAAGGGCTTCGGCCGCAAGCACGACACCATCCTGTGGTACGCGCGCACCGCCGACTGGGCGTTCTATCCCGACGCCGTCAAGATCGCGCGCCGCGGTGGCTCGCACATGCGGGTGGTCACCGGCGAGGATGGCCAGCCGGTCCAGGAGAAGACCGATCGCAAGACCGGCCGCGTCTATCGTTATCCGGTGTCCCTCGGCAAGGTCCCCGAGGACTGGTGGACCGACATCGAGACCCTCAACCACTCCGATCGCGAGCGGATCGGCTGGCCGTCGCAGAAGCCGGAGCGCCTGCTCGAGCGCATCCTCGGGGCGGTCACGGTGCCCGGCGATCGGGTGGCCGACTGGTTCGTCGGCTCGGGGACCGCCGCCGCCGTCGCCCAGCGGACCGGGCGGCGGTTCGTCGCCTTCGATCGCGAGCCCGCGGCGATCTCGCTGGCCGCAGCCCGTCTGGCGGCACAAGGCACGAAACTCGCCGCGGAGGGTGCGCCGCCGCCCCCGATCACGATCGAGCGACATCCCTGATTTACTCCGCTCCCATCGCTTGCCGTCTGACAGCGGATGGGGTGAAGATTCCGAAGGTTAAGGCACTTGATGGCGGCTGACTCATGAGCACGAGCCCGGCAACAGACCAGGCTCGCGTGACCCTCGAAGCCTGGCTCGTCACCGACGTCGGGGTCGTTCGCGATCACAACGAGGACTCCGCGTTCATGGAGGCCGGCAAGGGCTTCTTCATCGTCGCGGACGGCATGGGTGGTCACGCCGCCGGCGAGGTCGCATCGGCGATGGCGGTCGAGACCGTCAAGAACACGCTCGATGCTTCGCGCACCGAGATCGAGGCGTTCAAGAAGGCGCCCACCGATGCAGGTCGCCGCGCGATCGTGCAGCTCCTCCAGTCGGCCGTGCTGTCCGCCCACCAGGCGGTGTTTCAGCGTGGCCAGACCGAGCAGGACAAGGCCGGCATGGGCACCACGCTCGATGTCGTCCTGGTCGCCGGGCCCGAGGCCTTCGTCGCCCACGTCGGCGATAGCCGCACGTACCTGATCCGCGATGGCCGGTCCTCGCAGATCACCACCGATCACACGGTCGCCGAGGTCCTCGTCATCGAGGGCAAGCTGACCATCGAAGAGGCGCAGGTCTCGCCGCTCCGCACCATCCTGGTCAACGCGATCGGCGTCTCCGCCGATGTCGGCGTCGAGATGGCGCACGTCACGCTCAAGCGCGGCGATCGCCTCCTCCTCTGCTCCGACGGTCTCCACGACTACTTCCCGATCGAGGAAGAGATCGCGCAAAAGCTGTCTGCCGATGCGCCCGGCGATGCCCTCAAGGACATGGTCGAGCTCGCGAAGCAGCGCGGCGGCCACGACAACATCACCGGCGTCGCGGTCCACGTCACCGAGCTCGTCGAGGGCGTTCCCTCCGAGGTCTCCGGCGAATCCACGCAGCCCGTCGATCTGGCGAACAACCCGTTCGCCGTCGACGAGCCCACCGAGACCGCCCTCTACTCGCCGGCCGGCGGCCAGAAGCTCAACGTCACGCCGCCCTCGCTCTCGCCCTCGTCGCTCAAGGCCACGCAGCCGATGCGCGCGATCAGCGACGACGAGGTCGGTGACACCATCCCGCCTCCCGACAAGCAAGCGCGCACCATCGAGCGGCTCCCCACCGATCCTCCCGAGCACAAGGAGGAGAAGGAAAAGGACAAGGGCGCGATCGCGATGGCCAATACCGATCCCGGCCTCAAGCCGCTGTCGGATGCCGACATCAAGGCCGCCGTCGATGCCAAGGGTGGCGACGACAAGGCCGACGACAAGGCCAAGGCCGACGAGCCGAAGGCCAAGAAGAAGAAAAAGAAGAAGGCCGACGACAAGGCCAAGGCCGACGACAAGGCCGACGGTGACAAGACCGACGACAAGTCGGACGACGAAGACGACAGCGACGGCGCCCCGACCGAGATCGCCACCGCCGACACCGGCCGCGTCGCTGCCGACGCGAAGCCCAAAGACGAAAACGCGTAGCCCCACCGGGCGGAGAAGCGAGGCGGTGTCCAGACGCTGCCTTCGATTCCGCAACGAGCTTCGCCGGCCTCCTGCAACAGGCTTCGCGCGTGCTACGAGACGACCATGCGCGTGCCGCCGAGCCTCGAGATCGCCGTCCGCGAGGCCGTGCGCGCGGTGCTCGGCGATGGCGTGCTGGCGACGAGCGCGCTGACCAGGTCGATCGTCGATCGCTCGCAGCGCTACACGAGCGACCGCGATCGGCTGTCGGCGCCCCGTGATCCCGACGGTGATCTCGCCGCCCGCGCCGCCTTCTTCACGATCGCCGATGCGATGAAGATCGCGCTGCCGATCGCGGAGCTGGTGTCGCGCGATGCGCTGCCGGGCTCGGTCGGCCGAGGTGCGCTCTCCCTGCAGCCACTGCGTGTCCTCGACGTCGGCGCGGGTTGCGGAGCGATGTCGCTCGGCCTCGTCGCCGCGCTCGATCTGCTCGCGATCGACCGCGAGCTCGACATCCGCGCCCTCGATCGCGATGCCCGCGCGCTCGACATCGCGAAGCGCTCCCTCGCCGCCTTCGGAGGCGCCCGCGTCACGGTCGCGACCACGACGGCCGATGCCACCCGCGCCGACCTGCCGCCGGCGGATCTCGTGATCATGGGCACCGTGCTCAACGAGCTCGCCCCCGATGCCGCCCTCGCGCTCGTCGGTCGCGCGCTCGGCGCGATCGCCGGCGACGGCGCCGTGATCGTCATCGAGCCGGCGCTCCGCGACACCTCGCGCGCGCTGCACGCGATCCGCGACCAGCTGCTCGAGCGTGGCGCGCACGTGTTCGCGCCGTGCACGCGCCGCTGCACGCCGTGCACCGCGCTGATCGATCCCGAGGACTGGTGTCACGAAGATCGGCCGCTCGAGCTGCCGCCGCTGACCCGCGAGCTCGCGCGGCTGACGCACCTGCGCGACAGCGGCATGAAGTTCTCCTACCTCGTGCTGCGCGCGCAGCCGCTCGATCTCGTCGCGGCCGGGCCCACCGCGTGGCGAGCGGTCAGCGCGCCGTTCGTCGAGAAGGGCAAGCGCGAGCTGATCGGGTGCAGCGATCGCGGTCGCGTCCCGCTGCGGCTGCTCAAGCGCAACCGCGCCGGCGCCAATCGCGACTTCGAGCGTGCCGATCGAGGCGACGTGCTGGTGATCGCCGGCGAGCCCGGGGACAAGCGGCTCGAGATCGACGAGGCCAGCACGGTGCAACGCATCGCTGTCCTCGACGGCCAGCGCTAGCCGCCGGGTTTCACGCCAGCAGCGTGTAGCCGAGGCAGGTCGCCGCGGCGGTCGCGCCGAACACCAGCAGGTGCGCGACGAGGCCGGGGCGCGGTTCCGCTGGCACCGGGGCACCGGGCAGCGCGACGTCGAGCTGCGCGAGCTCGCGCTTGGCTTCGGCGATCCGCGAGTCGGCCACCGCGGCCGCGAGCTTCTGCTTCTCGAGCTGGGCGATCTGATCGATCAGCTGGGTGGCGCGCTCGGTGCGCGCGGCCTCGTCATCGCGGTAGCTCACAGCTTGTAGCCCTTCTGGGTGGCGATCTTCTTGGTCGTCTTCATCAGCTCGGTCTCGAGCGAGTTGACGGCCTCCCCCTTCTGCTTCGCCTGCTCGGCCTCGAGGAATTTGGTGCGCTCGGCCTCGAGCTTCGCGATCTGCGCCTTGATGGCATTGCGCTTCGCGATCCTGGCATCGACGATCTGCTTCTTCTCCTCGAGCGACTTGCCGCGCAGCTCGGCGGGGAGCTTGTCGTCGGGCGTGTTCTCGAGGAACTTGCCATCGTTGGTGATCGCGTCGACGACGTCCCAGCTGCGGTTGTCATACGCGCGCTTGCCCTTGAGCTGCATGCGCTCGATCGCGACCTTGGGGCTCATCTTCGCCGACGACATGTCCGCGCTCGACTGGCGAGCGAACGACGCCGCGCCTTCGGCGCCGTACGCCATGTACGTGGTGTTGAGCTCGTTGCCGAGCGCGAGGATCTGCTGGTCCTGGGGCGCGGGGATGTACGCCGCGACGTGGTTCTGGTCGATCGTCACCAGATCGGTCTTCGCGATCGACGCCGCGTTGGCCCACGTCTGATCCTTCGGGCCGCAGTAGATCAGCTGGACGTTGACGCCCTTGCCGGCGGCCGCCTTCATCGCCTGCAGCGCGGTGACCGGACCTTGATCGAACTCCTCGTTACCGGCGACGAAGATGAACTTCATGGTGTCGGGATTGCTCGACCACTGCAGCTTGTTCGCCGCGACCTCGATCGCCTGGCCGACGAACTCCGAGCCGCCGTTGGTGAACAGGGCGTGCAGCTTCTCCGAGACCTTGTCGAGATCGCCGGTGAACGGCTGGACCTGGCGGATGAAGCCGCTGGTCGCGGGCAGCGTGTCGTTGCCGTACTCGTAGAGCGCGAGCTCGATCTTGACGCCGCGCGTCTTGCCGTTCACGACTCGCGTCATCTTCCCCATCTGATCGACCATGCTCCACAGGTGCGAACGCGCCTGATTGATCAGCCCATCCATCGAGCTCGAGGTGTCGAGCAGGAGCGCGATCTGCACCGTGTCCTGCACGGTGTCGCGTGGCGGCTCGGCTTCGTGGAGCGGCTTCGGTGGCTCGGGCTCCGTCTGCTTGACGATCGACACCGTGGTCGTGGTCGACGATGTCGTCACGTCGGCGGGACGGGTCGCGGCGTAGGCGACCCCGGCGGCGCCGCCGAGGGCGGCAACCAGGGTCAGGCTGTGCCGGCGTAGCCAGCGGTTCAAAGTCTTCGGACGAGCATCAGTCGTGGTCATCACGCATCTCCTTGGTACTGGGCTGAGACGCGCGAACAACCGACCGGTTTGGACCGGCCATGTCAGGAGTGTGTAAGGCGCTAGCTCGACGCGCTGGTGTACGAGCGAATCGCCGTCCGCCAGACCAGCCGGCCGATCAGGAGCAGCACGCAGGCGCCGCCGAGCGTGGCAAACGCGGACTCGGCATCGAGCTCGCCCAAAAGTGCCTTCGCCGGGTAGGTGGTCATCAGCGCCACCGGCACGATCACCGTGAAGATGACGCGCCACACCTGCGGGAACATCTGCACCGGCCACCGCGCGACGTCGAAGATCGAGCCGAGGAGGAAGGTCAGGTTGTCGAGCCGGACGACCCAGAACGAGGTCGCCGCGCACACGATCCACAGGCCGTACATCGCGGCGACGCCGGAGAGGAACATGACGATGCCGAGCCCGACGTCGGCCGCGTGGACCGGTTTGTCGCGGATCACCAGCGCGTAGACCGCGAGCGCGACCGCGCCGATCAGGTCGACGATCTTCCAGGGCTCGTAGCGCGAGGTCGAGATCAGGACCTGGGCGTCGACCGGCTTGAGCAGCACGTAGTCGAAGGCGCCCGATCGAATACGCTCGGTGAGGTCGATGATCGACGGCGAGATCATGCCCTCGAGCACCGCGCGCAGCCCGAGGAAGTACGCCATCAGCACCAGCGCGGACGGTGCATCCCAGCCGGCGACGACCTCGCGCTCCTGGTAGACCACGAACAGCGGCAGCAGCGTCATGGCCATCGTGCCGATCGCCATCGCACCGGCGAGCAGGAAGTCCGCGCGATAGGCCATGCCGGCGGCGGCGCTGATCCGCAGCTGGAGCGTGGCGAGCCGGAAGTAGCGGATCACGCGCCCACCGACTCGAAGCGCTTGACGCCGCGGTTCCACACGAACATCGCGAGGCCGATCGACAGCACCACCCACGCGAGCTGGACGGCGATCAGCAGGACCACCTCGTCGCTGCTCAGCTCCAGCGTCATCAGCTCGACCGGCACCGCGATCATGAAGCGGAACGGCAACCACTCGGCGACCACCGCGATCGGGTGCGGCAGGATCGCGATCGGCATCAGGTAGCCCGACAGCAACGAGAACAGCAGGAAGTAGAGGCTGAACAGCCCCATCGCCTTGGTGATCCAGAACGACAGCGAGCCGATCGCGAACATGATCGCGAACGTGATCAGCCACGCGAACACCAGCGACGGCACCAGCATCGCGAGCTGTAGCGGCTCGGTGGTCAGCGAGCTGCCGCCGGAGCTGACGAGCAAGATCACCGCGATCGGGATCGCGACCACGCAGCGAAACGGGATCGCGGCGGCGTGACTGGCGGCGAGCGCGACGAACGGATGGATCGGCCGGAGCAGCCGCATCGACATCGTGCCCATCCGGATCTCCTCACCGATCTGCCAGCCGACCCACGAGCCGGCGACGTTGCGCACGATCAGCACGGCGAGGAAGTAGGCCGTGAAGTCGCCCTGGGAGTAGCCGCGAAACGCACCGGACGCCGCGACCGCGTTCCACAGCCCGAGCATGACGAGCGGGATCGTCGTCGTCAGGATCCAGACCAGGAACTCGGCGCGGTAGGCGACGGTCTCGGCGACGCCGACCCGCAGCATCGTCGGCAGCGCGCTGAACGCGCGGCCGACGCTCACGCCTTCTCCTTCCCTTTCGCCTTGTCCTTGCCCCCGAACATCTGGCGCAGGATGTCCTCGAGTGGTGGATCCTCGATCGCGAGGTCGCCGGCCTTGAGCGGGCCGAGCAGGTGGCCGACCGCACCGGGCAATTCGCGCTCGCTGACGCGCAGCGTGATGCGCTGGCCATCGCGCGACAGGATGGTGCCGAGCTTGCCGAGATCCTCGTCGGAGGTTCCGGACTGGCCGTTGACCAGCGTGAACGACACCCGCTTGTCGGGATCCATCGTCTTGATCAGGCCGCGCAGATCGCCGTCGTGGATCAGCGTGCCGCGATCGATGACGATGATCCGCGGGCACAGCGCGACGACATCGTCCATGTAGTGCGACGTCAGGATCACCGTGGCCTCGTGTGCCTGGTTGTAGCGGCGCACGAAGTCGCGGATCGCGAGCTGCATCGCGACGTCGAGGCCGATCGTCGGCTCGTCGAGGAACAGCGTGGTCGGGCGGTGGAGCAGAGCCGCCGCGAGCTCGCACTTCATGCGCTCGCCGAGCGACAGCTGGCGCGCCGGCTTGTCGAGCAAGGGCGCGAGGTCGAGCAGCTCGGTGAGCTCGGACAGCGTGGCCTCGAACTCGGCCTCGGGGACCGCGAACACGGCGCGGTTGAGCGCGTAGGTCTCCGACGGTGGCAGGTCCCAGATCAGCTGCGACTTCTGGCCCATCACCAGCGTGATCTTCTGGAGGAACGAGGTCTGGCGCTTGAACGGCGTGTGGTCCTCCACCGAGACCTCGCCGGACGTCGGATGGAGTAACCCGGAGAGCACCTTCAGCGTCGTCGTCTTGCCGGCGCCGTTGGGACCGAGGAAGCCGACGCGCTCGCCGCGCTCGATCGTGAAGGACACGCCATCGACGGCCTTCACCGTCTCGTAGTTGCGCTTGACCAGCGACTTCATCGCCGACACGAAGCCGGGCGGACGCTTGTGCACCTTGAAGTGCTTCTTCAGATCGCGCGCACGGATCATTTCTTCGTCAGCTCGCCGAGAGTCTTGATCGGTAGCGAGTCCACCGTCTCGCCCTTCAAGATCGATTCCATCAGAGTCGCTCCGACCTGCGCGAGCTGCGCGAGGCCGGTGATCCGCTCGGCGATGAACTTGCTGCGCTCGTCATCTGTCCGTCCCGACTGCGCATCCTGCGATGCCGACTCGAAGGCCTCCGACGCACTCCGGATCCATTGCAGCTCGCGCTCGCGAAACACGCGCGACACCATCTTCCAGATCGACGTCTCCGCCTCGAAGTGATCGCGACGCTCGCCGACCACCCAGGCCTTCTTGACCGCGCCCCACTCGAGCATCTCGGTCAGCAGCATCGACACCGCGCCGGTCGACAGCCCGAGCCGATCGCAGAGATCAGCCTGGTTGAGCGGACGATCCTCGAGGTACAGCACGGCCCACAGCCGGCCCATGTTGCGCTTGAAGCCCCACGACTCGATGAGGGCGCCGACCGCATCGGCCACCTTGAGGACGGCCGGATCGATGGCGACCGTCATTTTTCGTCGTCGTCTTCAGGCTGCGCGATCATGTGCTCGCGCGTGGTCACCCGCACGCCACCACCGGGCAACAGGCTCGTGTGCGCCGTGTCGTGGCGACGCCGCGTGATGATCTCGACGATCTCGCGCTGCGACAGCCCACCCGACGGCCGGATCGTCACGCTCGCCTCGCGCCCCGTCTTGCCCTCGCGCGCGGTGACCGCGAGGATGCCCTCGACATCGACGGTCATCACCAGCTCGACGCGCACGCTGCCCGCGGGCCCCTTCGGCAGATCGTCGAGCACCACCTGACCGAGCTTGCGGTTCTTGGTGACGTCCTTCTCCTCGCCTTGATAGAGCTCGATCGAGACGAACTTCTGATCCGCGGTGGTGGTGGCGAACAGGCGCCGCGCGCGCACCGGGAGCATCGAGTTGCGCGGCACCACGAGCGCGAACCCGGAGTCGCCGACCTTGATGCCGATGTCGTGCGGCGTGACGTCGAGCAGCTGCGCGTCGTCGGCCTCGCCGGCGAGGATGCCCGCGTACCCGGCGGCGCCGAGCGCGACCACCTCGTCGGGGTTGGCCCCCTTCGACGGCTTCTTCTTGAAGATCCGCTCGACCATGTCCTGGACCGCCGGCCACCGCGTCATGCCGCCGACCAGGAGCACTTCCTCGATCTCGGGGTTGTTGGCATCGGCCAGCGCGCGCGTGCACGGCGCCTCGAGGCGCTCGAGCAGATCCTTGGTGAGCTGCTCGATGTAGTCGCGGGTCAGCGTGCGCTCGTAGTTGATCGGCGCGCCGTGCTGATCGTTGGCGAGGAACGGCAGCGAGATCGTGGTCTCGCGATCCACCGACAGCGCCTTCTTCGCCGTCTCGCACGCTTCGCGGAGCCGCGACATCGCCATCGGGATCGAGGTCAGATCGACGCGGTGCTGATCGAAGACCTCGTCGACGATCCGCTCGAGCACGCGGCGATCCCAGTCCTCGCCACCGAGCGCGGTGTCGCCGCCGGTGGCGAGCACCTCGAAGATGCCGTTCTCGACGGACATCACCGAGATGTCGAACGTGCCGCCGCCGAGATCGAACACCGCGATGATGCGGCGACCCTCGCGGACGCGATGCGCGCCGTAGGCGAGCGCCGCGGCGGTGGGCTCGTTGAGGATGCGCACCACGTCGAGACCGGCGATCTGGCCGGCATCGCGCGTGGCCTGGCGCTGGGCATCGTCGAAGTACGCGGGCACGGTGACCACCGCGCGCGTCACCGGCTCGCCGAGCGCCTCCTCGGCCGTCTTGCGGATCGCGCGCAGGATGTGAGCGGCCACCTCCTGCGGCGACACCGGCTGACCGTGCACGCGCACCCAGGCATCGCCGTTCGGTGCCGCGACGATGCGGAACGGTGCGAGCCGCGCGAACCACGACACGTCGTCGGCATTGACCTTGCGACCGATCAACCGCTTGGTGCCGAAGATCGTGGCGGCGGCGTTGGTGACGCCTTGCCGGCGCGCACGCTGGCCGACCGTGATCTGACCATTCGGTGCCCAGCTCACCCACGACGGGATCGTGCGCTCGCCATCCGCACCGGCGAGCGTCTTGGGGGTGCCCTTGTCGTCGAGCACGGCGACGCACGAGTTCGTGGAGCCGAGGTCGATGCCGAAGATGCGCGACATGGCCTACTCCTACTACCCCATGAGCCTCGACAACAGGCCCTTGCGTTCGTTGGTAGCCTGCCGCCGCATCTCGGCAAGCTCGCGCGCCGCGCGCTCGTTGGACGGGTCGATCTCGAGCGCGGCCTCGAAGCGTTGCGCGGCCTCGAGCCGATCGCGATTGGCGAGCGAGCGCAGCCCCTCGCAGAGCTCGACGCCCGCGCGGTACACGCGTTCCTGCGGATGCTTCTTCGCGAGGATCCGGAACTGGCCGAGCGCCTCCTCGAACTTGCCGGCATCGATCAGCTCGTCGACGGCCGCGGTGTCGCCGGGAGACACCGCGGCGGAGGTCGGAAGCGGCGCCGTGGGATCCGGCTTGCGCACCGTGCCGGCCTCGTGAACGTTCGCCTTGCTCGTCGGCTTGTGCTGATCGAGCAGCGCCGGCTCGGGCGGCTTCTTCACGGTGCCGGCGTCGTGGACCGCGCCGACGGTGCGGATCGGTCCGCTCTTGACGTCGCTGGTGGCGCGCGGGATCGCCTGCGACGGCACACCCTGCGGAGGCGTTCGCCGCGGCGGTGCTGCGGGGACGCCGGCGCGCACCGGCACCTTGTTGATCGCGGCGAGGGCCTGCGCGCGGCCGGCGGCATCGCCGAGCTTGCGATAGGCATCGCGGATCAGGATGAAGATCTCGGCGGCGACCTGGCGCAGCTGCGTCGACTCGTAGCGCGCGAATCGATCGGGGTGGTACTTCTTCGTCAGCTCGCCGAACGCGGCGCGCACCTCGGCATCGGTGACGTCGTAGGCGACGCCCAGCACGAGGAACGGGTTGAGCTTCTTCATCGACTCCGCCTCGGCGCCGAGCGCGCGGATCAGCTCGGCCTCGGCCGCGGTGATCTCGGCGCCCTCGGTGACGGTCGGGATCGGCAAGCTTTTCGGTTGCGCGCCGGCGCCGGGTCCCGGCGCCTCGCGGCGCTGCTCCGAGGCCAGCGCGCTCTCGATCAACCACACCGAGCCGGTCGGGATCGGGGCCAGCTTGAGCTCGACGCCCTGGCCGCGGTTGGGATCGTTGACGTGATGCTGGACGACGCCGGTCAGCACGATCACCGACGAGCTGGGCAGCGTCAGGTCGATGCGAACGTTGGTGCCGATCGCCGGCGGATTCGATGCCTTGAGGAACATCGTGCCGCGACTGAGATCACGCTGATAGATCGTCGCGAGCTGCTGCCACGAGGCGCAACGCAGCTTGATGGACAGTGCGCCCGCTGCCATTCGATACCCGCGAGATCATAGGCGTTCACGGTTCGCGAGGCAATGACCGGTACCTGGCGAGTACGCTCTCGTGACGTTCTTTGATCCGCTGGAGGTAGACCGCCTCGCGGGTGCGGTGGAGCGACTCGTGTGCGAGCTGGGACAGCCGCTCGACCACGGCTTCGATGTCATTGAGCGGCTTGTGCACGAACCCGACGACACCCAGGTCGGCGGCCTCGGTGGCAAGCGCCGCGTCGTGGATCGAGGTCATCAGGAATGCGGGCAGCCCGGGCACCCGATCGCGCAGCCGGCGCACGGATTCGAGACCGTCGATCCCCGGGAGCTGCGCGGCGACCAGCGCGAGGTCGAGGCCGGTGGTCGCGGCCAGGGTCTCCGCCTCGCGCAGCGCCTCCTCGCCGGTGACGTACGCGAACGTCGCGATGCCGGAGGACTCGAGCAGATCCGCGAGATCGTCGGCGACCGACCGATCGTGCTCGACGAGGAGGATCGCCGGCGGTCGCGATTCGCTGGCGACCGTCGGGACCTCGCCGCTGCGCGCGTGTGCGAGTGCCTCCTCGGCATCGATCGAGCGCCGCTCCGTGCGGATCAGATCCTTCAGCAGCTCCTCGACCATGCTGCGGGCTTGCTGGAACGACTCCAGCTCGCGCGCGCGATCGAACTGGCGCAGGCACACGCGCTGCACGATCGCGCGAGCCGTGGCGGTGCCCTCGAGCGCGAGATCGATGACGTCGACGGCGCCCGCTCGAATGCACGCGAGGATCATCCGCGGCGCGGCGTGGTTCGCGATCATCACGGGAAGCGAGCTCGGGAGTGCGACGAGCACGCGGCGGATCAGCTCGCCGGCGTTCTTGACGTCCTCGACCTCGCCGGCCGACCAGTCGCGGGCATCGAGCAGCAGCGCCGGAGGCGATTCGTGCTTGCGCGCCAGCTCGCTCGCGGTCTGGACGTCGTCGACGATCGTCGTCGTGATGCCGGAGCTGCCCAGCCGATCCATCAAGCCGCGCAGCTGGCCGCTTGGCCCGTCGGGCGCGATCAAGATCGCCGCGTGCTCCATCGACCCCACCACCCTACCTGAAACGGGTAGGATGCGTCGCGCGATGGACGACGAGCATCTGTTTCTGCGTGCGTGTCGACGGCAACCCGTGGAGCGCACTCCGATCTGGATGATGCGCCAGGCCGGTCGCTACCTGCCCTCGTATCGCGCCACCCGCGAGCGTGCCGGCTCGTTCCTCAACCTCTGCCGCAACCCGGATCTCGCCTGCGAGGTCACGCTCCAGCCGATCGATCAGCTGGGCTTCGACGCGGCGATCCTGTTCTCCGACATCCTCATCACGCTGCCGGCGATGGGCGTCGACGTCACGTTCCCGGAGGCGGGTCCGAGGATCCCCAACCCGGTTCGCGATCGCGCCGCGATCGACGCGATGCGCGTCCCCGATCCCGAGGCCGAGCTGCCCTACGTCATGGAAGCGATCCGCGTGATCAAGAAGGCGCTCGCGAACCGCGTGCCGCTGATCGGCTTCGCGGGTGCGCCACTGACGATGCTGACCTACGCGGTCGAAGGCGGCGGCTCGAAGGACTACCCGCAGACCAAGAAGCTCCTCTACGGCGATCCGCAGTCGGCGCACCTGCTGCTCGACAAGATCGCGCAGACCACCGCCGTTTATCTCGAGGCCCAGATCGCCGCCGGTGCCGATGCCGTGCAGCTGTTCGACAGCTGGGGCGCGATCGTGTCGCCGGGCGACTTCCGCGAGTACCCGCTGCGCTACGCCAAGCGCGTGATCGAAATGCTGCGCGCCTCTCCAACGTTCGCGAAGAAGAGCGTGCCCATCATCTACTTCGTCAACGGCTGCGCGCCGTACCTCGACGACTACGCCTCCTCGGGTGCCGATGTCCTCGGCGTCGACTGGCGCGTCGGCATCGACGAGGTGCGTCGCCGGGTCGGCGACCAGGTCGCGCTCCAGGGCAACCTCGACCCCGGCGCGCTGTTCGCGTCGCCCGCCGAGATCCGCTCGCGCGTCTCCGACATCCTCGCGCGCGCCGGCTCCACCGGGCACATCTTCAACCTCGGGCACGGCGTGCTTCCGGACACCAACCCCGAGCACGTCCGCGCGATGATCACGGCCGTCAAAGAGCTGTCGGCCAGGTAGCCCCATGCGCGTCGCGATCATCGGCGGCGGCCTCGGTGGTCTCGCGACCGCGCGCACCTTGCTGGCGGCCGGCATCGATGCGCACGTGCTCGAGGCCTCGTCGCGTGCCGGCGGTGTGATCGGCACCAGCCAGATCGACGGCTTCACGCGCGAGCACGCCGCATCCTCGTTCCTCGGTGGCCCGTCGCGCGGCATGCTCGCTCTCTGCAACGAGCTCGGCGTCGCGGTCGAGAAGGCCTCGCCCAGGGCGAAGAAGCGCTGGATCTTCCTCGACGGCAAGCTGCGCGCGCTGCCGAGCAATCCCGTCGACCTCGTGCGCAGCGACCTCCTGACCTGGCGCGGCAAGCTCGATCTGCTGCGCGAGCCGCTGCGTCCGCCCGGCCCCAAGGGTCAGGACGAATCGGTCCACGACTTCGCCGCTCGTCGCCTCGGCGCCGAAGCCGCGCGCGCGATCGTCGCGCCGTTCGTCACCGGCGTCTACGCG
>JAEYYY010000018.1 GCA_023430775.1 Pseudomonadota bacterium
TGGCGTAGTCGAGGCGCCCATCGCGCGTCGGATCGAAGGCGCGCAGCGTGACGCCGGGCGCGGACGGGCGAGAACCGTTGCCGCGAAGCACGAAGATGCGATCGAGCGTGGTGTTGTCGTCGAGGTAGCCGAGCGCGAGATCGTCGGTAGCATCGAGCACACCGAGCGTCGGCCCGACGGCATGGAGGTACGTGCCGAGGCGGCGCGCGCTGTTGGTGGGATCCGTGAACAGCTCGACGATCGCGCCGTTGGCACCGGACGGATCGAGATCCGAGAGCTCGACGTTGCCGGTCTCGGGGAAGGTATCGCCGTAGAGGATGATCGCACCGCCGTTGCTGGAGCCGCCGCTGGGGACCGACGCCACCAGATCCGGCGTGCCCTCACCATCGACATCCGCGGTCACCAGCCACGAGCCGAGGCCACCACTCGTGAAGAAGCTCGGCGCCGAGGCGCTGACGGTGATCACGGCGTCGGCGGTGGCGGCGTCGCGCGGACCTGCCGTGATCGCGCCACCGCGGAAGATCGCGATCTGGCCGTGGCCGATGCCCGGCGCGCCGACGACGAGATCGTCGCGGGTCGACGACGACCAGCGCACGGCGGTGAGGCCGGAGCCGAAGCGGGCGTTGCCGACGGTCGAGGTGATCGTGACGTCGGGGGTGGTGCCGAGGCCGAGCGCGGAGCCGAAGTAGATGTAGACGGCGCCCGCGGAGCTGACGCCGGCGGCGTTCTGCGTCGGCGCCGACACCGCGAGGTCATCGATGTCGTCGTCGTTGAACTTGCCGTAGGCGATCGCGGTGCCGAAGCGCAGCGCCCCGAGGTTCGCATTCGGCGGCGTGATCTCGCCGGTGCGATCGAGGAACGGGCTCAGCGGGCCGGTGATCGAGGCGACGGAGCGATTGCCGGCCGCGTCGACGGTGGCGATGCCGAGGAAGTAGGAGAGCTGGAGGAGCGCGGGCGCGAACGTGACCGTCTGATCGTCACCGGGCGTCGCGGGCGCGGGTGCGCTGATCACGGCGCCGGTGGTGTCGAAGTTCGCGTTGGTGAGCGGCGTGGTCGAGACCTTGGCGATGTAGGAGGTGACCGGGTTGCCGGCATCGGAAGGCGACTCGAAGGCCATCAGCAGCGAGCGCCGATCGAGCGCGCTACCGAGGAAGTTGTCGACGGGCGGTGGTGCGGTGAGATCGACCGCGAGGACGAGCGAGGCCGTTCCCGATGACTGGCCGAGCGTGGCCGTGGCCACGACGGTGTGCGACGGCGGCGACTCGGTGAGCGTGACGGTGCGGCACCACGTCGTGCCGGTGACCGTCGCGGCGACCGGCGCGGCGCCATCGATCGCCAGCTCGACGTTCGCGCCGACCTTGTTGACGGTGCCGCACAGCTCGAACGTGATGGCGCCACCCGCGATCGCGCCGTCGCCACGCGCGATGAAGCCATCGGCGGCCGGTGCGGCGAACGAGATGGTGATGTCCTCGAGCGTGACGTTGCACGCGGGCGAGGCCCCGAGGTTGCCGAGCGCATCGACGCCGATGCCGACGAACGTGGTGGTGCCGCCCTCGATCGTGACGGTGACGTCGCCGGTCGCATCGATCGGCGCTCCGCCGTTGACCCGCAGCGACTTCGCGGCGGCACCCGGCGAGGTCACCCGGGCGACGAGCTGGACGCCATCGGTGTTCGGATCCGCGTCACTCGCCGGCGTGATCACCGCACCGCAGGCCAGCGCGGGAGACACGATCGCGACCGTCGTCTCGGGACCCTGATCGTCGAACGAGATCGTCGATGACGTACTGGTGGTCACGCCATCCGGCGTCGACACCGTGAACGTGCACAGCTCCGAGGTCTCGCACGGCGAGGTCGTGCACAGCGTCGGCCGCAGCGTCAGGGCCCCGCCGGCATCGACGACGCCCGACGGATCGTCGCCGCAGTCGGACGTCACGGTCTGGCCGATGCACTCGCTCGCGACCTGGAGGACGACGTCGACCTGCGAGCCGGTCACGCCCGGCGCGGCATCGGTGGTGACCGGTGCGGTGGGCGAGGTGACGGCGATCTCGCAGCCATCGAGGATGACGTCGTAGCGCTCGACCACCGTGCAGGTGTTGCGCGCGTGATCGCGGGCGGTGAACGTCAGCTCGAACTCGGCGGGCGAATCGAGAGGCGCCAGCGTGACGAAGCCGGAGGACTTGCCGGACGGGTCGATCTTCGTCGTGGTGGCAGACTGCGCGAGGCCGCCGACCTCGAGGAAGCTGAGTACGGTGGGCTCGTCCTGGATGTCGTCGCCGCCGATCTGGGCGGTGACGAGGAGCTGGATGCCGTCGGACAGATCGAGGTTGTTGTCGAACGCGGGCGTGATGGTGGTGCCCGGAGACGGCGTCTCGAAGAAGCAGGTGGGCGGCGTGGTGTCGGCGACGATCGAGACCGGCGCGGAGACCGTGGTCGACTCGCCCGAGGTGCAGAACGCGCGGAACGAGTGCGCGCCGTCGGCGAGCGTGTGAGCGAGCTCGACGACACCGCTGGCGTCGGCGCGGATCGTGCCGAGCGAGACGTCGCCGGTGCCGGTGTTGTCGAAGATCTCGACCGAGGCGTTGGGGACGGCGCTGACGACGGCCTTGGCCTGGAAGCCGGGCGTGGCGGGATCGGGATCGGAGAGCGTGTTGTAGACGCCGGCGGGCGCGTAGAAGGCGTTGGCCTCGGGCCCGGGCGAGAAGATCAAAACGCAGGTGGTGCCGCCGGAGACGCCGATCACGAGCTCGTCCTCGGCGTCACCGCAGGAGGTGGAGACCGCTGCGCGCAGGCGGGTGATCGGGTTCTCGACGGTGACGTCGTCGAAGATCGCGAGCCCGTCGGCGTCGGTGATGGCGGTGGCCGTGCCGAGCGGGGCGTCGGAGCCGGAGAAGACGTCGAGCGTGACCTCCTCGCCCTCGGCGAGCGAGGTGCGCACGCGGACGGAGGTCTGGATGCCGGGTGCCACGGCATCGCTATCGACGACGACCTGCGAGGTCTGGATCGCGACGAACACCTCCGACGGGCAGACGGGGTCATCGCACGCGACGACAAGCGCGCACGACAGTGCAAGGGCGGCCCCCAGACGGCTCACGAAAACAATTCTAGCCCTGCCCCGTCGAGGACTCGCGAATTTTGCGTGTCGTTAGTCGAAGCGCCGGGCAGCGGTGAGGAGCCAGGTGCGATTCTTGCCCCGATCCGCGATCGAGGTCAGGAGTTTTCGCGCTCCTGCACGGTCGCCCGTCGCGGCGAGGTAGGCGGCCTTCTCGCAGGCGGCGTAGGTGGCAAAGAACGGGACGTGATATGCGGCATAGAAATCCAGCGGCACGTCGAAGCTGGATGCGTCGAGCTTGCCGTGATCGCCCCGCGGATCCGGCTCGGGCTCGACGATGCAGCCACCGCCGAAGAACCTGGCGCGCATGCGCACGAGGGCTGCGAGGGAGCGCGGCGCGCCGTAGGCGGGGCGTAGATCGGTGGCGGCGGAGGCGAGAGCATCGAGCTGCGAGGCGATGGTCTCGGCAGAGCCCGGATCGACGAGACCGGCGATGAACAGGCAGGCGCCGCGTTCGCGTGCGGTGGCATCGGTGCCGGCGTGGCTCGCGGGGTCGGCCTGGCGCGAGCGCGCGAGACACGGCGCGACGGTGGTGGCGGCGGCTTCGCGATCGCCGTCCATGTACTGGAGGAGCGCGAGCGCGGCGCGCCGGATCGGGCGGCGAGCGGGACCTGCCTTGTCGAGCGAGCGACGGTAGAGATCCTTCGCGCGCACGCGATCGCCGGACAGGGCGAGCACCTTCGCGAGACCGGCGAGCGTGTCCTCGCCTTCGGAGAGTGCGAGGGCATCTTCGGCGGCGGCGATCGCCTCGGTGTAGTCACCGATCGCAGCGCGCGTGGTGGCGTAGACGGCGACCGCGTCGGCCTCGCCCGGAAACGCGTCGCGATAGAGCGTGCCGATGCGCAGCGCCTCGGCCGGCTCGTCGAGATAGAGCAGCACCGACGAGTAGTGATCGTAGATGCGGCCGCGGAACGCTTGCTGGGGCTGGGCGAGCAGTGATGCGTAGGCATCGCGCGCGGCCTTGAAGTTGCCGGCGCGGTAGTCGAGCTCGGCGGCCCAGAACGCGAGCTCGCGATCGTCGCCGATCGCGGTGGGCGTGAGGACCGCGCGGGCGGCGACCGGGCCACGCTCGGCGAACGCGACGGCGGTATCGAGCAGCGTGCGCTCGCGCGAGTTGTCCTCCGTGCTCGCTC
This sequence comes from Pseudomonadota bacterium, assembly GCA_023430775.1. Classification (GTDB taxonomy): domain Bacteria; phylum Myxococcota_A; class Polyangia; order Haliangiales; family Haliangiaceae; genus JABFXX01. The sequence continues at coordinate 4,243 of JAEYYY010000018.1, forward strand.
GCGCCTTGGGTGCGGCTTGCAGCGCGCGGGTGCGATCCGACTCGGAGCCACCGAACAGCAGCATGTACGCGTTGGCCGTTGGATGCTCGGGGAAGCGCGCGAGCGCGGTGCGGAGCGAGGACAGCGCCTTGTCGTTGTAGAAGACGTCGTACTCCTCGAGCGCGCGCTTGACGAGATCGTCGCCCGGCTTGGCTTCCGACAACGGCGGCGTGCGGGTGATGACGTAGATCGCGACCGCGCCGGCGGCGAGCGCGGCGGCGGCGGCGAGCAGCAGCGGCCAGCGCTTCGATCTCGGCGCGAAGCGACGGCGGCGCTCGGCACGGATGGCGTCGCGAAAGGCGGCCATCGTCGGATAGCGAGCGGCGGGCTTCTTCGCGAGCGCCTTGTAGAGGATGTCCTGGACCGGGTCGGGGACCGCGGGCAGCTCGGGTGGCTCGTCCTTGGTGATCTGGCGGAACAGCTCGTCCATCGAGGTGGCGCTGTACGGTGGCTTGCCGGCGAGGATCTCGTGCGCGAGCACGCCGAGCGAGAACACCTCGGAGCGCTCGTCGGGTGGCTCGCCGTCGATCTGCTCGGGCGCCATGTAGAGCGGCGTGCCGAGGAGCTGACCGGCGTGCGTGCGATACGAGTCGACATCGAAGCCTTCGGTCCTGGGAGCGCCTTCGCTGATGCTCGTCGTCAGCGTCTGGGCCAGCGATGGATCGGCGCGGACGGGCTCGGTGGCCGTCGCGTCGAGGGCGATGGCCTTGTCCGGCAGCTTCGCGCGGGCGGGCGGCGGCTGGGTCTGGAGATGCTCGTCGCGCAACTTCGCGAGGCCGAAGTCGAGCACCTTGACGTCGTCGCCGGCGACCATGATGTTCGCGGCCTTGATGTCGCGATGGAGGATGCGGCGCTCGTGCGCGGCGACCAGCGCATCGGCGATGCCCTCGATCCAGCGCAGGCCTTTCTCGAGCGGCGGCGGACCATCCTTGCGGAGTGCCTCGGAGAGCGTGCGGCCCTCGACGAGCTCCATGACGAGGAGGCCCTCGCGCTCGACGATGTCGTGCAGCGTGACCACGTTCGGGTGCTTGATCTGCGCCGACGCCTTGGCCTCGCGGATCATCCGCGCGCGGCGCTCGAGATCGCCGGAGGCATCGGGCGGGAGGATCTTGACGGCGACGTAGCGATCGAGCCGCTCGTCTCGCGCCCGCCAGACCTCGCCCATCGCACCCTTGCCGAGCTGGGACACCAGCCGGTACGGGCCGATCAACTCACCGGGCTCGGGCACCGGCGTACTGTAGCGAACGCTCGCAGCGTGGTCGTTACTTGCGGCTGGTTCGTTTGCGAGGGCGTTTGCGCGCCGGTTTGCGTCGGACCTTGCGGGGCGCCTCGAGCGCATCGACGCGATGCGCGAGCACGGTGGTGCGCGCTTCGAGCTGCGTCAGCCGCGGACCGTGATCGCTGGAAGGCTCGAGCAAGGCGGTCATCTGTGTGATCAGGTTCTCCTCCATCGCTCGAAGCTGGCGCGAGAAGCTCTCTTCCATGGATCGAAGCAGGCGCGACAGCTCAGCCTCGAACTGCTCGTGCGTTGGGTGGTTCGCCAGCGCCCTGGCGAGATCCTCGTGCGTCGGGTGGTTCGCCAGATCCGCGTGCGTTGGATGCTTCGATAGCTCCTCGCGGAGGATCTTGCGGGTGACGAGCTCGTCGTCGAACGGCGTCGGGGGAACAGACACGTCAGTCATGATGCTAGCTCCTGCGAAAGCGCAGAGCGAGAGCACCGTCCATGCCCGGCGAAGATCGCGAGATCCTGTTCGCGAAGGTCCGGAGTGTCCGGATGCCGATCGGCGCCGGACAGCGCGCTGAGGTCAGCGAGCCTTACGGGCAGACCGCGAACGCGAGCTGGTTGTTGTCCTCGCGGCACTCGAGGTTGATGCCGGAGCCATCGCCGTTGTCGTCGACGACGACGATGCCATCACCCGGCGCACCGCCCCAGTTGCAGCTCACCGTCGTGCAGATGCCCGGGAACATCCGCTCGGTGGTCTCGGCGGTGCAGCGCAGCACCATCGTGTTGGCGGCGTAGAACGAGACCGGGATGCCTTCGGCGACCGGCTCGGTGCCGCGGTTGCAGACCTCGGCGCTGACGGTGGTGATCGCGAGACACTCGGCCGAGGCTTGCTTGATGGTGAGATCGGGAACCGCGCCCGGCGGGATGCCTTCACCGGGGCTGTTCTGGCGGTAGTTGTTGAGGCCGGCTTGCTTCCAGTTCTGCAGCCACTCGCTGGTGCGCGGCACCTTGCCGGCCTGATCGATGTTGGTGACGCTGTACGCGTGCTGGTTCCAGATCGAGCGCGTGCTGGTCCACCGATCGACGGAGTCGGCGAGGATGCGGATGCCGACCTGATCGGTGGTGGCCGGGTGTGACGCGCGACAGACCTTGCCCGCGGCGGACGGGCCGGCGATCGGATCGAGGCAGACGAAGCCATCGCCACCGCAATCGTCGTCGATCGCGCAGCGGCAGCGGCCGAGCGCGTCGCCGGGATCCTCGCGGCCGCACGACGTGGCGGACGGGCAATCGGAGTCGTCGAGGCACTGCACGCCGTCGAAGATAGGATCGACGAGCGGGCAGACGACGTTGCAGTTGTCGTTCGAGCCGAACACGATCTCGGCGTTGAAGTCGGCGTCGGTGTCGACGACGATCGGGTTCTCGTACCAGGTGCAGGAGGATCGGAAGCGCGAGTACACGACCTTGCCGGTGATGCCGTCGTAGACGCGGGTGAAGCACTCGTCGCCGTAGACGACCTCGGCGCGTTGATCGCCGTCGAAGTCGAACACCGACGAGCCGGTGCGGTTGGAGGAGAAGTCCTGCGATTGCTGGACCCACGAGATGCCGTCGGTGCGCAGCGAGGGACAGGTCGCTGCCTCGGGCGTGCCGCGGCAGTCGAGATCGAAGACGTTGTAGGCGCTGGCGCCGGCGGAGGCGAACTCGACGCGGCCATCGCCGTCGAAGTCGGCGATCGTCGGTGGGCCGCCGGCACCGACCGGGCCGCCGCCGAGGGCGAGCAGGTTGGCGGTGAACACCTCGCGGCCGGCGAGGTTGAACACCTTCGCGACACCGCCGACGACCACCGCGATCTCCGCGATGCCGTCGAGCGTGGCGCGATCGTCGGCGCCGCTCGCCGGGAACGTGCCGAAGTCAGCGACGGCGGTGTGACCGTTCTGGAACGGTAGCGCCTGCTTCGGCGTCCACTTTCGCAGCACCTTGTCCCAGGTGTAGATCTGCGTGCCGGTGATCAGGTCGGGGTTGGCATCGCCGTCGATGTCGGCGGCCACCGGGATGTAGCCGGTGCTGAACGAGTCGACGGCCGCGGCGGACAGTGACTCGTCGATCACCGCGCCTGTCGCGCCATCGTAGACGTTGCCGTAGAACAGCACCTCGGGGAGACCGTCGTCGTCGAGATCGTGGATCGACGGGCCGGCCCAGTTGCAGTTGTCGTTGGCGAACGTCGACACGGTCTCCCACATCGGCGCCCAGCTGCCGTCGATCTGCATCGTGAAGGCGACGAGGCCGCCGTCGGTGCGCGCCGCGACGATCTCGGGGATGTCGTTGCCACCGAGATCCGCGATCGCGAGCGACGACGAGGCGATCACCGTCGGTACGGCGATCGATGCCTGCTGCGTGCACGTCTTGCCGTCGATGATGCGGATGACGCCGAAGAAGTTCGGGTCGGTTCCCTGGCACGACTGCGATCCGCCGTCGGTGAAGTTGTACGAGGTGAACACCACCGAGGGCGCGATGAACTCGCCACCGCCGAGATAGAAGCTGCCGACCATCGGCGTGGCGAGCACGTTCTTGTGATCGGGAAATGGATCGCCCGCCGGTGGGCCGAGCCATTCGCACTGCGCGCCGGGGAAGAACACGCCGGGGACCGGTTCGCGCTTGCACTCGGGATCGCTGCCGCCGCCGGGACCGACGCCCCACGGCAAGCACTCCTCGTTCGCGACGTCGCAGTACTGATCGCCGTTGCACTCGGCGTTGGACGTGCACGGCGTCGGTGGTGGAACGCAGGTGTTGTAGCGGCAGACCAAGGGGTCGCTGCATGCGGGATCGCACTCACCGGGCGGTGCGTCGGGATCGACGGCGTTGTTCTTCGAGCTGCAGTTGCAGCCTCCCACGCACAACGCGAACGCGACGAGGAACCGCATGGAAACCATGCTAGCCCGGACCGACGAGCCGGGGAGGAATTCGCGATCACCGAGTGGTGGGGACAGCGAACCTCAGTGCTTCGGCGCTCGGTGGGCCATGAAGTCGAGGACGGCCTTGTTGAACGCGGCCGGGTCCTGCCACAGCGCGAAATGCGACGTGTTCTCGAACACGACGAGCTTGGAACCGGGGATCAGCCCGGCCATCTCCTTGATGTGATCGAGGTGGATGATCTCGTCGTGATCGCCGTCGGCGACCACGGTGTAGGCCTTGATGCCGCGCAGGTGATCCGGGGTGATGCCCTGCGAGCCCTTCCACACCGGCATCAACGAGTCGACGACGGCCGCGAAGTTCGGCGTCTTCGACATCCTCTGGAAGTCCTGCTTGCACTTCACGGCGTAGGCATTGAAGGTCGGCGAGCTTCCGGCCTTGCGCTCCTTGCTGCCCTTCGCGCTGTAGTTGGTGCCGAACACGAACAGCTTGGAGACGCGATCGGCGTGGTGGATGCCGAGCTCGAGTGCGATCGCGCCACCGTCGGACCAGCCGATCACGGCGGCCTTCTGGATGCCGAGCGCGTCGAGCACGGCGAGCACGTCGGCGGCCATCGTGCGGTAGGTCAGCTTCGACTTCGACTTGCTCATCGTCGAGCGGCCCTGGTTGCGGCTGTCGATCGCGATCACCTGATAGCTCGCCGCGAGCTCGGGCAGCTGGAAGCCCCAGTGATCCGAGTTGCCGAGGCCGCCGTGCAGCAGGACGACCGGCTCGCCCTTGCCGTAGGTCGCGTAGTAGATCTTGGCGTCGGGCACGTCGACGAAGCCGGTGGTCGTCGCGGCCGGCATCGGCGGCGGCATCGGCAACGTCTCCCAGCGCTGCAGCTTGGCGAGCGCGATCGCCGGGAACAGCAGCAGCGCCAGTACGACCGCGATGCGCATGTCCTGCGATCATGCGGCAGCCGCTGCGCGAAGGCGAGAGGCTTGCCGAAATGGGGACCGTGTTGATTTTCAACACTGTCCCTCGACGGGCAAGCAATTTCGGTTGCTTGCAAATGGAAGTGCACCAAGTGGAGACAGTCCCTATCAGCTCGGCTGGAGGGCGAGCTGGAGCTTGAAGGGGGCGTCGGTCGGATCGCCGTCCTCGTCCTTGGGGATGGGGAAGCGCCAGGTCGTCATCTGATTGCGGATGCAGTCGTCGACCTCGGCGTTCGCACCACGCGCCTGGTTGTCGGTGGCGACGCCGGTGGGATCGACGACGAAGCTGATCGTCACCTTCGCGACCAGCGAGGCGTCGGTCGACAGGCCGTGCTTGACGTAGCAGCGCTGGAGGCCGGCCATGTATGCGCCCTGGATGCGACCGAGCACCAGGTTGATCGAGAGTGGATCCTTGCCGGGCGGCTTGGGTTGCGGGACCGGCGTGATGCGCGCGATCGGCTGCTGCTCTTCCTTCGGCGGTGGCCTGTGCATCGTCGGATCCTCGAAGGTCGGGCCGGGTCGGCCATCGCCGAGGCGCAGGCCCGGATCGCGCGGCGTGCGCGTCGGATCGGTGGGGGTGCGACTGGAGTCGGTGACGTTCTTGATCTGCTTGTCGAGATCGACGTTCGGGATCCGGTTCGGCAGCTCGTTCTGACCGGTCTTGCCCGGATCGTTGCCGGTGATCATCTGGGCCCACGCATTGGCGTCGACCGGTTCGGGGAGGCGATCCGTGACCGGCCTGGGCTTCGTGGTCGGCGTCTGCACGTCGGGCTTCGCGGGCGTGGCGACGCCCGGACCTGGATCCGCGTCTGGTTCCGCCGGCGCGATCGGCGGTGCGAAGTCGGGGAGCTCCATGACCTCGTACGTCGGCGCCTCGTACTTCATCGCGATGTCTTCGGCCATCGAGTCGGTCTCGCGCTCGGTGATCCACGCCCAGCTCGCGATGCCGAGGTGGACGACGATCGAGGCACCGACGATCACGCCGAGCCGGCGATCGATGCGATCGGCGAGCGAGCCGCGCACCGAGGCGGGCAACCGCGGGCGTGGCGCGATCGCGGGCGCCGCGATCTCCTGGAACAGCACCGTGGCGTCGCCGATCCGCAGCTTGCCGCGGGCGCCTTGCTCGATCGGAATCGATGTGGTGCCGGGGTCGAGCTCGAGCTCGGCGCCGTTCTGCACGAGCCGACCGGTCATCGCAGCCGTGATGCGCAAGAGGAACCTGCCCTGCTCGACCGCGAACAAGGTGTGCTCCAGCGGAGCGCCATCTGCCGGCACGCTCAGCGTGCAGCGTAGCGACTGGCCGAACGTGACCGGCGCGACCGGGCGAAGCACGCGTTCCTCGACGAGGTTGTCACCGAGGAGGACACCGACTCGAAGGGCTCGTGACGTGGGGCTCATGACATGCGAACGCATGCCCCCGCGGGCTCGATCTATTTTGGCGGCTCGTACTATCAGTCTGGAACGAGCTGGAGCTGGATCTGGAAGCTCGCTTGCGTCTTCTCGCCGTCGCTGTCCTTCGGCACCGGGAAGCGCCAGCCTCCCATCAGACCGGTGATGCAGGTGTCGACCTCGGCCGCGAAGCCCTTGGCGCGGCCGTTCACCGTGGCACCAGATTCGTTGACCGTGAAGCTCAACGTCACCTTGCCGCGCGCCGACGCTTCGACCTTCAGGTAGTTCGTGTAGCAGCGCTTGATCATCGCCATGTAGACCGACTGGATCTTCGCGAGCACCGCGTCTGCCGTCAGCGTCGATTCGTCGAGCGCGGTCTTGGTGGACACCGAGATGCGACCCGACGGGCCCTTCTCGGTTCCCTTGCCACCACCGGCGCTGTCGATGCCGCCGGGGCCATCGATCTTCGGACCGGTGCCGGTGCCGACCTTCGGATCACCATCGCCGCGCGTACCGCGGCCGGTGCCGCCGCCGTTGGCGACCTGCTTGTTGCCCTCGCGGACGTTGTCGATCTGCTTGCCGAGGTCGGTGTTCGGATTGCGCGACGACATGTCGCCCGGATCCTTGCCGTCCTTGCCCTCGACGGTGAGCTTGTCGGCGAACGCCGCCGCGTCGTCCTCGCTCATCGCGACGTCGGTGGAGTCCTTGCGGCCACCATCGTTGCCCGACGGCTTGGGGGTGGGTTGCGCCGGCTTGTCGTCCGGCTTCTTGTCGCCGGCGGCGCTGCCCGCGGCGGAGCCAGCTTCGGCGACCTCCTCGGGCTCGGGCTTGAGCTCGACCTGATACTTCTCGGGTTCGAATGTCAGGTCGTACGCCTTCTCGGCGAGGCCTTCCTTCTCGATGTCGCCCATCCACGCGATGATGACGACCATGAAGTGAAGGATGATCGACGAGCCGACGATCACGAGCAGCCGCGGATCGAAGCGATCGGCGAACGTGCCGCGCACCGAGGCAGGCAGCATCGGCTTTGGCTGACGCGGCGGCTCGGTGACGAACTGGAACAGGATCGTCAGATCGCCGAGCGACAGCTTGCCGCGCGCCGAATCGGAGAGCCCGACCTGGTAGTAGTCACCGTGGTTCTGGGCGCCCTTGCTCTTGAGGGCGTCGAGGGTGTTGACCTGGCCACCCGAGTCGGAGAGCCGGCCATCCATCTTGCCGAGGAAGCGCAGCGAGTAGCGGCCCTCGTCGAGTGCGAACAGCGTGAACTCGAGCGGCAGACCGTCGATCGGGATCGAGAAGGTGTTCTTCATCGACTGGCCGATCGAGACCGGCACGCGCTCGCGGATCAGCCGCTCTTCGACGATCTTGCCGCCGAGCAACACGCCGATCCGAAGGATGCGCTGGCGCGGAGCGTTGGCAGAAGTCCCGCCGCCATTCGCAGGTCGTTTGTGGGGAGTCGCCATATCAGAACGGCGCCTTCTTCACGGTCTGGAGGATCAACGGCATGAAGTCCTGCTTCAGGTTCTCCCATTCGTAATCGATGTTCTTCGCCGTGAGGACGTAGACCACCGACGGCCGCGGAACCTTGCCGCACACCGCGACGACCGTATCGATCACGGTCACCGGCTTGCCGTTGATGTACTCGATGTGGAACTTGCCCTGCTTCTTCTCACCCTCGCCCGTGTCTTCCTGGCAACCCTCGGCCCGCGCGTGAGTGGTGAAGCCCAGCATCGCGACGGCGGTCAGTGCGATCAGCTTCTTCATTTCCTACCTCCGAGGTCCTTCACCGAATCGACGATCTTCGCCGCCAGATCTTCGGTGAGCTGCATCCAGGTGTAATCGACATCCTTCGGGCTGGTGACGTACGCGACCGCGGGCCGCGCCGGGCGGCCGCAGATCACGATCTCCTTCTCGATCACCAGCGTCGCCTTGCCATTGATCATCTCGACCCGCGTGGTCACCGGTGCGCTGTCATCTTCGTGACGACACGCCGGCGAGCCGGGGTGCTCCGCACGAGCGGAACCGGCCAGTCCGAGCGTCGCGAAGGTGGCGAGAAGAATTGCTGGGTGACGCATGGTTCTCTCCAGTGTGACCGATCAGGCGGGTGGCTTCTTCTGCGACTTCTGAACGCGCTTGATCGCCTTGTCGACGTCCTTGGTGCGCGTCTCGTACAGCTTCATGTCGACGCCCGGCATGTTCTTGTACTGATCGAAGTAGCCCTTGGCAGTCTGCAGCCGTGCGAGCTGATCGGCGACGCCCGGATACGGATCGGTGTCGAGGTAGAGCAGTCCGAGGTTGTAGTAGGCCGGCCCGTAGTTCGAGTTCGCCTGGAGCGCACGCTTGTACGTGGCCTCGGCGGCACGCACGAACTGATCGCGCTGCGCACCCTTCGGGAAATCCGCCGAGTGCCCGCGATAAGCCGACCCGAGCGACGTCAGCGTGATCGCGTCGTTGCGATTGAACTGCTTGGTCAGCCGCTCGAACGTGGCGATCGCATCGACGTACTTGCTGTTCTTCAGCTGGTAGACGCCGTGGTTGACGAGTGCGCTCGCGTGATTGGGATCGAGCTGCACCGCCTTCGCGAACGCGAACTCGGCGCGCTCGGGACGGTTGGTCTTGTCGTAGATCAGCCCGTAGACGTACGACACGTTCGCGTTCTTGTTCGCCTTCGTGCCGCGATCGCCCTTGTCGGCGGTCATGTCGTCGAGGACGAGCTCCGCGGTGTCGTAGAGCCGCTTGTGGTAGTAGGCGAACGCGACGTACGACGCCGCCTCGACACTCGAGGCATCGAGTGCGAGCGCGGCCTTCGCGGCGCGCAGCGCACCATCGGCATCCGGCGTGGCCTGCGCGAGCGCGGCGCGCGCGGCAGCGATCTGCTGATCGACCTGCGTCTTCACGGTGGCCGGATCGGGATCGAAATTCGGCGGCGTGAACGCCGGCTCGTTCGGGCCGCCACCACCAGTGGGGTCGCCACCCGTGCCGCCGGTGCCACCCGTACCGCCGGTGCCACCCGTACCGCCGGTACCGCCCGTACCGCCGGTGCCACCCGTCGGATCGCCGGGGTCGTTCATCGACTGGCTGTCGCTGCCCGAGCCACTGCCCGAACCGGGCGTGGTCTTGTCGTTCTTGCCCTTGCCACCGCAGGCTGCGATCGCGAGGGCCATCAGAACGGCTCCGAGTCGATGTCTCCAAACTCCGGGCAATAGAGATGAGACGCGCTCGCGCTGGATCAGATCTAATTTTTTCACGGCGCCTCCGTTCCCTGGATGATCTCCTGACGTAGCGCCTGGAATTCCGACGGGAATTCGCGGCCGAGCGACTCCATCGCAGCGCGGCTCCACTTGTTGGAGATGCCGCCCTTCTTGGCCGCGTCGACGACCTTCAGCCACTCGGCCTTCGCCGCGTCGCGATACTTCTGGACGTTGGCGTCGAGCTTGGCCTGATAGGTCGCGGCGAGATCCGGCTTGGACTCGAGCGGCTTCGGCAGCGGCGCGTCCGCGAGCTTCTGGCCGTATTCGTACTGGATGTTTCCGCCGCGCACGTACGCGGCCATCGTGTACTCGGCGACCTGGTACTTCAGGAGCGCCGCGTACATGTTGTAGACCTTGTCTTTTTCGGCCTCGAGCTTCTTGCCGATCGTCTCCTGCTCCTGGAGCGTCTTCGCGGCGGTCTTGATCGCGTAGGGCTCCCACTTGTTCGTGTACTGCTCCTCGGCGAACGTCAGCTCCCACTCCGCAGCCATCGCGGCGGCCTTGCCACCCGGCGGCGAGCCGACCTTGACCCACGCCTTCATCGTCTCCTGACCCGCGGTGCGCGCGAGGCTGGTCTGGTTCTTCTTCTTGCGGAGCTGCGACGAGTCGTAGAACGTCTGCACGTAGTTCTCGGCGTTGTCGTACGGCTTGCCCGCGGCGTCGGTGCCCTTGTCGAGCCCGTAGCGCGCGCGCCACTTCTGTCCGGTCTCCTCCATCGCGTTGACGTCGCCCGACTGGCGGTAGATGTTGACCACCGACCACAGCGCGCGATCGAGTGCGCGGCGCTCCTTCTCCACGCCCTGATACTGCGTGTAGAGCTCGATCGCCTTCTTGAAGTCGCGGTTGAGCTCGGAGGCGAGCGCCGCGTTGTAGAGCGCGTCCTTGCTGATCTCGTCGAGCGTGCGCGGCTTCTCGTTGCCGATCGGCGGCGGCGGCTTGATCCCCGCGGCCTTCGCCTTCTTCGCCACGGCGTAGAGCTCGAGGTACGTGCGCACCGCGTTGTCGTAATCGAGCGCCGACTGGTAGCTCGCCGCCTGGAGGCGGATCGCGTCGAGGTAGTACGGGCTGTCGCGGAAGTTCTTCGCCTTGTTGTCGGCGAACTCCTTGAACAGCGCGATCGCCGTCTTCGGCTTGTCGGCGAGGCGATAGCTGACCGCCGCGTTGTAGAGCGCGACCGGCAGATCGGCATCGTTCGGCGGCGCCGTCTTGTAGAAGCGATAGAACGCCTCGGCGGCCGCACCGAACTTCTTCTCGGCGAACAGCGCGTTCGCGCGCGAGAAGTTGAGCGAGCGGTTCTGCGCGATCGCGGCGTCGATCGTTCCCTTGTCACCGCACTTGGCGGCGATGAACTTCTCGTTGGTGCGCTGGATCGCGTCGAAGTTGTTCTGCGCCTCGTAGATCGCGAGGATGCCGTCCTTGGCCTTCGCCGCCTGCGGCATGTTGCAGAACTTGTCCATCACCTTGGTGAAGCGCGCGATCGCGTCGTCGATGTGGAAGTACGCGAGCGAGATCAGCGCGGCGTTGGTGCCCTGCTGCGGAGCGGCCGCCGGATCGTTGACGATGTTCTGGAAGTTGTCGTACTCGGCCTGCAGCTTGCGATAGACGTCGGGGATCGGCTGCGCCGTCCACGGCTGCGGCGTGGCCTTGAGCTCGGCGCCCGTCGGAATCTTCAGCGCGGCGAGCTTGCCCTCGGCGACGAGCTTCGCCGCCTCGGCCTCGTACGACAGCACGATGCTGCGCGCGGCATCGATGTAGAACGTGGTGCCGATGTCGCGGTGATCGCGGATCCACGTGTAGGCGACGATCGCCTCGGGATAGCGCTCGCTCCAGTACAGCGCCTCGGCCTGGTTGTACGTGAACTCGTAGACGTAGTCGGACTCGGGATACGTCGCGATGAACGCGCGATAGAGCTCGACCGCCTTGTTGTACATGGCGAGGTAGTCGTTCTTCGCCTGCGGGTCTTTTGACTTCGCGAGCTCGTAGTCCTTGCGCATCTGCGTGGCGGCAGAGTGCGTGTTGCGCGCGGCGGCGTAGAGCGCGCGCTCCGCGATCCGGCGCTGGTTCTCCATCGCCTCGCGGTCCTTCTCGTTCGCCTGGCACCACGCCGTGTTCGGACACTGGTAACGGATGGCGAGCTCGGCCGCGGCGTTGTCGGCGGCGAACTTGTCACCCTTCAGCTCGAAGACGTTGACGATCTCCTGGTGCACCAGCGGGTTCTTCGGGTGCAGCTCCCACGGCGGACCGATCGCGACGCGATACGCGTCGACGGCCTGATCCCACGCCTGCAGATCGGCGAACGCCTTGCCCATCGCGACCCAGACGTCGCGCACGTGCGGCTCGTTCTCGCGGCCCTTGTAGAACGCGCGAGCGCGATCCATCGCGCGCACCGGGTTGGTATCGGTCTCGCCTTCCCACGGATCGGTGAACGCGACCGAGATGTACTGGATCGATTCGTCGCGCAGCTCGAGGGCCGGCGTGCCGCCCTGGGCGACGATCGAGTCGTAGAGCTTGACGCTTTCGTCGAAGCGCTTGATCGACTCCGGCATGCGGTCGCGCTTGTAGTAGGACCACGCCAGCTTGTAGAGCGCCTCGGCGTAGAGCTTGGACTCCTTGCCACCCTCGGCGACCTTGAGGTACGCGGCGATGCCGTCGTCGACCTCGCCCGGAACGGTGAAGTGATAGTCGGCGACGCCGCGCACCCAGGCGTGGCGGATCAGTTCGACATCCGAGTTCGGATACGCCTGGCAATCGCTGTACGGATCGCGCAGCGTCTTCGCCTCGACACGCTTGAGCGCCTCGGCGCGGGTGGGCACCGGCGGCGGCGTGCCGTTCCACTTGTACTTGTTCGCGCACGCCAGCGCGAGGAACACCTGGAGGCTCTTCCGCTCGTCCTTGGTCTTGCCGTAGTAGGCGAGCAGGTAGAGCGTGGACGGCGTCTGCCGGTAGTTCGGGAACTCGGTCAGGATCTTCTCCCACTGGTCGAGCGCCGGCTGGTAATCGGCGATCGGCGTGGGCTGCGGGTTGTTGGGATCCGGCGGACCGAGCTTGTCGAGCTCGGCCATCCTCGCTTCGACCTCGTCGTCGGCGCGATCGAGATAGAGATCGGCGAGCCGGAACCGCGCGTCCGGCGTGAACTGCTCGTGGTTCGGGTGATCGGCGAGGAACTTCTCGAGCTTGACGATGGTGTCGCTGTGAAGCTTGCCCTTCGCCGCCTCGGCCTTCGCGATGTTGTCGGCGTAGCGCTTGCTCAGATCGGCGGTGCGCGTATCGAACTCGCGCTGCGCGATCTGGCGCATCCGGCTGTCGTGCTCGGTCGCCGCCTTGACGAAGCGGTCGTACTCCGCCTCGGTCTCCTTCAGCTCAGCGAGCTCTTTCTCGTTGAGCACGAGCGGCGGCTTGATCTGGACGACCGGTCGCGGCTGCGGCGGGCCCGGCTGCTGGTTGCCGAGGCCCGGACCATTCGGCGGGTCCTGCACCGGCACGGGATCCGCGGGCGGCGTGGAGCCCGGCTGCGCCGAGACCGTGCCCGCGAGAAACCCGGCGAGCGTGATCGCGGCGACCGAGTTGCGCATGCGTGGACGACTCATGGCTTGGCTCCCGTGGCCGGAGCTTTCGGCTGCGTGCCTGGCTTGGTCTCGTTGTCCGGACGCACCGTCGGCGCGGCGGGTTGCTTCGGGTCGCTGCTGCCCGGGCTGACGCGCGTGTCGGTGCCGCCCTTGTCGGGGCTGGTTGCCGGCGGCTTCGCCTCGTCGGGCTTGGTGCTGACCGGTGCCGGCCGCGCCGGCGACGTGGTGGTCTGCTCGATGATCCCGCGGAACTCGTCGCGCAGCTGCTTGAGATCGCGCTGGCGCGACAGGTTGAGCCGCTTGAGATCGTCGTCGTTGTCTTCCTTGCGCGACCACGCGACGTCGACGTTGCCGACATCGGTGCGGATCACGATGTCGTAGAACTTCGCCTTGACGTCCTTGAAGCTGGCGCCGAGTGCGGTGCCGCCGATCGTGCGGGCCTCGGTCTCGTGCTCGGCGAGCTCGGTGCGCATCGCGGCGATGGTCTGCCGCTCGGTCACGATCTGCGCCTTCAGCTGATCCATGCCCTGACCGATCGCCTGATCGATGCGGCTCTCGATCTGCGACAGGTTGCGCGATACCGCGGTGGCGCGGTTGTACAGCGCGTTGCCCGACCGGCCATCGAGCTCGGCGAGCAACGCCTTGCGAGCGTCGCGCGCCTTGGCCACTTCCTCGTCGCCGACCGGCGCGAGATCGCGGCCGAGCTGGAGCTCGCGCTGGATATCGGCGAGCTCGGCCTCGATCGCCGCCGATTCTCGCGCGGTCTCGTCGAGCCCGGTCATGATGGTGGTCCGTTGATCCTGCGGCAACGGCTCCTTGCCGGTGGCCTTCGGATCGTTGGCGAACTTGCGCAGCGCGACCGCCACGGCCTGCGTCGAATCGACGATGCCGGACACATCGGCGGCCGACGCATCGAGCTTGTCGTACTCGGCGCGGGTGGCCGACACGCGATCGGTGGCGAGCTGCTCGACTCCGCCCTGCGCGAAGTAGGTCTGCGAGCGCTGGCGGATGCCGGGATCGTTCAGCAGATCGACGCGGATCTTGATCAGGTCGTCCTGGATCGCACCGATGCGCGAGCGCCGGTTCTGCAGCGCCGGATACACCGCGCTCTTGTCACCGGCGGCGAGCACACCCTCGAGCCGCGACAGCACCGCCTCGGCCTGGATGATGTTGGTCTCGACCTCGCGGAGATCGACCGCGACGTTGACGATGCGCCGGACCTCGGGCTCCTCGCGCAGGTACTGGGCGGCGGCCTCCGGAATCGGCGCGGTGGTCGAGAACGCACGCGCGTCGCGACCGGCCAGCTGCGCCAGGTACTGCCCCGGATCGCTGCTCTCCGCCATCTCGGTCAGCGCGACGTACGACGGCAAGTACATGTCGTGGGTGTCGGTGAACACCACCTCGGCCTTGTCGTACTCGGTGTTCGGATCGGTGTCCTTCGTCGTCGCGTCGATGGTGCCGGTGATCTTCGCCTGGCGGATCATCTGCGCCTTGCGGATGCGCAGGTTGCCCTCGAGGATCCGCACCGTCGGCGTCTTGGTGGACGTCGGCTCGGAGAGCGAGAGCAGCTCGAGCGCGCGCAGCGCCTTGTCGTACTGCTTGCCCTTGACGTAGACCCACGCGACCTCGTACAGCGCGTCGGGGAACAGATCGCTGCGGCGATCGATCTCGAGGTAGCTGTCGATCGATTTCGATCCCTGATCTCGCTCGTAATGGAGGCGACCGAGCGCCATGTGCGAGAGCTCTTGCACGCGGCGATCGTTGGGCGACTTCGGGCGGCGCGTGATGATGTCGTTGAACATCTCGGTGGCGCGCGCGAGATCCTTCTTCGCGACGTACACCGTGGCGCTGTAGTAGACGGCCTGGAGCTCGTGCTCCGAGCCCTTCGGCACGTCGTTGAAGTACGCCAGCGCTTCGTCGTACTTGCCCTCGAAGAAGGCGTACTTGCCGCGCACGTACGGCACCTGCGGCTTCCGGAGGCCGGGCGACAGCTGATCGAGCGCCTGGATCGTGGGGGCGACGTTGCTGGTATCGCGCTGCGCGATCGCGATCTCGACGAGGCGAAGCAGCGACGGCTGGTAGTACCGGCTCGACGTGTTCGCTCCGTTCGTGATCTGCTCGTAGTAGCTGCGCGCGGCGCCGCGATCGCCCTTCTGGTACAGCGACTCGGCGAGATAGAACGTCGCCGTCTCCTGGTCCTGACCTGGCTTCTGCGCCAGATCGAACAGCATCAGCGCGGCCTGATCGTAATCGCCGAGCGAGTACGCGACCTCGGCATCGATGAGACGCCGCTGGCCTTGCGCGGTCGTGACCTGGTTCGGCTGCGGCAAGTCCGCGCCGATCTGGAGCGCTTCACGCTCGTACGCTGCGACGCGACTCTCGGAGTCAGCACCTGCCGAGAGCGGCAGACTGACCACGAGCGCGAGCAGCAATCGCGATAGTCGGCGCATGAATCACTTCCCGGGTGCGGGGGCGGGGGCTGCAGCAGGAGTGGTGGCCGCGGGCGTGGGCGCCGCCGGATCTGCCGGCTTCTCCGGCGTCACCTGCGTGACCTTGCATTCGACGGCGGCTCGCTTCTCGAGCGGCGTCGTCGGGCCGCCCTTCTCGAACCCCTTGCAGTCGATCTTCGCGATCTTGCCTTCACCGGCGGTGAACGACTGGCCGCCCTTCGCGTTGAAAGTGTACTTGGTGAGGTACTCGAACACGCCGTAGCCGTGGCCGCGGTAGGTCGCCGCGATCGCGAGGTTGTGGTTACCGGGCGAGATCGGACCGGCGAAGATGTCGAACGACTTGGTCTTGTAGAGGCTCTCGGCCGTCTCGTCGGTGCGCACGAACACCTGCGTGCCGTCGAGCGTGTAGATCAGCTTGGTCAGCCGGAACGAGCTGCCCATCTCGTTGGCGTGCGCGATCACCGTCTGCGCGCCGACACCACCGCCGAGCACCTGCTCCTTGAGCATCTGGACGCGGGCCTTGAGCTGCCAGGCGCGCTCCTTGAGCGCTTGCGTCCGCTGCTCGAGGCGGCGCATCCGCACCGACGTGGGCATGTTCTCCGGCGGGACATCACCGGGGCCCGGTGCGGGCGACGACTGCGGGGCCGGTGCGGGCTCCGACGCGACGGGCGTCGAGGGCGTTGGCGCGGGTGTCGGGGCCGGCGTCGGCTGCGGCTGCGCGAACGCGGTGGAGGAGAACAGCGACATCAGCAGAACAGTCGAAGCACGCATTGGTATCTCCAGCTCATGCCGATCGGGATGTGCCAACCGGCCCCTTTTTCGTTCAGCGCGAAACGCTCGCGTCCGCGCTTTTTCCGTTAGGAATGGCTCGGTTGTAACACCTGGCCCAGGCGGTCTCAAGCTGGCGACTTAACGAGTTTTCGATCTCACGCCCGCCGTACGTGGACCCACAAGGCCTCGAGCACGGCATCGATTCCTTCGCGGGTCGCGGCAGACATCGTGAGCAATTCCACGCCGGCGTCCGCGAACGCCTTCCGGTGCTCCGCGATGGCCGCTTCCTCGGTGGCATCGGACTTGTTCAACACCACGACTTGAGGCGTATTTGCCAGCTCCGGGGCATACCGCCCCAGCTCGGCATTGATCACCTGGTAATCGCGCAGGGGGCTCCGCTCCGGACCGGTCGTGAATGTCGCTTCGACGATGTGGAGCAGGACCCGGCAACGTTCGACGTGGCGCAGGAACTGGTGGCCGAGCCCGGCCCCCTCGGCCGCGCCCTCGATCAGGCCGGGGATGTCGGCGA
>JAEYYY010000070.1 GCA_023430775.1 Pseudomonadota bacterium
ATGCCGATGCCGCGGTCGCCTGCTTCTCGCGCACGCTGCTGCTCGATCGCGAGCTCGGCGCATCGCCACCGACGGCGACGTCGCGGGCGCGCCGGCGCGAGGCGCTGGCGGGCCGCGAGGAAGCGCATCGCCTGCAGGGGAACCTGAGCGCCGACGCCGGCGATGTCGACGAGCTGCAGCGGCTGTGCGAAGGCGATCCGGCCCGGCTCTCCGACGTCGCGATCCGGCGCGCGCAGCGCATGCTGCGACTCGGCGACTACGCGAACGCGACGGTCGCCACGGTGGTCGCCGAGGATCACGCGACCGCGGCGCACGACGATCGGCTGCGCGGCGAGGCGCTGCGCGTGCGCGCCGAGATCTTCGAGCGGCTCGGCCGGTTCGACGAGGCGCTGGCGCTGATCGATGTCGCGCGCGAGCTGTTCCATCGCCAGCACGCCGTCCACGACGAGATGGCGGCGATGATCGGGCGCGGCCGCATCCACCTGCTGCGCGCGCGCTACGAGGACGCGCGAGATGCCTATCGCCCGGTGCTCGCGTTGATCGACCAGACGGGCGATCCGTGGCTCGAGCGGATCGTCACCAACCACGTCGCCGTGATCGAGATGTGCCTCGGGCACTTCACGCGCGCGATGGAGAACGCCGAGCGCTCGCTCGAGCTGTGCCGGCGCTACGGCGATCGCGGCCGCGAAGGCGATGGCCTGTCGGTGCGCGGCATCATCCTCCTCGAGGTCGGGCTCTACGATCAGGCCGCGGCCGCGTTCACCGAGGCGCTCGACATCCTCGCCGGCACGGCGTCGCGGTGGAGTCGCGCCGACTGCATGATCTACGCGGGCGTCTGCGACGTGAAGCGCAAGCGACCGACGGCGAAGCTGATGATCGACGAGGCGCTCGGCGAGGCGCGCCGGATCGGTGCGCGCTATCTCGAGGCCAACGCGCTGATCGCGCGCGCCGGGGCGCACCTCGCGAGAGGCGAGCTGGCGGAAGCGATCGCGGATGCCGCCGAGGGCACCGCGGTGGCTCACGCGGCGACCCTGGTCGGCTACGAGATCCAGGGCCTCGCTCGCCACGCGCTCGCGCTGTCGCGCGCCGGCCGCGCCGCCGAGGCCAACGCGCTGGTCCACCGCTCGCTGCAGCTGCTCGAGCACCAGCACTACATCGAGGGCTCCGAGGAAGAGGTCCTCGTCGCCTGCATCGACGTGCTGACCGCGAACGGCCAGCACGAGCGTGCTGCGATGGTGCGCGAGCGCGCGCGCCTCGGTGCCCGGCGCAAGCTCGAGCTCTTGAAGGAGCCGCTGTGGCGAACGGCGTACGCCGCGATTCCGGAGATCGCGACGCTGCTGCGCCGCTAGGCCAGCCAGCCGCCGGCGAGGACGCGATCGCCGTCGTAGAGCACGGCGGCCTGACCGCGCGCCGCGACGGTGGGCTCGCGCAGCGTCGCCCGGGCGCGGTCGCCTTCGATGGTGACGTCGGCCGCGATCGGCGTGCCGCGATGACGAACCTGGATCGCCGCGGACAGGGACGCGCGGGGTGCGGACAGCCAGCGCAGATCGCGGATCTCGAGCTCGCGGCGCTCCGCTGCCTCCTTCGGGCCGACCCGGATCTCCGACCGCGCCGGATCGATCGAGGTGACGAACACCTTGTCCTTGGTGGTCATGTTGCCGAGGCCGCGGTGCTGGCCGATCGTGAAGCGATGGACGCCGTCGTGCTTGCCGACGACGTTGCCCGCCTGATCGACGATCGGGCCAGGACCGGGTAGCGGCCGGCCACGCTTCAGCGCCTGTGCCGACACGAAGCCCGCGTAATCGCCATCGGGCACGAAGCAGATCTCCTGCGACTCCGGCTTCACGGCATTGGGCAAGCCGAGGCGCAACGCGTGCGCGCGGACCTGCTCCTTGGTCATGCCGCCGAGCGGAAACCGCACGTGCGGCAGCTCGTGCGCCGGCATCGAGAACAGGAAGTAGCTCTGATCCTTGCCGGCATCGATGCCGCGGTGGAGCTGGGCATCGATGATCTGCGCGTAGTGGCCGGTGACCAGCACGTCGGCGCCGATCGCGCGGGCGCGATCGAGCAGCGGCGTGAACTTGATGTGCTGGTTGCACTTCACGCACGGGTTCGGCGTCTCGCCCGCGAGGTAGGCCTCGACGAAGTCCTCCATCACCGCGGCGCCGAACTCGGCCGCGAGGTCGACGACGTAGAATGGGATTTTGAGGTGTGCGCACACGGCCCGCGCGTCCTCGACATCGCGCGGACCACAGCAGCGGCCACCACTCGAGGCGGCAGTTCCGCGTGGATCATAGAGGCGCATGGTCATGCCGACCACGCGATGCCCCTGCTCGACGAGCAGACCTGCGGCGGTCGCGCTGTCGACTCCACCCGACAGCGCCGCGACGACGAGCTGATCGGCGGACGACATGGGCCCGTTGTCTAGCATGTCCGCGGCTGACTCGCCGAGAAGTCGAGGTCGCACGCTGCGAAACTCGCAGAACCCTGTGGTGTGAATGGCACAGGCGGATCGCCCGAACCGTCGCAAGCGCGACGAATCGCGAGCGCGATCGCGATCCGCGCGTGGCACATGCATCGCACAGCGGCGCCGTCATGCCGTCGATTCAAATCGCGCGCTGGTGCGCGCTGTCGTGTCTTGTTGCCTGCAGCAACCCCTCGTCATCGCCGCTCGTCGATGCGCCACCGGATACGCCCGAGGATCCACCGGAGACCACGGTGTTCGTCGAGCTGTTCGGCTCGTCCCCGGTGTTCGTTCGCTATCGCACCAACGGTGGCGAGTGGCGCGAGCCCGTCGACACCGGCGACGGCTACGAGATCAGCGTGCGCGACGACTACGAGCTGGTCGCCGCGTGCGCCACCGACACCGCCTCGGAGGTCGGCTTCATCGCGGGCCTCCCGAGTGAAGGCTCGACCTTCATCCCCTGCTATCCGCCGTTCGCCGGCTCGGAGCCGATCCAGGTCACCGGCACGATGAAGCAACCCGGCCGGGGGTTCATGGGCGCCGGTGCGAGCGGCGAGACCGCCGACTGGAGCTTCACGATCAACGTCGCGATCGGCACCCAGGATCTGATCGCCCTCGACGACACGCGTGTCGCGATCCGCCGCGATCTCGAGGTGCTCGGGCCGACCGCGCTCGACGACATCGATCTCGAGACCGAGGGCGTCGCGCTCGTCGACAGGACGTTCGCGGTCGACCTCGCAGCCGACGAGCAGCTGAGCTCCGCGTACCTGTGGTTCACCTCCAACACCGGCGCGTATATCCCGCTCGGCAGCTCGCCGTCGGTCAAGCTACCGCCGCAGTCGGTGGCCGGTCAGTTCGACGCTCGCTACATGGTGCTCGATGCGTTCGCCGCGGCGAGCTATCGCAGCGCGTACATCACGCAGGCTCCGGGCTCGCCGACCTCGGTCGAGATGCTGCCGCGGCTCGAGGGGATCGAGTTCGAGGCCGACCTCGTGACGTGGCCGGGAACCTTGCCGGGCACCGAGGCGGAGCTGTCGATCTACGGCACCTCTCGCACGATCCACAGCAGCGCGTCGGCGGGCTTCCTCGCGGGCAAGCACGAGCTGGTGATCGACACCGACATCCCGGGGTTCGACCCGGCGTGGCGGATCCCCAACCCGCAGTTCCGCTCGTTCTCGGTCAACGACGCGTCGCAGTTCGTGTTCCGCTACTCGAGCGTCGACGACAGCCAGGCCGCGCACTGACGCGGGATCTCCCCGCCGGTGCGCTAGCATGCCGGCGATGTCATCGGCGATCCGTTGCGAGGTCCAGGCGGACGCCCTCGACGAGGCCGGTCACGGTACCGGTACGGAGGCGGGGCCGGATCCACGGCTGATCCACGTCGCCGATCTGCTGCCGGGAGAACGCGCCGAGGTCGCGATCGATCACCAGAGTCCGCACAAGGCCGAGGCGTGGGGACACGTGACGCGGCGGATCGGTGCGCCGTCGCCGCATCGAGTGACGCCGGTCTGCCCGGGCTTCGGCCGCTGCGGTGGCTGCATCTGGCAGCACCTCGCCTACGACGCGCAGCTGGCCGCGAAGCACCGGCGCGTCGCCGAGGCGCTGGCGGGGATTCCCGCGGTGGCGGACGGCAGCGTCGCGATCGCCGCGGTGCGGCCGTCGCCGGCGATCACCGGTTATCGCAACAAGGGCAAGTACGTCGTCGGACGCGCGAGCGATCACGTGGTGCTCGGTGCCTACGCGCCGCGCAGTCACGACGTGGTCGACACGCTCGGCTGTCAGACCGTCGCGCCGGTGATCGACGAGGTCGCCACCTGGCTGCGCGGTGCGATCGAGGGTGCCGGCATCATCCCGTACGACGAGCGCGCGCGGTCCGGCGAGCTGCGCTACGTGATCATCCGCGAGGCGGCCGGCGACGTGCTGGTCGCGCTGGTGGTCGCGCCGCGCACGCCGCGGGCGAAGCTCGAGCAGGTCGCGAACGCGGTGGCGCGCCACCCTGCCCTGCGCGGGCTCGTCGCGATCGAGAACGATCGCCGCGATGGCGCGATCCTGCCTTCGGGTTCCACCGCGCAGGTGCTCCACGGCCACGGCTTCGTCGTCGAGGAGCTGGCGGGCGCCCGGCTCGAGGTCGGCGCGGGCGAGTTCCTCCAGGTCAATCGCGCGCAGGCGCTGGCGATGTACCAGCGCGTCGTCGAGCTCGCCGAGGTCTCCGATGGCACGCAGGCGGTCGATCTGTTCGCCGGGCTCGGCGGCATCGGCCTTCATCTGGCGCGCGCCGGTGCCGGTGTGGTCGCGGTCGAGATCGATCGCGATGCCGTGGCGGCCCTGCGGCGCGCGGCGCGCGAGGCCGGCCTGCCGCTCACCGCGATCGCGGGCGACGCCGCCGATGTGCGCGGCCAGCTGACGTCGCTGCCCGATGTCGTCGTCGTCAACCCGCCGCGCAAGGGGCTCTCCGATCAGGCGCGGGCACTGGTCGCCGAGTGGGCACCTCCGCGCATCCTCTACGTGTCGTGCGGTCCCGAGTCGCTCGCCCGCGATCTCGGCAAGCTCGCGACGAGAGGGTACGCACCCGACGTCATCGAGCCGTTCGATCTGATGCCGGGGACGCCGCAGATCGAGACCGTGGTCCGGCTTCGCCGCCGTGGCCGGCGCTAGCCGTGATACCTCTGGAGATATGCTCCGATCCTGCTTGCTGCTCGCCGCGCTCGGCGCGTGTGGCCGGATCGGGTTCTCGTCCGCCGCCGAGGTCGCGGATGCCGCGCCGGGAGATGGCGCGAGTGACGGCGCGAGCGACGCCGCGAACGTGCCGGCGGGATCGATCATCGCGTCACTTCGACGAGAACATGGGCACCACGACGACCTCGACCGGCACGGTGCTCGTCCGCACGCTGAACGACACCGGCTGGACGGACGGCGTGCGCGGCGCGGCGATCGCACTGGGACCCGCGGGCTTCGTCGATCTCCCGGTGAGCTCCGCGCTGCAGCTCACCGGCGACGTCTCGATCTCGATCTGGTACTTCCTCGAGCGTGCGCTCTCGCCGGGCGAGTGCGTCAACCTGGTGATCCACGGCAGCGCCGGCGGCAGCGGTGCCATCGACAACGACATCTACGCGTTCAACCTGGTCGAGCCGGGCTTCGTCCTCTACTCGGAGCGCCAGACCCAGATCCCGAACGGCGTCGGCTCGCCTCCCATCCCGGAGGCGTTCACCCCGAATGTCTGGCATCACGCGATCGCGAAGCGAGACGCCACCAGCGTCGGGTTCCACCTCGATGGCGGCACCGAGATCGCCGGCCTCGCCCCGCCGGGCACCATCGATGGCGGCACCGCGGGGCATCTCCGGATCGGCGCCGATGTCGAGCTCTCGCCGTGCGGCACTTCCGGGCGCGCTCGACGAGCTCTACATCTATCCGCGCTCTCTCGACGACGCCGAGGCGCGCACGCTGTTCGACGAGCGCTAACGAAGCTCGCGCTGCGTGCGACCAGGCGCCAGCCGTGCCGCCTTGCGAACGGGCGCGCTCGCCGGGATCGCCGGGCCCTCGCCCTGCATCGCGCCACACGACACGAACGCGTAGACGGCCGCGCGGGCGGTGCGACGCTCCTCGGCATCTCCGATCGCGTCGAGCAGCGAAGCGCTCGTCCCTTGCAACACGATGTCGGCGATCACCTGATCGCGTGCCGACAACCCGAAGCAGCGAACATCGGCGCCCTGCGCGGTGGTGAACCGCGAGCCGAGCGCGTGGACGCCCGCGCGGAGGCGCTGCTCGCCGAGAAACATCCGTGCACCGTGGAAGATCATGCCACCGACGTGCATCGCGAGTTGCGGGACCACCCGCAGCGTGATCTCCGCGTCGAGCGTGAGCTCGCCGTCGGCGAACACGAAGCTGCGCGCCACGCAGGCCGCGATCGCTTGCCGCTGTAGACGGACGATGTCCTGGGGCGGCAGCAGTCGCGCCAGCAACTCCCAGTCGTTGGCGGCGCCGAACGGAATGCTCGACACCTGACCGGCGGTGATCAGCCCCTGCCGGAACGCGAGGGCCGTCGCACTCTCCGCCGAGCCCGACGAGGCCGCGGCGACCACGAGCCCGTGGTGGAACGCGATCTCGAACTTCGCGTTGTGGTTGCGAACCGTCAGTTGCCCGGTCACGCCGCGCCGTGCCAGCGTGCCGAGGGTCTTGCCCCACGGCCGGTCGGTGACGTTGCCGCGAATCATGTCGGGGCTGGTCGGCAGTTCGCGCCGGCCCGCACAAAAAACGTGCTCGCTTCGCCACGGGCAACGTCGAGACCGCGAGTCAGCGCTTGATCGGGCCGCTGTTGCGGCTGAGGAAGCGCAGCTCCGTGCCCGCTTCGCGGTGATTCGGATCGAGATCGAGGACCTGCTGGAACGCGGTCATCGCCTGCGTCGTCCGGCCGAGCATCCGCTCGACCATGCCGAGGTAGTAATAGGCGGACACCGGGTTCTCGGACCGCAACACCGCCTGCGACAGCACGGCGCGCGTTGCATCGGCGATCCGCGACTTGTCCTGCGCCTTGCAGAACCGCGCCCACGCGAGCGCGCACCGGTAATCGTGGCTGTCGGGAGACAGCTCGGCCGCCAGCGTGAAGGCGGCGATCGCGTCGTCGAGCCGCTCGTCGCGCAGCGCGGCCTGACCGCGGCGATAGTGAGCGGGCGCGGGATTGGCATCGCCGGCGCTGCTGACCTGCGGTGCCGGCGTGTGGAGCGGCTGGGTGCCGCGTGGTTGCAGGCGCGGCTGGTGCGTCGGGATCGAGATCTGCGACACGCGCGGACCCGCGGGGCGCGGGATGCCACCACTCGCGGTGCGCGCGATCACCGGACCCGGTGGCGTGGGATCGGCGGTGCCGCGTGCCATCCGCGGCGCGACCGCGGGCGATTCGCAGTACAGCGCTCCGAGCGACGCCAGCGTGTAGATCACGGCGCTCGCGATCCGGCGCTCGGTGGGAGGCAGGTGCTCGATCTGCTGCATCGAGATGCCATCGGTCAGGGCGCGGACGACGATCAGCTCCGCCTCGCTGAAGCCGAAGTACTGCAGATCGGGGATGCCATCGGCGCGCGATCGGAACGTGGTGCCGAGCTCGCGAAGCGCGCCGGCCAGCCGCTCGTCATCGAGCTGCGTGGTGACGCCGTGGTAGATGATGCCGCCGACGTGCATCGCCGTGTTGGCGACCACGGGGAGCGAGACCTCGCTGTCGAACACGAAGTCACCCGTGGTGAGAGCGAACGTGCGCGTCGCGGCCGCGGCGATCGTCTGGCGGCGCAGCCGGAGGAGTTGATCGGCTGGCAGCAGCGCCGCGAGCTGCTGATCGCGATCCTCGCGACGCTCGAGCTCGGCGACCTGCGAGACATCGAGCAGCTCTTGGACGAGTGCGAGACCGAGCACCGAGGTGCCGGGAGCGCTCGCGGCGACGACGTGACCGCCATCGAACACGATCGCGTACGAATCGCTGCCGCTCCGGATCGAGAGCTGGCCGGTGACCGCACGACGACCGAGCGCGCCAAGGGTTTTCCCCCATAGCCGATCCTGGATCGCTCCCCGGATGAGCATGGATTCCTCCACCTGCCAGCGGTGTACCAGCAAGTCGGGGGTGATCACCGCTGCGACAGCGCAAGAATTGCCCGGCGGACTCGCGAAAAATTCTGTGGTTGGACCGATGCCGGATGGTGCTGGAGACAGCTGACCGCGAAACGGGCGGCCCCCTGCGGACGCGGCTCCCAGGGCGTGTGCGACCTCTACCTGCACGCGCGAGCTACGGCGGGCGTTTCACCACGCGATCGATCGGTGCGCGACGACGCGCGACTCGACGAGCTCGTCGGTCGCCGCGCTGATGATCACCTCGGTCTGATCGAGCACCTGGTTCGAGAGCTGCGAGCGTGACCAGCACGGTGCGGAACCGATTGTGGATCGATCGAGCGTTGCAACGGGTCGACCGGTTGGTGATCCTGTGGGCTATGGGGAAGTTGTTACTGCTGTTTGCCGTGGCCGTGTTCGTCGCCTGTGGAGATGACGACTTCAACGGTTTGCCAGACGCGCCGGTCAGCGAGGATCGCGATGGCGACACCATCCTGAACGACGTCGACAACTGTCCGGACGACGCGAACACGGATCAGCTGAATACCGACAACGACGCCGAAGGCGACGTCTGCGATGACGACGACGACAACGACGGCGTCCTCGATGGTGCCGACAACTGTCCGATCGTGGCCAATCCCGACCAGGCCAACCTCGACGAGGATGCCGATGGCGACGCCTGCGACGGTGACATCGATGGCGACACCGTCGCCGATGGCAGCGACAACTGTCCGACGGTCGCCAACCAGGATCAGGCCGACCTCGATGGGGACCTGACCGGCAACGTCTGCGATGACGACGCCGACAACGACGACATCCTCGATGCCGTGGACAACTGCGATCTGGTGCCGAACGCAGATCAGACCGACACCGACGAGGACGA
The DNA here is from genome assembly GCA_023430775.1 of Pseudomonadota bacterium. GTDB lineage: Bacteria > Myxococcota_A > Polyangia > Haliangiales > Haliangiaceae > JABFXX01. The sequence continues at coordinate 8,934 of JAEYYY010000070.1, forward strand.
CGTCGGCAATGCCTGCGACGACGATGACGACAACGACGGCGAGCCCGACATCACCGACAATTGCCCGGGACTGGCGAACGATCAGACGAACAGCGACACCGACATCCTCGGCGACGCATGCGACAACTGCGTGAACGTCGCGAACTCGGACCAGTCCGATGCGGATGGCGATGGCGTCGGCAACGCGTGCGAGACCGACAACGACAACGACGGCATCGACAACAGCATCGATAACTGCCCGAACGCTGCGAACGCGGGCCAGGAGGATGCCGACTTCGATGGCATCGGCGACGCGTGCGATGGCATCACGCCGACGGTGAGCGAGCTGATCAAGGGTGGCAACCTGGTCGCCGTCGGGAAGTCGTGGTCGGGTCGCGAGGACCTGGTCACCGAGGCCTCCGTCGATCTCGTGATCAGCACGATCCCGGCGAGTGGCTTCGTCCGGCGAGCGTTCCTGTACTGGACGACGATCGGCACGCCGTTCCCGACCGTGACGTTCAACAACGTCGCGGTGCAGGGAGCGGAGATCGGCCAGGCCGCCGACACCTGCTGGGACATCGGCAACAACTTCATGTATCGCGCCGACGTCACCTCGCTGGTCAGCGGCAACGGGACCTTCACCGTGTCGAACATCCTGTCGACCAGCGACCGGTCGCCCGATGGTCAGGGGTCGACGCTGGTCGTCATCTACCAGGACGCGGCCGACTCGCGGACCAACTTCGTCAAGCTCAGCGATGGCGCGCTCGGCTACGTCGGTGACTCGTCGGTGGCGAGCGTCAGCGCGACGATCGACGGCTTCACCTTGCTCGAGAATCCCGAGAAGGCGACCGTGATGAACATCGTCGCCGACGGCCAGGACTTCCTCGAGACCCTGACGATCCAGAACGTCGAGTTCGGGGCCGGCGATCCGTTCACCGGCGCTGACGGAGCGCTGTGGGACACGCGCTTCGACGACGTCACCGCGCTGGTCACGGCGGGCACCACCGAGGTGGTCACGACGGTGACCTCGAGCGACGACTGTCTGGCGTGGTCGGCCAACGCGCTGGTGATCGAGAAGTTCGTCCCGGTCCCGCAGACCAAGCCGAACCGTACGATCGCCCAGCCACCGCGCGTGCGTGGGGCCAAGCAGGCCGCCGCGATCCGCAGACCGCCGGCGGCGATCGCGGGCTCGTCGCGCCGCTGATCAGCGGAGAGCGTCGGCGAGCGGCACGGTCGTCACCGATTCTTCGATCGGGCGGATCGTCTTGGTCAGCGACCGCGACCGATCCTCGAGCCGGATGTCGATGTGGAGCTCGCCGGTCTCGGCGGGCATCGCGGTCTCGAACCGGCACGGCCCGATGCCGGCGCCGGGCGGGGCCTGGCGATGGAACACCGCGATCGAATCGCCGCCGCTGAACAGCTCGGCGTTGACCTCGCGGACGTCGGCGGTGACGTCGCCGAAATCGAGCACGATTGTCGCGTGGGTGCGCTGCTGCGCCCGGCACGCGTCGTAGGCGATCAGGCCCACCACGCACAGGAACAGCACGGGGGCGATGCGCTTGCGAAACAGCTCGTACCGGGTCACGCGGGCGTTCTAGCACGCGCGCCCGCGCCCGCCGCACCCTCGTTTTGCCGGCCAGCGGGCGTTTCTTTGCCCACGGCGAGCCGCCGCTGTTTACTAGCTCCGTGCGCGTGCGCTGGATCCTGCTGCCGTGGGCGATCGCCGCCTGCGCCGGTCGCGAGCCGGTGCGGTTCGGCTCGCCGCTGCTCGGCATGGCGCAGGTGCCGCCGCCCGCCCTGCCCGGCGAGCCAGCGCGGCCGGACGGGCCGTCGAATCGCGATCCGATGCCGCACGAGGATCGCCCGCTGGCCTCCGAGTCGGCGGCCGCCGCGGTCGCGCGCGGCGAGGTCGCACGCACGCGGACGCAGCTGCCC
>JAEYYY010000185.1 GCA_023430775.1 Pseudomonadota bacterium
GGCGTACTCGCTCGCGATGCTGTTCTGGGAGGGCTTCGCCCAGGCCAAGCGCCAGCCGCGGATCAAGATCCTCGCGACCGATGTCCACCAGCGCTCGCTCGACTACGCGAGCAGTGGCGTCTACGGCGAGGAGCAGCTCGCCAACGTCTCCGTCGCACGGCTCGAACGATTCTTCACGCGCCGATCGAGCGGGTTCCAGATCAGCCAGGACCTCCGGCAGCTGATCGTGTTCGCGCGCCACAACGTGATCAAGGACGCGCCGTTCACGAAGATGCACTTCATCTCGTGCCGCAACATGCTGATCTATCTCCAGCCGCAGGCGCAGCGCACCGTGCTGTCGCTGTTCCACTTCGGCCTGGTGTCGGGCGGCATGCTGTTCCTCGGCGCCAGCGAGACGCCGGGCGTGCTCTCCGACGAGTTCGCCATCGTCAACGATCACTGGAAGCTGTTCCGCAAGCGCCGCGACGTTCACCTGCTCGGCCAGGTCCGGCTGCCGCAGATGCGATCGGGAGTCCGTCCCGTTCCGCAGCTCGACATCCGGCGTGGCCACGGCGCCGATCCGCTGATCCTCGCCACCTACGATCAGCTGCTCGACATGTTCATGCCGCCGGGCCTGCTCGTCGACGAGGAGCTCGTCCTGGTCGACACCTTCGGCGGCGCGGAGCAGCTGCTTCGCTTCAAGCCGCGGCGGCCCTCCACCAACGTGCTCGATCTGCTCGGCGACGATCTGCGCACCGTGATCAGCGGCGCCATGCAGCGCGCCTTCCGCGATCGCGCGACGGTGTCGTACACCGGCGTTCGTGTCCCGAAGGCCACCGGCGAGGTTCGCTGCGTGGTCACCGCGCAGCCGCTCGTCCACCCGCGCACCAACGTTCGCAACGTCCTCATCACGTTCCGCGAGATGCCCGAGGAGGCGCGGCCGGTGGAGGTCGCCACCTCGGCGCCCGCCCTGTCGATGCAGGAGGCCTCGGCGGAGCGGATGTCCACGCTCGAGACCGAGCTGCAGTACACGCGCGAGACCTTGCAGGCCACGATCGAGGAGCTCGAGACCTCGAACGAGGAGATGCAGGCGACCAACGAGGAGCTGGTGGCCTCCAACGAGGAGCTCCAGTCCACCAATGAAGAGCTGCACTCGGTCAACGAGGAGCTCTACACGGTCAACGCCGAGTACCAGCAGAAGATCATCGAGCTCAAGGAGCTCAACGCGGACATGGCGCACCTCCTCGAGGGCACCGATGTCGGCACCGTGTTCCTCGACTCCGAGCTCAAGATCCGGCGCTTCACGTCGCAGATGGCGCGCATCTTCCGGTTCCAGCAGGGCGACATCGGCCGCAAGCTCTCCGACTTCTCGCACAACATCGAACGCCCGCAGCTCCTCGAGGAAGTCGAGCGCGCGCTCCGCGATGGCGAGCTGATCGAGGCCGAGGTTCGCGATCGCAGCCGCACGCCGTACTTCCTGCGCATCCTGCCGTACCGCGTCGGTCGCACGAACGGTAGCCCCGCGCCGATCGAGGGCGTCGTGTTGACGCTCACCGACCTCACCGCGCTCGACAAGGCACGCACCAACATCGAGCAGCTGTCCGCCATCGTCGAGTGGGCGCACGACGCGATGTTCGCGCAGAGCCTCGACGGCACCATCACCACCTGGAACCACGGTGCCGAGAAGCTCTACGGCTACACGGCGGAGGAAGCGATCGGCAAGTCCGCCCGCATGCTGATGTCCGATCCCACGGACCATGCCGCCTACCTCACCAAGATCGGCGCCGGCGAACGCGTCGAGCACGCGAGAGCGTTCGATCGCAGGAAGGACGGCACGCTGGTCGACGTCTCGGTGACGATCTCGCCGATCTTCAACCAGAAGACCATCATCGGCGCGTCGACGATCGTTCGCGACATCTCCCACCTCGTCGAGATCCAGCGCGCGCTCGAGACCGAGCAGGCGAAGGTCAAGGAGCTGCTCGCACAGACCGAGGAGCTCGCCAATCGCCGCGAGCAGTTCCTCGCGATGCTGTCGCACGAGCTGCGCAACCCGCTCGCCGCCGTCCTCAGCGCCACCAGCGTCCTCGCGCAGAAGCCGGTTCCCGCGATCGCGCAGCGCTGCCAGGCCGTGATCCAGCGGCAGGCGACGCACATGAAGAAGCTGCTCGACGACCTGCTCGACGTCTCGCGCATCACCTCCGACAAGTTCTCGATCGAGCAGGTCGAGTGCGATCTCGCCGAAGCGATCGAGACCGCGATCGAGGCCACCGCGCCGCTCCTTTCCCAGCGCGAGATCAACCTCGACACCAAGCTGCCCGGCACCAAGCTGCCCGTTCGCGGCGACGTTCGCCGCCTCACGCAGGTGATCGCGAACCTCCTCTCCAACGCCGCCAACTACTCACCCGTCAAGACCTGCGTCGAGATCTGCGCCGAGGCCAAGGACGGTCAGGTCACGCTCCACGTCAAGGACAACGGCGACGGCATCGAGCCCAGCCTCCAGCCCAAGATCTTCGACCTGTTCGTCCAGGCCGAGCAGAAGCTCGATCGCTCGCGCGGTGGTCTCGGCGTCGGCCTGTCACTCGCGCGCACCATCGTCGATCTCCACGGCGGCACCATCGGCGTCCACAGCGACGGGCTCGGCAAAGGCAGCCAGTTCACCGTCACGCTCCCGCTCGCCCAGCTCGCCCACCAACCCACCGCGTCCGACCACACCGTCAAGGGACCTTGCACGATCGTCCTCATCGATGACCAGGACGACTCGCGCGACATGCTTCGCGTCATGTTCGAGTCGCGCAACCACATCGTCTTCGATGGCTCCGATGGTCAGGTCGCGATCGATCTCATCGCACAGCACAAGCCTCATGTCGCCTTCATCGATATCGGTCTCCCCATCATGAACGGCTTCGAGGTCGCCCAGCACATCCGCAGTCGCAAGGAGCTCGACGACGTCATCCTCGTCGCACTCTCCGGCTACGGTAACCACACCGACGTCACCGCCGCTCTCGAGGCCGGCTTCGACGAGCACGTCACCAAGCCTGCCGAGTTCACCACCCTCGAGCAGATCCTGACGCGCAAGCGCCGCCCCGGAACCGCGAGCAACCGCTCGTGACGCTGTCCGCCCTCGAGTACCGCCTCCTCGTCGAGCACTCGCCCGTCATGATCTGGCGCGCGGGCCTCGACGCGAAGTGCGACTACTTCAACGACACCTGGCTCGCCTTCACCGGCCGCACCCTCGAGCAGGAAGCGGGTGATGGTTGGGCCGAAGGCGTCCACCCCGACGACCTCCAGCGCTGCGTCGACTACTACCTCGATCACTTCCACCGCCGCGAAGCCTTCGAGATGGAGTACCGCCTCCGCCGCCACGACGGTGTCTACCGCTGGATCTTCGACCGCGGCGTCCCCTACACCGGCGTCGACGGCAACTTCGCCGGCTTCATCGGCTCGTGCGTCGACATCGAAGACCGCCGCCTCTCCCAGGACAGCGACAAGCAACAGCTCGCCTTCGCGCGCGAATTCGAGCAGTGGGTCCTCTCGATCGTCAGCCACGACATCCGCAACCCGCTCTCCGCCATCGACCTGTCCTCGCAGGTCCTCAAGTCGCGCGCCGGCGACGACCCGCAGATGCGCAACATCGCCGAGCGCATCGCGCGCTCCGCCTCTCGCATCACCGGCATCGTCGGCGACCTCCTCGATCTCTCGCGCGAACGCCACGGTGGTGGCATCCCCGTCACCCTCGAAC
>JAEYYY010000285.1 GCA_023430775.1 Pseudomonadota bacterium
ACGATGGGCTTCGTGCATGACCACGACAGCGCACGAGCCGGCGGTTTCTTAGAGCCGATTCACGCGGGCATGGCGGTGTCGCAGCAAAACTCCGGTGCGGGATCGGGAGCTTGTAGCTGCTGCGCCACCGGTGCCGGTGCATGGATCCGGCTGGCAACCTCGACGATGCCGAGAGCGAGTGCGGGGATCAGCGGGAGAAGAAGCAGCTTCTTGGGAGTCGTGTTCGCGTTTCTCATGGGCTCTCGAAACGCCCCTCTGGCGATCTGGTTCTGCGACCCAAGAACAAAGCTGCTCGCGCGTCAGCCGACGATGATCGGCTCGGGATGCAGCGCGATCCCGAGGCGCTCCTGGACGCCGTCCTGGATCTCCTGCGCGAGTGCGAGCAACTCGGTCGCCGTGCCGCCGCCGCGGTTGACGAGAGCAAGCGCGTGCTTGTGCGAGATGCCGACGTTGCCGCGTGCATATCCCTTCGAGAAGCCGGCGCGCTCGATCAACCAGCCGGCGGCGAGCTTGGTCAGGCCATCGCCCGCCGGCCAGCTCGGATACTTCGCGCCGTCGAGTCGCGACTCGAAGGCCGCGCGCGTCGCGGCGTCGACGATCGGGTTGGTGAAGAACGAGCCGGCGCTCCTCGATTCCGGATCACCGGGGTCGAGCACCATGCCCTTGCCGCGGCGCAACGAGATCACGGTGTCGCGCACCAGCTGCAGTGGCGCGCGCTCTCCCTCGGCGATCGCGAGCGCCTTGGCCAGCTCCGCATACCGGATCGGTGCCGAGTGCTGGCTCGCCGCGAGCGCGAAGCCGACCTCGACGATGACGTGGCGATCGCTGCCGCGAAACCTGCTGCTGCGATAGCCGAAGCCGCAGTCACGCCCAGCGATCTCGACAACGTCGCCGGTCTCGCGATCGAGCGCGCGCACGAATGCGATCGTCTCGGAGACCTCCTGGCCGTAGGCACCGACGTTCTGCATCGGCGTCGCACCGACGAGCCCGGGGATGCCCGACAGACACTCGAGCCCGGCGTGGCCCGCCGCGATCATCCGCGCGACGAAGTCGTCCCACACCACGCCGGCGCTCGCGACGACGAGCGAGCCGTCGACGCGCACCTCGTCGATCGCGAGCTGGATCACCAGCCCCGGAAAGCCGGAGTCGCGCACCACCAGGTTCGAGCCACCACCGAGAACCAGCAGCGGGTCGTTGCCGGCCGCCGCGATCGCGTCGCGCAGCTCGTCGAGGTGCTGCACGCGTACGAAGCGCTTCGCAGGACCACCGACACCGAGCGTGGTGTAGCGCGCGAGCGAGACGTCGTGCTCGAGCTTCATCGCGCGACGGTCGCGCTCGACTCGTCGATCCGGACCAGGTTCTTCTTCGTCGCCGCTCCCAGCCGCTTCTCGAGGAGATCGATCACCTCGTTGCAGGTCAGCTGGATGTTGCCGGCGCCGAGCGTGATCACCAGGTCTCCGACCTGCGCGTTGCCGTCGAGCCAGGCGGCGAGATCCTCGCGGCGCGGGATGTACGTGATGTCCTTGTGGCCGGCGTCGCGCGCCAGCTTGACGAGCACCTCGCTCGACACGCCCTCGATCGGCTTCTCGCCGGCGGCGAAGATGTCGCAGATCGCGACCTTGTCGGCGTCGTGGAAGGCGCGCGAGAACTCGGGCAGCTGATCGCGCGTGCGCGTGTGGCGGTGCGGCTGGAACGCGGCGATCACGCGGCGGCCGGCAAACGCGGCCTTGGCACCGTTGAGCGTGGCCTTGACCTCGGCGGGGTGATGCCCGAAATCGTCGACGACGGTGACGCCGCCGACCTCGCCGCGCACCGTGAACCGGCGGGCGACGCCCTCGAACTGCGCGATCGCCTTCGCGTAGGTATCGAACGGGATCGCCATGAAGTCGGCGAGCGCGAGCACGCCGAGCGCGTTGAGCACGTTGTGCATGCCCGGCATCGGCAGCGTGACCTCGCCGAGCTCGTCGGCCTTGTGCCAGGCGACGAACCTGGTGTGCATGCCTTCGTGGCGAATGTTGCGCGCGCGATACATCGCCTGCGAGTTGATGCCGAACGTGACGAAGCGCTTCGTCAGGTTCGGGATGATCTCCTGGACGCCCTGGTTATCGAGGCACAGCGCGCTCATGCCGAAGAACGGCACGCGATTGCAGAAGTCGGTGAACGCCTTCTTGACGTTGTCGAACGTGACGTAGTGATCGAGGTGCTCGGGATCGACGTTGGTGACGATCGTGGCGGTCGGCGTCAGCGTGAGGAACGAGCCGTCGCTCTCGTCGGCTTCGGCGACCAGGTAATCGCTCTTGCCCCAGCGCGCGTTGGCGAGGCCGAGCGAGTTGACGCGCCCGCCGATCACCGCGGTGGGATCGAGCCCGGCGGCCATCAGCACCGTGTGCATCATCGTGGTCGACGTGGTCTTGCCGTGCGCGCCGGCGACCGCGATCGAGTACTTCATCCGCATCAGCTCGCCGAGCATCTCGGCGCGCGGGATCACGGGGATCGAGCGCGCACGTGCCGCCTCGATCTCGGGGTTGTAGCCCTTGATCGCCGACGACACGACGACGACATCCGCCTCGCCGAGGTTCGACGCGCGGTGCCCTCTCGCGATCGTGCAGCCGATCGACGCCAGGTGCCGCGTGATCTCGGTGTCGTTGTTGTCCGAGCCCGAGACCCGGTAGCCCATGTTCGCGAGCACCTCGGCGATGCCGCACATGCCCATGCCACCGATGCCGACGAAGTGAATCTTGGTGTCTTGCTTGCGGAACATGTCACCCGATCAACGCGGCTGGCATGAGGAATCGTTCGCCAGGCGTCGGGCGTTGTTACCACTTCACGGCGTGGGTGACGATGGTCTGGACGTCACCTTGATCGGTGCCGAAACCGCCGACATCCGGCCCGCATCGTCGACGAACGCCACTCGTACGAGATCACCCGGCTTCGACACCCGAGTGCCGTTCGGCAGCGCGATGCAGCCGCCCTGCGCGTAGCCCGCGACGGTGGTCAGCGTGGTCTCGCCGAGAAATCGCCACGACTTCGGCTTCGCCTTGTCATCGAGCAGCACGATCGCGAGCGCGCTCTTCGGCGGCGCGGCAGCGAGCTCGACCTCGACGTCCTCGCCACCGCGGCGGCCCTGCCGCGTGCTGTGCCGGACGGCCTTGGGCTTCGGCGCCGCGAGCGTGTCGCGCAGCTCCGACGAGGTCTTGATCGTCACCTTCGACACACCCTTGCCGTCGACCAGCTCGCCCTTGCCGGGCGTCCGCGGCGCGCGGATCACCGACAGTCCCGGCGCGAGGTTCACCACCACGGGCTTGCCGCCGCCCTTCCACTTCCAGTCCGCCACCAGCGATGGATCGCCCGGATCGAGGTTCGCACCGGCGACAGGTTCCGCGTGGACCACGATGCCGCCGTCGACGGGAAGCGTGGTCGCGTTCGGTGTCGCGACCTTGGCTGCGAGGCCGTACGCCATGCACTCGGCGCGCGCCTGCGCGGGAACGAGCGCGAGCATGGCTGCGAGGAGGAGCTTCACGGACCCACCAGCGTGATGCGAAGCGGCCTGGTCGGTGCGGAGAGTCTGCCGTAGGCATCGACGAGCTGGACGATCACCTGATCGCCTTCCTTCGACGGCACGGTGCCGTTCGGCAACGCCTGACAGCTGGTCGAGCTGAAGCCGAGCAGCCGGCCACCGGTGGTCCGGGAGACCAGGCCCCACGACTTCGGCTTGCCCTTCGGGTCCGAGAGCACGATCGCGAGCGCGTCGGCGGGCAGCTTGTCGATGGTGACGAACACCTGCTCGATGCCGCGCCGGCGTCCGAGCGTGTACTCGATCTTCTTGACGATCGGTGCGGGCGCGAGCTTCGGCTTGTCGGTGGTGGTCTTGATCGCGAGCACCGGCTTGCCGACCTGGTCGTAGAGCTCCGTCGTGTTCGCGGGCACCGGCACCACCGCGAGGCCCGGTGCGAGCGAGCGCGCGGTCGCCTTGGCCACGCCCTTGATCACGAACGCGTGATCGAGCGCGGGGTCGCCGGGATCGAGCTTGCCGGTGCGATCGGGCAGCGCGGCGATCACGATGCCTCCATCGGCCGGCAGCGCGGTGTTGGCGACGGTGATCGGCTTCGCGATCAAGCCACTGAAGGCGCAGTCGGCGTCGGCGTTCGAGGCAGCGAGCGACAGCGCGGCGATCAGGGCGAGCTTCATGGTGGAAGCGTACATACTCAGTCCTCCTCGGGGGCGGCAGGGCGTGCGGCGACGACCGCGATCGCGGCACTCGGTGGTGACATCCGGCCGCTGGCGTCGACCCAGTGCGCGGTCACCCGATCACCGGGCCTCGACTCGATCGTGCCGTTCGCGAGCACGCGACAGCGCCCGCGATCGAGAGCGCGCACGGTCGTGCCCGGCTCGACGAGGCCCCACGAGCGCGCCTTGCCGTTGACATCGGCGAGCACCAGCGCGACCGCGCCCGCGGGTGCTGCGCCGGCGAGCTCGACGTTGACCTTCGCGTAGGGCCGCCGTCCTTGCGCGCCATCGTGGGTGACCTGCTTGATCTTCGGTGCGGCGAGCGGTGCCGTCCTGGGACCGACGGTGAGCTTGCCGACGATCGCGCGCTTGTCGTCGATCAGCTGCGCGTCCGTGGCATCGGCCGGCACCTTGTAGAGCACGAGACCAGGCGCGAGCGTGACCAGCGTCGGCGTGGCGGCGCGGGCTCCGAGCTTGAGCCGCCAGCCCGATTGTGCGGCCGCATCGCCCTTCCTGGTCTCGCCGTCCTCGGCGTCCATCGCGCCGACCAGGAAGCCGCCGTCGGGCGCGATCGTCGCGCCGTCCTTGGTGAGCACGCGCGCTTCGAGGCCCCACATCGCGCACTTCGCGTCGGCGGATGGGGCCAGGGCACAGACCAGCAGAGCAGCGAGGAATGACCGCATGACGGTAACAACGTAGACGCCCCCCATCCCGTTCTGTCTTCAAGGGTGTATTGATCTTGCGTGGCAAAGCCTGCGATCGCGTTGTCGGCGCCGCCGGTCCTCTATGCCGGTGGCGATCACCAGGTCGAGATCGAGATCACGCCCGAGGAAGCTCTCAAGGTCGATTATGTGGAAGCCCGCGTGATCGGCCGCCAGGGCTGGGAGGTCGGCTCGGGAAAATCGCGGGTCACGCACCGCGTGGTCTATCCGACGCTGGTCACCCGATTCATGGACCAGGGAGTGTTGCCCGCCGGGCGACAGCGGTTCGCGATGCGGTTCCAGTTGCCGCTCGATCTGCCGCCAAGCCACTCGATCGATCCGGCGTGGGCGCAGCTCGAGCTGCATGTTCGCGTCGCGATCCCGTGGTGGTTCGATCACAAGTACAAGTGGATCATCCCCGTGCACGTACCGCCGCCGCCGGTCGTGCAACGCACGCCGATCGTCACGCGGTCCACCGGCGTGCATGCACCGGCCGACAAGCCGCGCATCGAGCTCAGCCTGCCATCGACCCGGCTGATCATCGGCGAGCGCGTGCAAGGCTCGGTCGCGGTGTTCCACCTCGACGACAAGAAGCCGCGCGAGGTCGATCTCCAGCTGGTGCCGAACCTGACGCTGCTCGGCCGCGGTGTTCGCGAGCGCGCCGGTGGCGCCTACACGTGGCAGGTGACGATTCCCGCGGGCGCCGCAGGGCAGGCGGTGCCGTTCCAGATCGCGATCCCGAACAGCGCGGTGCCGACGTTCACGGCCAACACGCACGTCATGCGCTGGGCGCTCACCGCACGCTCCGGGTCGTTCTTCGGGGGCAAGGTCTCGATGGCGATCCCACTCGAGCTCGTCGACGCGAGCGCCTCGCAGACCACGCCGCGGCTCGCCGGTGCGCCGCGTCTCGCCGACGAGCGGGTCGGTGCGGTGTTCGCGCGCTTCGCGGGGAGCAAGGGCTGGCAAGGCTATCGCCTCGACGATCGCGATGACGACGATGCGCGCGTCGCGATCGAGCGCGATCACGGGAGGTCGACGCTGCGGCTGACGTACGCCTATCGCGATGACGGCACGTTCCTGGTCTCGCGGATCGCCACGCCGTCGCTCGGTCTCGGGCTCTCGGTGACGCCGAGCTCGTCGCTGCGCCACGTGTTCTGGAGGGACATCGAGGTCGACATCCCGGCGTGGGATCGCGATCACCACGTCACCGCGCGGTTCCCGGCGCAGACCGTGCCGGTTCTCAAGGCGGTGGTGCCGATGCTGATGCGGCTGACGGCGCTCGGCACGCTCGTGCGCTGGACCGACGATGCGATGGTGTTCGAGCGTGCGGTCTCCACCGTCGAGGAGGCCGATCTCGCGTCGTGTGAAGCCGCGCTCGAAGCGCTCGCAGCGCAACTCGACAGCGCGCGGCAGGTGATCACGCCACCACCCGGTCTGGCCATCGAGGTTCCCGCGTGGGAAGAGCTCGCGCGCACGCTCGGTGGCGAGCTCGGCGTCGGCGATCTCTCGATCGAGGGCAAGCTCGGTCACGTACCGGTCGCGCTCGGCCTGGTGTTCGATGCCGACAACGAGCACGAGCCGGTCGCGCTCTACGCCGCGGCGGGCGAGCCCGAGCAGGCCAGTGCCGCCGCGCGTGCGATCAAGCTCGTGCTCGCGAACCCGGCGAGCGATGCGCTCGGCTCGACGCAGCTCGCCGAGGCCGTCGTCGAGCAGCTGACGCGATGGCCTCGCGAGGTGGTCGATCTTCACGTCGAGGATGGCGCCGCCAGCGCCCGGCTCCAGCTCGAGACCGGCAGCGTCGAGGCAGCCCGTGCGAAGCAGCTGGTGCAGGGCCTCGTCGCCGTGCTCGCCGCGCTCGACCCGGGCGCCGGTCCCTATCGCTGAGCGATCGTGATCGTCGCTCTTCACGCTCCCGCGATGCTGCTCCGTGGCGTCACGTCGACGATGGAGCTCGAGGTCGCGCTCGAGCTGCCGCTCGAGATCGCGGGGATCGAGGTCGCGTTGCGCGGCATCGATGGCTGGTCGCTGGTGCGCACCGGCAGGCTCGAGCGCACGCACGTGCTGGTGACGCGCAAGCTGATCGGCTCGGCGCTGCTGCAAGCCGAGGTGCACCGCTTTCCGTTCAAGTTCACGCCGCCGTCGTCGATGGCACCGACGCACGCGTGCGATCCGGCGTTCAGCGTCACCGAGGCGCGGGTGCGGATCCGGGTGCCGCGGTTCTGGCGCGTCGACGAACGCCGCCGCTTCGAGCTGTGCGTCGGCGAGCCGCCACCGGGTCACCTCGATCGGATCCCGGCGACGGCGCTGTCACCCGATCGATCCATCGAGCTGTCGCTCGCATCGACGGAGCTGGTCGCCGGCGAGCGGGTCGTCGGTGTCTGCTCGGCGAGCTCGCCGGTCGCGCTGTCGCTGATCGCGCAGCTCGAGCTGTTCGACCACGACACCACGCACCTCCGAACCGGCGCGACGTACCGGCTCGGTGAGGTGAGTTGTGCCGGACCGACGGCGTTCGAGCTCGCGTTGCCCACCGACGCGATGCCGAGCTTTCGCGCCGAGACGCACGGGCTGTCGTGGTTGCTCGCAGCCGCCGCGGGCGATCGCAGCGCGCGGCAACCGGTGCGCATCGTCGACGCGCGCGCTGCCAGCCGCACCACGCCGCTCGTCGAGCTGACCGCGACCGACCGAGCCGCGCGCCGCTTCGGTCCGTATCGCTGAAGCTCACCCTTTGATGACCGCGAGCTCCTTCGAGTGCGCGCCGATCCGGCCGGCGGCATCGACCCACGCGACGGTGATCTTCGACCCGACCTTCGGCTCGACGAAGCCGGGGATCGGCGTGTCGCACCGACCCGGGGTGTGGAACACCTCGAGCGGACCCGGCGGGCCGAACGCGGTCACCCAGCTCGCCGGCTTGCCCGCGATGAAGACGATCAGCGCGACCGCACCGTCGGGACGCGCGCCCGGATCGAGCATCACCGAGCTGCGGTTCAGCATGCTCGAGGTGCCCTGACGGACGACCGCCACCCGGTGAGTGACCGACTTCGGCGACGGCGCGGCGAGCAGCGGCCTCGTCGCCACGCGCTTCGCCGTGACCAGCGTGCGCTTGCCGTCGTCGAGCTTGATCGCGGCGGTGCCCGCGGGCGGCGCGAACATCGCGAGGCCGGGCGCGAGGAGCTTGATCACCGGCGCGGCGGACTTCGTGCCGTCGACGAACTTCCAGCTGGTCTTCGTCAGATCGGGCTGGCTCGGCTTGTTCCACTCGAGGGTCTCGGCGAGCGAGACCAGCACGCCGCCGTCGGGCGGAATCTCGGCGCCGTCGACCGTCATCGCCTGCGGCTCGAGCGGGCGGATCGGGCAGGGGCCGGCGGTGGTGACGGTGGTCGAAGTCAGGATGGCAGCGAAGATCACGGCCCGCATGGAGCTACAAACGTCGCGCGGGCGCTCCGGTGTTGTCCACCAGAACGCCCGCGTGAGAACCGCTACGTTTCGAGATCAGGGAGGGCAGCCCGGCGCACCGGTCGGCTGGCCGTTGCGCTCGCACGGCGCGCACTTGAAGCCGCTCTGGCAGTTGCCCTTCGCCAGGGCGAGGCCCTGGATGCCGAACTCGAGGCAGTCGGAGAGGCAGACGCCGGTGTAGTCACCGAGGATGAAGCTGTTCGCGTTACACGCCGGGAACGGGCCGTTCGCGATGATCTCGTTCGGAACGCAGAGGGCGCCGGGCGCGTCGTCCTCGCACGAGTCCTCGCCGAGCTGATCTTCCTGATCGTCGGGGATGCTGGTCGCGGGCACGCACTTCGCGCGACCGTCGCAGCACGACGCGAGCACCGCGGGCGCTTGCGTCGGACCCGCGTCGCACGACAGGCGGCAGGCGCCGGTGTCGGTGCCGTCGATCGGGTTGTAGCAAGGCGTGCACTTCTCGCTGGCCGCGCAGACATCCTGCGGCAACAGCGCGGCCTGATCGGCGACCTGCGGGATCACCGTGTTGAGGCAGCGGCCCTCGGCGCCGGCGGTGGAGGTGCAGGTCTTCGGCGTGAACTTGCCGCCCGTCTTGATGAACTCGTCGGGCACGCAGACCTTGACGCCATCGTCGCACTTCGCGAGCTGCGCGGCCTGATCGCCGGCGAGCGCTGCATCGACGCAGTGTGCATCGGTACCGCACGACGGCAGCGTCGACGGATCGATCACCGCGGGGCAGGACGCTTCGTAGTTGCAGGTGCTCGGATCGTCGCAGCCGTTGACCGGATCGGTGTTGGTCGGCTCTTCACCTTCGCAGACGGCGAGCGTGCGGAGGTCGCACGCGCCGGTCTCGGTGCCGTCGAGCGGGTTGATGCACGGCACGCACAGCTCGTCGGAGTCATCGCAGACGTCCTGCTTGAGGAGCGCGGCCTGCTCGGCGACATCGGGGATGCAGCGCGAGAGACAGACGCCATCACCGCCGAACGCGGTGCAGGTCTTCGGCGGCTTCGCGCCACCCGTCTTCAGGAAGCTGTCGGGGACGCAGTGGCCGCCGGTGTCACACTCCGCGAGGAACGGCGTGATCTCGCCGGGCACGCCCGCGAGGCAGTGCGCCTTTCCGCCTTCTTCCGCGCAGCACGCGTCGAGCGCGTTGATGCTCGAGATGTTCATCGGCTCGCCGAGTGGGCCGGCGCAGGACTCTTGCGTGTTGCCACCGGTGCCCGGCTCTGCGGACGGCATGCAGGCGGCGAGCGAGAGAAGAAGCGCGCTGAGGATTCGCATCACGAGCAGGACCGGTTTCATGAAGCGCGCCAGATGTAGGACAAAGTGCCCGCCTGCAATTCCGGCAAGTTCCGCACGGTCGCAGGCCGGGGGATCGTGGGGCCCTCTCCCTCGATCTGAGGTTTTGACCGGCGGTCAACAACCAGGATTGTCAGCGTTGCACAGTGTGCATGTCTCGAACACGGCTACGCCTTGCTGCGTCGCGCAGCGCCTGATGCGCGTGCGTGACGCGGGGCTGTCAGCGCCGCTCTTGCTCGAAGCACCAGTCGACGACCGCCGCGGCAGCGCGCGGCTTCGCGAGCGCCTTCATCTTGTCGGCCATCGCGCGGCGCTTCTCGGGATCGCGGAGTGGACGCAGCGCGTCGGCGAGCTGCTCCGCGGTGAGCTCGGACTGACGGAAGCTGAGCGCGGCTCCCGCCTCGGCCATCTCGCGCGCGTTGATCTCCTGATGGTTGTCGGCGGCGAACGGGTAGGGAATGAAGATGGCCGGCTTGCCCGCGATCGCGAGCTCCGCCACCGTGGTCGCGCCGGCTCGGCCGATGATCAGATCGGCGCGGTGATAGGCGGCCGCCATGTCCTTGATGAAGGCGGTGCACTCGGCGGCGACGCCGGCCTTGTCGTACGCGGCCCTGGTCGCCTCGAAGCCCTTCTCGCCGGTCTGATGCACGATCGAGATCGGGCGCTCCTTCGCGAGCATGCACAGCGCCTGCGAGGCCAGCTCGTTGACCGCGACCGCACCGAGCGAGCCGCCGCAGACGAGGACGTGAAAGGTGTCCGTCGCCGGCTCCGCCTTCGCCTCGAGGAGCTTCTGCACGAGCCCGCGGCGCACCGGGTTACCGCTCATCACGATCTTCTTCGGCTTGAAGAACCGCCGGCTCTCCTCGAACGACAGGAACACCGCACGCGCGACCTTGCCGAGGATCTTGTTCGTCAGCCCCGGGATCGAGTTCTGCTCGCAGATCGCCGTCGGCACGCCGCGCAGCCGCGCCATCAACACCACCGGCCCGGATGCGTAGCCACCGACGCCGACCACCGCGTCGGGCTTGAACTGCTTGACCAGCCGGCGCGCCTGCCACAGCGCCTTCGGCAGCCGGAACATGCCCTTGATCGCGCCCCACGCCCCGACGGTCTTCAGCCCCGACACCTCGATCAGCGCGAGATCCTCGCCGAGCTCGGGTAACACGCGCGCCTCGATGCCGCGTGCCGTACCGACGAACCGGATCGTCGCCTGCGGATCGCGGGCGCGCAGCTCCTCGGCCACGGCGACGCCCGGAAACAGATGGCCGCCGGTTCCGCCGCCGGCGATCATCAGGCGCACGGTGAATCCTTGGTCTGCATTCACGCGACCACTACGCGCACGCGGGCTCGTTTCTTCCGCACCGCGGCGCGCTCGGAATCTTGATGAAGGGAGCGATTGCGTGCGCGCCCGACGTTGAGCACCAGGCCGACGAGAAACATCGTGATCGCCAGCGAGCTACCACCCGCGCTGACCAGCGGCAACGTGATCCCCTTGTTGGGGATGATGCCGAGCACGACGCCGGCGTTGAACAGTACCTGGATGCCGAACATCAGCGTGATACCGAACGCGAGGTAGCCGCCGAACACGTCGCGCGCGGCGAGCGCGGCGCGGATGCCGCGCCAGATCAGGATCGTGAACAGCACGAACACGAGGCCGACGCCGACGAAGCCCATCTCCTCGCCGATCGGCGCGAGGATGAAGTCGTTGTGGGCCTCCGGCATGTAGCCGAGCGACTGATAACCGTTGCCGAGGCCGGCGCCGGTCAACCCGCCCGAGCCCATCGCGAGGCGAGCCTGGAGGAACTGGTACGCCTCGCCGTTCGCGTAATCCTCGGGCCGCAGATAGGCGTAGATCCGCTGCAACCGCCACGGCGTCCCGACGACGAGCTGGTACGCGACGGGAGCCGCCGCGAGCAACGCGAGGGCGATGTAGCTGACCCGGGCGCCGGCCATGAACAGCACGCCGAGCGTGGTCACGCCGAGCACGACCGCGCTGCCGAGGTCGGGCTGCGCGAGCAGCATCACGCTCATCACGCTGCACACCACCAGGTGCGGCACGAACCCGACGGTGAACGTCTTCACCTGGTCGGCCTTGCGCGCGAGCGAGTACGCGAGATACGCGATCAGCGCGAGCTTCGCGATCTCGACCGGCTGGAACGTCAGCGGTCCGAGCGGGATCCAGCGCCGCGCGCCATTGCGCGGTGACATCGCGAGCGTCGCCGCCAGCAGCACCAGCGAGAGCAACAGCAGCGGATACACCCACTGCTTGAGGCGGCGGTAATCGACGCGCGCGCCGAACCACATCGCGAACCCGCCGACCGACACGAACAGCATCTGCTTCTCGAGGAAGTGGGTCGGGTTCTTGTGGTGGGCCATGCCGTCGGCCGCGGTCGACGAGAAGATCGCCACCGTGCCGATCGCGAGCAGGCCGAGCGCGGCGCCCAGCAGCCACAGGTCATACG
>JAEYYY010000313.1 GCA_023430775.1 Pseudomonadota bacterium
GGTAGGCCCTGCCCCCGACCCCGAGGCAGGCCCACGCCTGCGCCTGGGTCGCCGCCGCGCCGACGACCTCGAACGCGTGGTCGGCGCCCTGGCCCGTGATCTCCCGGATCGTCGTCACCGTGTCGGAGCGAGAGCTGTTGACGACATGCGTCGCACCGAACTGCTCGGCCCAGTCCAGCTTGGTGTCGATCAGGTCGATGGCGATGATCGCGCTCGCACCGGCGATCGCGGCCGCGATCTTCGAGCCGGCCTTCGTCGCGCTGCCCGCGATCGTCGGGACGCGCCTCGTCGGCAAGCCGTCGAAGGAGGTCGTCGAGGCCGCCCTGCGCGCCCAGCTCGGCGCCGCCTCCGAACCGGTCGCCGGTGACTCGGCGCAGCTGCCGCTGCCGATCAAGGGCGCGCGCGGCGTCGCGCACGGCGAAGCTGGTCGAGTGGTGCACGCCACGCGCGGCGAATCCGGCCGCGTCTCGCAGCGCGGCGAATCCAACCGCAAGCGGCGCGAAGCCCGGCGACCTTCCGGCTGGCCCTCGCGCTGGATGATCGCGGTGCCGGTCGCCGGCGCGATCCTCGTCGTGCTCGCGATCGTCGCCGGCACCGCGCGCGATGGCTCGTTCGCATCGCTCGCGAGCACCTGGTACGGACCGCGCGTGCGCGACGCCGCGCCCGCCGCCGCGCTCACGCTGCTCGCCGACGCGCTCGGCCCGCTGCTGGTGGTCGCGGCCGTCGGCGGGCTGGCGACGCTGGCCCGCGTGCATCTCGCCAGCCTCGCGGTGCTCGCGTGTGCGATCGGAGCCGTGCTCGTCGAGCTTCGCACCGGCGCACCCAGCGCGAGCACGCTCGGCCTCGCGGCGCTGTGCGCGGGAGCTGGCATCTCGCGGCTCGCGGGCATGATCCGGTTGCGCAGCGGTCAGGCGATCACCGCCGCCGCGTGCGGGGCGCTCCTGCTCGTCGGGCCGGTGTGGACCGTGATCGGGTGATTTGCCGTTTCGGTCCAGACCGCCTGTGATTCTCGCTGCTAGCCCCCCGGATCCTGTCCCCGTGATCTAACGTCGCGGGGTGGAAGTGCTTCGCGATCACCGGCAGGCAGCGTGGGACAGCGCCGCGATCGCGATCGGGAACTTCGATGGCGTGCACGTCGGTCATCGCGCGCTGATCGCGAAGGCGCGCGAGCTGGCGGGCAGCGGCAAGGCGGTCGCGCTGACGTTCGATCCGCACCCGAGCGCGGTGGTCGGTAGCGGTGCGCCGCGCGCGATCAGCTCGCTCGAGCGCCGGCTCGAGCTGCTCGCCGAGGCGGGGCTCGATGCGGTGGTCGTCGAGCCGTTCACGCGCGAGCTCGCGGCGCGGTCGCCCGAGGGATTCGTCGATGACATCCTGGTGCGTGCGCTGCGCGCGAAGGCGGTGGTCGTCGGCTACGACTTCTCGTATGGTGCGCAGCGCGGCGGCACCACGCAGACGCTGATCGCGCACGGCAAGCGCGCCGGCTTCGAGGTCGCGATCGTTCCCGCGCTACAGATCGATGGTGCTCCGGCATCGTCGACGCGGATCCGCGCGCTGCTCGCCGACGGCAAGCTCGCCGATGCGAATCGCTTGCTGGGGCGCGCCTGGGATGTCGACGGCACGGTGGTTCACGGGGCCAAGCGCGGCCGCGCGATCGGCGTGCCCACCGCGAACATCGCCCCGACCAGCGACCTGCTGGTGTCGCCCGGGATCTATGCGGTCACGCTGACGCCGGACGGCGAGGCACCGCTACCGGCGGTCGCGAGCCTCGGCCGCAACCCGACCTTCGTGGAGCAGGGCGGGCTGGTCCTCGAGGTCCACGTCCTCGACTGGGATGGGGATCTCTACGATCGCCGGGTTCGAACCACCTTCGTGGGGCGGCTACGGGACGAGGCGAAGTTTTCTTCCGTCGATGCGCTTGTCGCGCAGATCCGTCGCGACATCGACGACGCGCGCGTGCTGCTCGCGCAACGCTAACGAGTCCGGTGACTTAGCCTCGGGGTTTCGAGAACCCCGCGTCGCAGACCGCGATGTCTCGACCTATCGATGTCAGGAGGTGGATGTCATCCGAGCTGCGTTGGTGGTTGGCAGTGTTTTGGGTTTGATACGCCCTCCAAATGGGAGGCAGTTTGATGCGCTTGCGAACCTTCGGCGTTGCCACCGTGCTGGCAGCCGCCCTGTTCCAACCCACCGGTGCCGTGGTTCGTCCGAAGGGAGCAGAAGCTCCGTTCGTGGCGGCCGAACGCGGCGCTCGCACGCACCGCAACGTCGAGTGGTCGAGCCTGCGGCGCGGTGGCGCGCTCGCGAACCGCCTCGCCGCCGACGGCCTCGCCGGCTGGACCGCGCAGTGGGATCGCGACACCGAGGTTCCGCTCCGCATGTGGAGCTCGGGCATCGTGCACACCGGCTCGGTGGCGCAGCCGCTGATCGCCGAGCAGGCCGCGCGTGACTTCCTCCGCCAGCACATCGCCACGCTCGCGCCCGGCGCGTCGGCGTCGGACTTCGAGCTGGTCGCCAACGAGCTCAACCCGAGCGGCACCACGCGCACGGTCGGCTTCGTGCAGCGCTCGAACGGCGTGCGCGTGCTCGGTGGTGGCCTCGGCTTCGCGTTCAAGGCGGATCGCCTGGTGATGGTGAGCTCCACCGCGCTGCCGAACGTCGCCGTCGCGGTGCCGCGCTCGCGGCTGTCGGTCGCGTCGTCGCGGCAGTCCGCCGTCGACTGGCTCGCGCAGGATGGCTACACGGTCGCGCCGAAGGATCGCGCCACCGAGCAGGTGATCATCCCGCTCGTTCGCCCCAAGAAGAACGGCCTCAACATCGACTACCGGATCGCGGAGCAGCTCGAGGTCGACTCCGTCGGCGAGCCCGGCACCTGGGTCGTCTGGGTCGATGCCGCATCGGGCGCCCCGATCGCGCGCAAGTCGGGCATCCGCTACGCGAGCGGCCGCGTGCTGTTCGACGTTCCCGATCGCCACCCGGCGGGCACCCGCTCGCCGAAGCCGGCGCCGTTCGCGCGCTACACGATCGGCGCCGAGACGGTGACCGCCACCGCCGACGGCACGATCACGTGGACCGGCACGACGGGCGTCAACGTCCAGCTCACGCCGGCCGGTCAGTTCGTGTCGGTGATCAACCGCGGCGGCTCGCCTCGCGTCACCGAGATGGTGAGCCTGGCCGCCGGCGGTCAGTTCAACTGGAGCCTCGCGACCGAGGAGTTCGAGGACGCGCAGATCAGCTCGTACGTCTACGCGAACCAGGCGAAGACGTTCGTGCGCGAGCGCCTCAACCCGAACCTCGGCTGGCTCAACGCCACGCTCGCGGTCGCGGTGAACGAGAACTCGTCGTGCAACGCCTACTCGACGGGCGACGACATCCACTTCTTCCGTCGCGGCCAGGGCTGCGAGAACACGGGCCGGCTGTCGGACGTCGTCTATCACGAGTTCGGGCACTCGCTGCACGCCAACTCGATCATCAACGGCGTCGGCGACTTCGACGGTGCGCTCTCCGAGGGCATCGGCGACACGCTCGCGATGGCGATGACCCACGACTCGGGCATGGGCCGCGGCTTCTTCATGAGCAACAGCCCGCTGCGCCAGCTCAACCCGGCGACCGACAAGGTGTGGGGCGTCCACACCACCGGCGAGGCCCACGACGACGGCGAGATCTACGGCGGCACGATGTGGGACCTCAAGGTCGCCCTCGAGGAGAGCCTCGGCACCGAGGCCGGCTACGACAAGTTCCTCGAGATCTTCTACGCCACGGTGCAGCGCGCGTCCGACGTTCCGTCGTCGTACGCCGAGGCGCTGCTCGCCGACGACGATGACGGCAACCTCGACAACGGCACGCCGAACAAGTGCGCGATCGATCGCGTGTTCGCCGCACACGGCCTCGCCGACCTCAACGAGGTGATCGGCCTGCAGTTCCCGGTGCGCGACGGCAACCGCATCACGATCGCGAAGCCGACCCCGCCGAACGCGTCGTGCTCGCTCCCCACGCTGGCGAGCGCTCAGATCGAGTGGTTCAAGCG
>JAEYYY010000317.1 GCA_023430775.1 Pseudomonadota bacterium
CACCTGGGTGGTGATCGCGGTTCCGATCGTCGTCGGCTGGATCGTCACCTCGAAGCTGCGCAGCTACGCGGAGGACCTGCCGGAGGTGCCCGAACTGGCGACGTGGCGCGCGGCGGCGCCACAGACCACGCGGATCTACGCCGCCGACGGCTCGATCCTGGCGGAGCTGCCGTTTCAGGACGGCAAGGTGGTGGGGCATCGCACGCTAATGCCACTCGACGAGTATCCGCAGGTCGTCGTGCAGGCGGTGCTCGCCGCCGAGGACGTGCGGTTCTGGGAGCACAAGGGCGCCGACTACTACGCGATCGCGCGCGCCGCGTACGCGAACTACAAGGCGGGCCGCGTCGTCGAGGGCGCATCGACGATCACGCAGCAGCTCGCGCGCAATCTGCTGCCCGAGGAGATCGGGACCGAGCGCAGCGCGCGCCGCAAGGTTCGCGAGGTGCTGCTCGCGCGGCGGATCGAGCGCGCCTACAGCAAGCGCGACGTGCTCGAGAGCTATCTCGGCCTCGTGTTCCTCGGCCAGGGCGCGTACGGCATGGCCGCCGGAGCGCGGCAGTACTTCGATCGCGAGCTCCACGAGCTCGAGCTGCCGCAGGCCGCGATGCTCGCCGGCTTGATCCAGGCGCCGGCGCGGCTCGATCCGTACAAGCGTCCCGAGCAGGCGAAGGCGCGGCGCGACGAGATCCTCGCCCGGATGGCGCGCGCGAGCATGATCGACGAGGCGACGCGCGCGAAGGCGGTGGCGACGCCGATCGAGCTGCAGCGACCGTTGCAGCGCTACGGGATCCGCGTGCCCTGGTACACCGAGCAGGTGCGCGGCCTGCTCGCCGGCGCGCTGCCGAACGAATTCGCGCGCGGCGGGCTCGTCGTCGAGACGGCGGCCCTGCCCGCGCTCGGCACGCAGCTACAGGCCGAGGCGGTCAACCAGGCTGAGCGCTGGAGCCAGCAGGGCAAGACGCCGCAGGTCGCGTCGCTGGTGTGGGATCACAAGACCGGCTACGTCGAGGCGCTCGTCGGTGGCCGCGACTGGGATCCCGATCGCTTCGATCGGATGCTGCAGAGCTGCCGGCAGCCCGGCTCGGCGTGGAAGCCGATGGTCTACGGCGCCGCCCTCGAGAGCGGCGCGATCGCACCGGGCACCGCGCTGCGCGATGCTCCGATCGCCGACTACGACGAGGCCACCAACGTTCACTGGAAGCCGAAATCGGGGAACAAGTTCCGCGGCGTCGTGCTCGCGCAGGATGCGTTCGCGGCCTCGCTCAACGCGCCCGCGATCGACGTGCTCGATCGCGTCGGCATCCCGCGCGTCATCCAGTTCGCGCGCCGGCTCGGCATCACCAGCGCCGTCGCCGAGCTGCGGCCGATGGCGCTCGGAGCTTCGTGCGTGAAGCCGATCGAGCTGGCGCGGGCGTACGCGACGATCGCCCGGCGCGGCTGGTCGATCGCGCCGCGGTTTGCCGTGCGCGTGCGGCGCGGCGATCAGACGCTGTTCGACGCCGCGGTCCCCGAGGATCCGAACCTCGACGCCGAGCGCCGCTTCGACCGGTTCGCGGCCACCGCCGGTGAGGACCCCGACGTGCGGATCGGAGCCGACGGTGGGCGCCGCGTCGAGGAGGCGTACGCCTTCCAGCTCACCGACATGATGGCCGCCGTGACCTCGCGCGGTACGGCAGCCGCCGCCGCGGGCCTCGGCCGGCCGACCGCGGGCAAGACCGGCACGACCAACGACAACACCGATGCCTGGTTCGTCGGCTTCACCGGCCGCATGCTCGCCGCGGTGTGGCTCGGCTTCGACGATCCGGCCACCAAGCTCGGCCACGAGGGCGACGGTGCCCACGCCGCGCTCCCGCTGTGGATGCGCGCCGTGCGTGCCGCCGAGGGCTCCCGGCCGAGCGTGGCCCTCCCCGGCGCACCGCCTCCGGGGATGGTCCGTGCGACGATCGACCGCGAGACCGGCCTGCTCGCCGCACCCGGAGCGCCCGGCCTGACGCTGTGGTACCGCGAGGGCTCTGCTCCGACGGAAGTATCCGGACAACCGGGCACCTCACCCACGGACTTCGGCCGCTCCGCACGCGAGTTCTGAGGCTCCGAGCGACGCGATTTCGACGGTCCACGCGCGGGCCCGAACACGGATCGAGGGGGTGTTCCGCCCTGTGCCGGGTGAGTCCGGGTGGTATGCTGCCAGCGCATGTTCGGCATGGGCGGCAGCGAGATCATCGTGATCTTGATCGTCGCATTGCTGTTCCTGGGACCCGACAAGCTGCCCGGTGCAGCGAAGACGATCTCCAAGGGAATTCGCGACATCAAGAAGCAGTCGCGCGCCCTCCAGAACCAGATCGAGTCCGACGAGACGATCGGCGGCGCGATCAAGGACCTCAAGAGCGCGCTGCGCGGTGACGAGATTCCGGTTCGCCGGCCGCCGCCGGTGCCCAAGAAGGCGATCGAGCCCGCCGTCGACACCGCCAACACCATCCAGGATCCCGCCAAGGATGCCGCGCACGCCGCGGCTGCCGAAGGCGGCCCCGAGCAGGCCGCGCTTCCCGCTCCAGCCTCCGGCGACCTCGTGGGAGCCGGAAACAATGCCCGGGTGATTCCGAGCCCGCTCGAGACCGCCGCCGAACCCGCACTCCCCAAGGTCACGCTGCCGGATGTCGCGGGTCAGACCGACGGTCCGGCACCGAGCGATGAAGAGAATGCCGAGCTCGCATCGCTGATCAAGCCTGCCTCTGGAACGGTCGCGAAGGGCTCGTAAGTGGCGACCGCGAAGCAGCGAGACGAAGAAGTCGAAGAGAAAGATCCGTCGGAGCTCGAAGGCTCGCGGATGCCGTTTCTCTCGCACCTGCGCGAGCTCCGCGACCGCGTGCGCAATGCGGCGCTGTTCTTCGTCGCGGCGTTCGTCATCTGCTTCATCTTCAACGAGGACATCTTCGTCTGGCTCGAGCAGCCGATGCGCGGTGCGTGGGACACCTCGAAGCTCGGCGATTTCCGCGTCGTCTACACCACGCTGACCGAGCCGTTCTGGGTCGGCATGTCGATCGCGCTGTGGGCGGGCATCTTCGTGGCGTCGCCGTTCATCTTCTATCAGCTGTGGAAGTTCATCGCGCCCGGGCTCTACAAGCGCGAGCGCCGGATCACCGTCGCGTTCGCCGGCTTCTCCGCCGTGTTCTTCATCGGTGGCGCGCTGTTTTGCTACTACTTCGTGCTGCCGCAGCTCTACGAGTTCCTGCTCTCGTACTCGGACAAGGAGCAGCACGCGATGATCGCGATGCAGGGCTACCTCGACCTGACGCGCGACATGATGCTCGCGTTCGGCGCGGTCTTCGAGCTGCCGCTGCTGATCCTGTTCCTCTCGATGGTGGGCCTCGTCACCCACCGCGGGCTGTGGAAGTTCAATCGCTGGTTCGTCGTGATCGCGTTCATCATCGGCGCGATCCTGACGCCGTCGCCCGACGTGGTCTCGCAGATCATGATGGCGGCGCCGATGATCCTTCTCTACAACTTCTCGATCCTCCTCGCGTGGCGCGTCACGCTCAAGCGCGAGGCCAAGGACAAGATCCTGCGCGAGCAGGAAGCGATCGAGGACGAGAAGGAGCGCCAGCGCCGTCGCGAGAAGCGCGCTCGCGGCGAGCCTGTCGACGACGACGACGATGACTGATCGTCTGGCTCTCCTCGCGATGCTCGCGATGGCGTGCGGCGAGGAACCGGCGCGCTCGGGTGTCGATCCTTCGATCCCGGTCGCGGATCTCGAGTCACCCGACGTCCAGAAATTCTGCGACTGGGCGATCGATCTCGAGGGCGGTGTCGGCCACAGTCACGACTGCGACGACGGCAGGACGCTGACCACCAGGTCGGTCGCGAACTGCGTCGACACGCTCGCCGACCTGACGTGCACCGACACGATCGGATCGTTCGAGGATTGCCTGCTCGCGATCGACGGCAACCTCTGCCTGATCGCGACCACCCCTTCGTGTGCCGGCTTCGCTGCGTGTTTTCCGCAGTAGCGGCCGCCGCCCCGCGGGCTACGCGATCACCCGATCACCGGCGCTTCTTGTGCGGCTTGGTGCGCTCCACCTGCACGTCCTTGACGGGCGCGGCCCACGCCGACGGCGTGCCGTTGTGGGCGACGCCGAGACGGATTCGACGGGTCGAGAACGAAAGCGCGAGCTTCGGTCGAGCCTTGCCGAGGAGCATGTTTCACCCTAGGCGCCGCGGATCTGCCTGGGCAAGTTCTCGCTCAAAGAGAGATCTCCCTCCCTTGTGTGCGATGATGGAGCCACGCATGGCGTTGTTCGACGTCTACGTCGAAGGTGCGACCGATCCATCACCGCAGGCGCTCCAGCGCCTCGCCGAGGTGATGGCGCAGCGTTACGGCCTACCCGCCGCCGAGCTCGCGAGCCGGATGGCGAAGGGTCGGTTTCGCGTCAAGGCGAACGTCGACGAGTACACCGCGCAGACCTACGTCAACGACCTCGAAGCCGTCGGCGCGCGCGTCGCGCTGGTCGAAGCGCGTGGTGCCTCCACGCTGCCGCCGCCGCGTCCCGCTCCCACCACGAAGCCGCCACCGCATCCCGCGCTGGTGCCGCCGCGCGAGCGCAACGAATCGCGCGCGCCGTACTCGCTGAAGCGCGAGAGCGCATCGTCGTTGCCGCAGCGCTCTCCGGGCTCGTCGCTGCCGCCGGCGAACGAACCGCGCCCGCAACCCGGCGCTGCTCTCCCGCCGGCCACTGCGCCCCGCCCGCAACCGGGCTCGTCGTTGCCGCCCGCGCCTGGTAACCCGGCCACGCCGGCAGCGCTACCGCCGCGCTCCGGTGCATCGCTGCCGCCCGCGAACCAGCCATACGCCAGTGGGCTCGCCGCAGCGTTTCACGAGGACACGCCGGTCCCCGAGCTCTCCGCGTTCGACAAGGACATGTCGGTCGGTGCGCTCGACGGTGGCGATGCGATGCAGGTCGAGACCAGTCCGGTGCTGCCGGCGTCGATCGGCCCCGCGACCAAGCCGGCGGTGCCGCAAGCCAAGCCGTCCAACGATCCGGTCGATCTGTTCGCACCGCCGGAAGCGCAGCGCGATGACTTCAAGGTCGAGCTCGCCGCCGACGAGATCGCCCATCGCGAGCGCAAGCGAACGCCGCCGCCGGGTGTGCCGGTCGCGGTCGCGCAACCCGCCTCGAGCCCGCTGCTGCGCCCGAAGCATCCGTCGCTGTCGCCCGAACGCAGCGCCGGCGTCCGCCTGCCCTCGACCGGTGATGACGAGGCGCCGCGCTGGCGGTTCGCCGCCGGTGTGCTCGCGTCGGTCGTGCTCGGCTTCATCCCGGCGAGCTGCGTGCAATCGTGTCGCGAGGACTCGGCGTTCGCGAAGATCGACGAGCACGTCGCCACCGTCCAGCACCAGGCCGCCACCAGCGCCGCAGCGCCGATCCCGTTCGCGCAGCTCGACGCGTTTCGCGAGGAACAGCTGGCGAAGAAGAAGTCCGAGCGCCGCAACATCGCGATGGTGTCGATGCTGATCTGGGCGCTCGGTGGCGCGGGCATCGGCTACGTCTGGTTCCGTCGCGTCCCGTGGGACAAGATCACGTTCGGCTCGTGATGGTCGAGCGCGTTCGTCACTCCGAGCGCTCCTTGGCTTCGCGAGCACGCGAGATCGACGACGCGATGTCCGCGCCGGGCGCGAGTGGCTCGACGTACTCGGGTAGCTCATCGCCGACGAGCTCGGTCTCGACGTTCCAGTCGAACTGGATCTGCCAGGTGTCGACCAGGTCGCCGTACCCGCACTCACCGCACTGCATGTACGTCAGGTCGATGAACGAGCGCGACTCGTCGGAGCCGGCATCCGTGGAGCCGCACTCGGGGCAGCGCACGATGCGCACCTTGCGCGGCGGCTCGCAGCTCACATGGGCAGCTTAACCGCCGAAGCGCTCCTGTACACTCGACGAGTGCGTCGCAGCCACATTGCGGGCGTCTTGATGGCCGGGGTGGCTGCGGTGGGCTGTTGGCGAGACACGCCGCGTTCGACGCGGCGACCGAACACCGCGGATGCAACTGGCTCGACTCCACAACCGAACACCGCGCCCGCGAATGGCTCGTCGGAAGGCCTCGATCTCGGAGCGCTCGCGCCCGGCGGTCCGGCTCCTCACAGTTCGCCTTCTACTTCGCCTTCTCCGCACCCCGATCCGGCGCTGGACGCTGTCGTGACAAGAGTACGGAGCGCTCAGCTTCCACAGCTGACGACAGGTCCCGTCGTCATCCTGGATCTCGACCGAGGAACGTTTCGCACCGTCTGCGCGAACGAGGCCCTGCGGGTCGCACACGATACCAACAGCCGATTGATCGACCCATCTCGAGAACCCATGAGGTGCGGGAACAGCGGTTCGCGGGTGCAGTGCTTTCAGATCACCGTGAACATGAACGTCATGCCTCGCGTGATGGACTTGTTCTTCGTCGAGCTCGGTGACGTCCACAGCCCACGCTTCGAGAGCCTGGTATTCGGCAGCTATCAGTCGGGCTCCAAGCCGCTCGTGGAGCAACTCTCTCGCGAGGTCGCGGCCGCGCGGTGCCCGTGAGCGCCGGTTACTCTTCGGTGTCGGGCGTCGGCGGGACCTTGGACGACGCTTCGTTGTAGCCGTCGCGGGCGCGCGCGTTGTTCGGATCGATCTGCAGCGCCTTCTTGAAGTTCGCCGCGGCTTCCTTGTTCGAGCTGGTGCGCAGGTGCGCTTCACCGAGCAGCGTGAACACGTAGGCGTTCTTCGGCGCCAGCTTCGAGGCCTTCGTCAGGTGCGCGATCGCGGCGCCCCACAGGCCCTGGCGCATCGCGATGTCGCCCATGCCGATCGTCGCCGTCGCGTTGTTCGGATCGAGCTCGAGCGCCTTCTTGAAGTTCACCGCGGCGTTGGTGGCATCGCCTGCGTTGAGCTGCTGCTGACCCTGGGTGGCGAATTCGTCGGCAGTGCCCGCCGGCTTCGGCTCGTCGCCACCGCCGTAGGGATCCTGCGGACCGCTGTCGAGGCCGGAGCCCGAGCCGGTGCCCGGGTTGGGCGACGGTCCGATGGTGGTTCCGCCCGAGCCGGTGCCGGGGTTCGGGTTGGGGTTGGGACCCGGGATGATCACGACCGTCGTCGCGCTGCCGCTCCCGGTGCCGGGATTCGGCGTCGGATCGGGGCGACCACCGAGCACGAACGCGCCCGGATCGATCGGTCCCGCCGGATCCGGCCGGTTCGTCGGATTCGTCGGCCGCGTGCTGCCGGAGGAGCCGCCGGTACGAGGCGGCGGCGGCTTCGTCGTGGTCGTCGAGGCCACCTGCGCATCGGCTTCGACAGCCGGTGCGGCATCCGGGGTCTCCTGGATGATCGTGCTCGGGCCCGCATCGGGGGTGAGCAGTGCCGGCTGGATCGGCTCGGGCGGCTTCGTCGTCGACTCGTCACCACCTCGCGACAGCGCGAACGCGACGCCACCGAGCACGGCGACCACGCCGACCGCGGCGACGATCCCCATCTTGCTCTTGCCGCGCGGCACCTCGTCGTAGATCGAGTCGGTCGAGCTGGCCGACATCGACGCGCGCTTCTTGCGACGCGGCTCGACATCATCGGGTTCCGAGCCGGCGTACGACCGCTTGCGGCGCGGCTCGGCCGCTTCCGATTCGCGATCGCCCTCGTCGAACCACGATTGCGAGATGCCTGGCTCGGCGGTCGGCCGCTTGCCACGCGGCGCCGGACCGGTGGGCGACTTGACGCGCGCCTTGGTGGACGGCACCGGCGGGGTCGGCGCATCGATCACGCCCGACGCCGCGCTGGCGTAATCGGCGGCGACGGCGGGTGCGTTGACCGCGGACAGGTTCGGCGTGTCGGTGCGCTTGCGGATCAGATCGATCGAGTCTTGCTTCGGCGGCGGCGTCGGCGTTGCGGGACGCGGAGCCGGCGCGGCGGCGACCGGAGCGGCGCCCGCGGCGACTTCTTCAACAGCAACCTGATACTGAGCACCGTTCACGGTGATGACAAAATTACGCATAATGGATATCCTCCTCAACAGTCTTGTTGTA
>JAEYYY010000340.1 GCA_023430775.1 Pseudomonadota bacterium
CCATCGAGCAACCGCACGAGCGCGCGCAAACGAGCGATCCGCAGGCCACCGTGCTCGACGGCGCCGGCCTCGGGGCGCGCCTCGCGGGCGAGCAGTGATTGCTCCATGCTGGCGAGCGCGGCGGCGAACGCCGCCGGCGTCGGATCGGTCTCGGGGGCGAGCGCGAGCACGGCGGCGAGCGTGTTGTCGGCGAACAGCTCGCGATCGAGCTCGCGCAGCAGGCGCATCGAGTGGCGGCGATCGATCGGATCGCCATCATCGGAGCGCTGCAGCCAGTCGGCCGACGCGGCGATCTCGTCGACCGCTTGTCGCGCGTGCTTGAGCGCGCCGACGATCTCGCCGGCATCGCGCGCGGCGCGCGCGGCGGCGAGCTGGTGCGCGATCGTCTCGCCACCCGAGCCGCCGAGCTCGCCGTCGAGCGAGCGCAGCAGGCCGAGCCGACCATCATCGCCCTGCGCGGCCTCGGCCGCGAGCTGCCTGCGTGTCCAGTGATGCGCGACGCCCGTCGCCCGCGGGAGCAGGGCAGGGCCCTCCTCGAGCCGCAGCTCGGCGAGCGCTTCGGCGGCCTCGAACGGCGCGCGCTCGACGAGCTCGCACGCCAGCGCATCGGCTTCTTCCGGCCGAGTGGTCGCCAGCCCGGCGAGTCCGAGGATCGCGCCGCGCGCGACGCCCGGTTCGCGTGCCGCGCGCTCGACGATCACGTCGACCCACCGCAGCGCCGCACCGCCGCGCTCGAGCGCCGCCGCCGCGGAGCCGGCCGCTCGCCGCAGCTCCGTCGACGTCGCGGTGTCGCGCAGCTCGCGATCGATCTGATCCGCGAGCTCGGAGTCGACGTGCGCGAGCAGCCCGCGCGCGATGCACGCGAACCGCCACACCAGCGTCTCGCGATCGCGCAACAGCCGCGCGAGCGCGGTCCGCGTCCCCGGTCTGGCCAGCACCGAGACGCCGCCGCGATCGCCGGCATCGTGACGCTTCACCGCCTCGCGTGCCGCGTGCGCGAGGATCCGCCCGGCCAGCCGCCGCCCGGGCAGCGACCCGGTCGCCGGCACCTCGATCCAGCTCTGCGCCAGCACCGGTTGCGCGAGCATGCCGAGCGCGAGCTCGCCGGCACCCGGCGTCTGCGAGTGAAGCGGCGAGCTCAGCACCACCTCCGCGCGCGCCCGCAAGCCGTCGGAGGCCAGCAGCTTCGGCGACGATCGCGCGAGCGCGATCACCAGCCGCACGAACGTCTCGCGATCGGCATCGCGCAATCTCTCCAGCACGCGGCGCCCGAGCTCGCGCCGCTCCGGTCCCGGCGGCAGCGCCTGCGCCAGCTCGAACAGCGCGAGCGCACCCGCTGCCGGCGACAGCCACTCGAGGTCGCCGAGCATGCCGTCGGCGAGCGCCTTCCGCACGCCGAGCAGCAGCTCCGCCACCGCGATGCCCTCGAGTGGCGCGGGCTCGCGCTCGGCGATCTGCGCCAGCATCGCCAGCCCCTGGCGCACCACGCGCCGTCGCTCGCCGGCGTCGGCGATCGCGTGGCTGCGTGCGAATGCCGCCAGGAACTGCCGGCCCGAGCCGATCGAGATCGGTCGCAACCCCGAGCTCGTGGTTCGCACGGGTCGCGTCACGGCTCGCGCAGCCTCCCCAGGCCCATCGAACTATCGTAACGCGTCCGAGAAGCGGACTCGCAATCACCTACCCCGGACAACACCGGCCGTAGCAAAAAAGCGACAACCCGTCCGCGTCGCGCCATCGGTTGGGTGATGACGACTTTCTGAGGCGGGCGAGCGCCATCGCGACGGAATCGCTCGCGTCGGATCCGGCACGATGGTTGGATGAAGCCCACCTCATGAAGTGGCTCATCGGTCTCACGCTCGCCCTCGTGGCGTGCGAGCACGGCAAGGGCGGCGGCGTGTTCGACCCGGACGGCGGCAGCGGCACGGTGTGCGGCGGCTTCGCCGGGACGCAGTGCCCCGCCGACGAGTGGTGCGACTTCCCGCGCGACGACTGCGGTGGCACCGACGACACCGGCATCTGCAAGCCGCGTCCGATCGCCTGCGACGACAGGTTCGATCCCGTGTGCGGCTGCGATGGCGTCGTCCACTCGAACGCGTGCGATGGTCAGGCGGTCGGCGCCGACATCAACTCGTTCGGTGGCTGTCCGACGGAGGCCGGCTTCTTCAGCTGCGGCGCGCGGCAGTGCGAGATCGCCACCGAATTCTGTCGTCGCGTCGGCTCGGATATCGGCGGCGAGCCCGACTCGTTCTCGTGCGAGCCGCTGCCCGTCGGCTGTACGGCGGCCTCGGATTGCACGTGCCTGGCGAACGATCCGTGCGGCACGCAGTGCTCGGGTGACGGCGCGACCGGCTTCACCGTGATCTGTTTCGGCGGCTGACGTACTGTCGGCGCGTGCCGACCCAGAAGCTCGAGATCGCCGGCCTGACCACGCGGATCCTCGGCCCGGCCGAGCCCTCCGTGACCTGCGTGCTGCTGCACGGCTTCGGTGCACCGGGTGATGACCTGGTGCCGCTCGCCGGCGAGCTGTCGGCACCTGGCGTGCGCTTCGTGTTTCCCGCCGCGCCGCTCGAGCTCGGTGGGTACGGCGATTCGCGCGCATGGTGGCTGCTCGATCTCGCGAAGCTCGAGCGCGAGCTGGCGGCCGGCACGCCGCGCGATCGGCGATCGGAGATCCCCGACGGACTGCCGCAGGTGCGCGAGCAGATGTCGCGCTTCCTCGATCAGTTGATGGCGCGGTTCTCGATCCCCGCCGGCAAGCTCGTGCTCGGTGGCTTCTCGCAGGGCGCGATGCTGTCGCTCGACCTTGCCTTGCACCGCGACACCAAGCCCGCCGCGCTGCTCCTGATGTCGGGCACGCTGCTCGCCGAGTCGGAGTGGGCGCCGCGCATGGCGTCGCTGGCGGGCGTGCCGATCGTCCAGTCGCACGGCAGGAGCGACATGCTGCTGCCCTACAGCATCGCCGAGGTGCTGCGCGATCGGTTGACCGAGGCCGGCGCGCTCGTCGAGTGGGTGCCCTTCATCGGCGGGCACGAGATTCCACGCGCGGTGCTCGCCGCCGCGGACCAGCTGCTGATCAGAGCGGGCGCATGACCGACAGCGACGCCGTGGTCTGCGACCCGGTGGTCTGCGTGGTCAGCTTGCGAACGTCATCCGGCGCGACGCGCTTGCCCTCGGTCGGCGGGCCCGAGGTCGCCGGCAGGTACGAGGCGATCAGCTTGCCCTCGAGCTGGCGGTAGAGCTCCGGCGTGGCGAGCCGATCGATCGCGACGACCTGACCGTCGATCGCGACCGCCAGGCCGACGATGTTCGGCCGCTCCTCGAGGAGCGACAGCTGCTCGATCAGGTGATCGCGGCGCTCGGCGCCATCGCCCTTGAGCTGGCCGTGCGCGGCGAGGCGGTACGTGTTGGTGCTGGTGCGGATGCTGTCGCGCGCGTTGATCTGCTTGACCTTGGTCCACACCGCGTCCTGCGACGAGTGCACGACGGTGCGGCGCAGCCCGAGCTCGGCGATCGCGTTGCCCGGGTTGAACCGGGTGCCGCCATGATCGCGGTCTTCCTCGACGCAGCGCACCTGGATCGTCTGCGTCTTGCCGGCGAGGATCGTCACCGCCTCGGCGGTCACGCGATCCTGCATCGCGTCTTCGATCAGCTCGCCTTCGAGGATCACCAGCGTCTCGCGCGACCGGTTGGTGACGCGCACGGTATCGACCTGCCACTCGTCGATGCCGCCCATCTCGCGCACCGCGACCAGGCCCTTCGCCATGCCGTCGTGCAGCGTGATGAACCTCTCCGACGAGGTCGGCTGCGTCGCGATGATCGGGATCAGCGTCAGCCGACCATCGACGATCGGGCGCCGCATCTCGAAGCCGTTGGCGAGCGACAGATCGACCTTCGCCGCAACCTCGGGCTTCGGGGTCGGCTTCTCGGGAGCACGCCGCGGCCGCTCGGCGGTCGGCTCGGGTGTGGGAGCTGGCTTCTCCGTCTTGGAGTCGAGACAACCGACCAGTGAAGCTCCGACTGCGAGGAAGATGAGCGCGCGCATGGTTTGCCTCCTAAGCTCCGACCGCAAAACGCGTGACGAGGTCGATGTATTCGACACCCGAGGACAAGTCGCGTTGCCCGAAACTTTGACCCCTCGGTGGCGCGAACGCCATCACTCTTGACGGACGAGGCGGGTCCGCCCAGGTCGCGTTACAGCTCGACGCGCTCGATCTTGTAGCCCTTGTTCGCGAGCATCTCGAGGACGCTCTTCTTGCCGACCAGGTGCAGGGCGCCCACCGCGACGAACCCGCCGCCCTTGGCGTGCATCTGCTCGATCGCCGGGATCCACGAGGCGTTACGGTCCCACAGCATGTCGGCGCTCTGCTTGTCGTACTCGGCCTCCGTGTAGCCGTGCGCCAGGGCCTCGCCGCGCTGCCCCTCGTTGAGGGACACCAGCTTGACGTCATCTCCGGCGGTGTAGGCGGCGACCATCTGCTTGGTCAGATCCAGGCTCTTGTCGGCGGTATCGATCATCAACTTCAGCGCCTTGACGTCCATGTGGCGCTCGAGCAGCTCGGCCTGCTTGGAGGCCGGCTCGAGGTAGACGATCGGCTTGCCGGCGGTCTGCGCCCGCGCGAGCAGCGCGGTGTCCATGCCGCCGCCCGTCATCGGCAGCCCGCGCATCGACAGGAACACCGCCGCGATCACCGGCTTCTTCTTGTCGATGCCCGCCAGCATCGCGGGCTCGACGAGCTTGGCCAGCTTCTCCCAGTAGTCCGGGCCGAGATCCTCGCGCAGCGATCCCGAGGTGCGCGCGCCGAGGTTCAGCAGCTTCGCGTTGCTGGCATCGGTCTCCATCGCGAACGAGCTGCTGCTCTCGACCTTGTCCCACACCGACTTCGGCAGCCGCTCGGGATCGATGCCGATGTGCATGGTGCCGAAGGCGTAGCTGGTCTTGCCGTCCTTCGTGATCGACCACAGCATCACGCGCTTCAGCGTGTCGACGGGCGCCGCCGGCTTCGCTGCCCACGGATCCGCCTGGTCGGTGGTCGGCTTTGCCGTGGGCTCGGCGACCGCGGGACGCTTGGTCGTCTCGGTGACGGGCGTGGATGCGGGATCGCTCTTGCACGCCGCTCCGAGGGCGAGCAGCAACAGCAGCAGGGACGACTTCATGTCCAGCCGTTTAGCACGGTGTTGGTAGGCCCGCTCACAGAACAGTGAATTCGATCGCGCGACGATGAACCCGTGCGACGGATGGGATGCGCGCTCGCGATCTTGCTCGCGAGCTCACCTGTGGCGGCCGACTACTACCAGGACAAGGGCCTGTACGAGCGGCTGTGGCCGCAGGTCCCCGATGGTCACCGGCTGACGCTGTCGCAGCAGATCCAGGATCAGCTCACCGAGCTCGGCAACACGCTCGGCTATCACGCGTCGGTGCTCAGCGCCGACATGATCGGATTGACGTTCGATGCTCGCCGCCGCCGCATGCAGGCGCGGCTCGGCGGCGGCGACGATCAGATGCTGTCGTTCCGGCTCGCCTCCGACGTCCAGTTCACCGATGGCCTCGCGCGGATCAACACCAAGATCGATCTGTCGTTCCGCGGTCGCTCGCTCAAGCTCGAGCTCCCCGAGATGGAGATGGTGCCGGCGTCGTATCGCGGCGAGCGCGGCGTCGAGGTGCGGCTGCCGATCTTCCGTCGCCGCTGGTGACACGACGCGCGCCGCGCGATCGCGAGATCACGCGGCGGCGCCAGTCACGACCTCAGTACTTCTTCGACGGCGCGGGCGCGTACGGCTTCGGCTGCGTCGGCTGCGACGGCCGCGGCTGATAGCCCGCCGGCGCGTTCTCCCACGCACCGTCGACGAACTCCCACTTGCCGCCGCGATTCTCCCAGCGGCCTTCACGCCAGCGCTGGTTGACGCGCTCCTTCTCCCAGCGACCTTCCTGCCACTCCCACTTGCCGTTCTGCCACGCCCAGCGGCCGCTCAGCCAGACGTAGCCGTTGCGAGCGGCGGGACGCTCGGCGCGCGGTGCCGGCGGCGGGCTCGTCGGATGGAGCGACACCGTGGCGACGACATCCCAGCCACCACGGGTGAATTCCCAGCGACCGTTCTTGTTCTCCCACCGGCTGGGACGCCACGTCGAGCCGACCTTCTCGGCTTCCCAGTGACCGGGCGTCCATTCCCACTTGCCGCCCTTCCACTCCCACTGACCCGGATCCCAGACGAACCCGCGGCGCGTGCCAGGCCGCTCGACCTTGACCGCCGGCGGCGCGCTCGTCGGATATTGCGAGACCGTCGCGACGACATCCCAGCCACCGCGGGTGAATTCCCAGCGACCGTTCTTGTTCTCCCACCGGCTGGGGCGCCACGTCGAGCCGACCTTCTCGGGCTCCCAGTGACCGGGCGTCCATTCCCACTTGCCGCCCTTCCACTCCCACTGACCGGGATCCCAGACGAACCCGCGGCGCACGCCGGCGCGCTCGGCCTTCGGCGCGGGCGGAGCGCTCGTCGGATATTGCGGTGCTGCATCCCAGCCACCGCGCGCCAGCTCCCAGCGACCGTTCTTGTTCTCCCATCGGCTGGGTCGCCACACCGAGCCGGTCTTCTCGGCTTCCCAGTGACCCGGCGTCCACTCCCACTTCCCATTCTTCCAGTCCCACTGACCCGGATCCCAGACGAAGCCACGGCGCGTGCCGGGCCGCTCGGCTCTCGGAGCAGGCGGCTCGCTCGTCGGATACTGCGGCGCTGCATCCCAGCCACCGCGCGCCAGCTCCCAGCGACCGTTCTTGTTCTCCCACCTGCTGGGACGCCACACCGAGCCGGTCTTCTCGACTTCCCAGTGGCCCGGCGTCCACTCCCACTTGCCGTTCTTCCAGTC
>JAEYYY010000415.1 GCA_023430775.1 Pseudomonadota bacterium
GCCCGAGCGCCACTGCGCGTTGCCGCCTTGCCGGTTGCGCACCGCGGTCGATCTGCACGATGTCGTCGGGCATCGCGAGAAGGGTGACGCGATGGCGATCACGCTCGGCTGGGCGCGCGAGCTCGGCCTTTCGAGCGACGCCACCACCGCGATCGATCTGATCGCGTGGGCCGAGCGCAGTCATCGCCTGCACGGCGCCGGCGAGCAGCCGTCGCCCGGCGACCTGCTGGTGTTCGAGCGCACGGCGAGCGACGACGGCCCGGATCTGATCGCGATCGTCGTCGCCCGCGATGCGCGCGGTGTGATCGAGATGATCTACATCGCCGGCGGTGTGGTGCGCCGCGGCTTCGTCGATACGTCGCGGCCGACCAAGCGGCGCGATCGCGAGGGCGCGGTCGTCAACACGTACCTGCGGCACGGCAAGCGATCACCGCCCAAGGGCACGCGCTATCTCGCGGGCGAGCTGCTCGTCCACGTGATCGCTAGTCGCAGCTGAGCCAGCCCTTGAGCTTCTCGCCGGTCGACCGGTAGTAGCCGATGCACTCGTCGCCCTCGTTGCCGGTGAACTGGCGCGGCTCGGGCACGACATCGCAGTGATCGCAATCGAGCTTGCCGGTCAGCAGCGGACCGATCGAGTAGACCTCGTAGCCCTGGCACGCCTCGCCGTGCTTGCCCGGCTTGCGCTGCTTGTTGAACGCCGGATCGGAGCACTCGAACCCGGTGCCGAGATCCTTGCAGGCGCCCGTCCAGCAGTTCCTGCTGCCATCGGGGCACTCGGGGCACGCGGTGACCTGCGTCGGACACAGCGAGGTGCCGCGATCGGTCCCGCAGCGACACATCGACGGGCCCTTCTTCGCGCACATCGACACGGTGTCGCGACGGTCCTGCGGGAGGCAGTGGCAGCGCTTGGCCTGGCGGTCGCGGTTCGGCACCGTGACCGGGTTGCGGTCCGCGGTCGGCCTCGTCGGCGCGACGGCCGGCTTGGGCTTGGTGGCGACCTCGTCGCCTTGCAGCTGAGCGATGCGCTTGGTGACGCCGTCGCGGTTCGGCGCGTCCTTCGTCAGGTAGCGCTCGAAGAACCGCACGGCGTCCGCCTTCTTGCCGAGACGCTCGTAGAGCTCCGCGATCGCGTACGTGGTCTCGGCGCTCGGGTCGATCGTGTACGCGTTCTGATACGCGGTGAGCGCGTCCTCGAGGAGGCCCTTCGACTCGGCGTCGCGCGCCCGCTGCAGTGCCGCCGTCACCTTGTCCTTGTCCGACGGTCGCGGCGCGCCTTGCGGCCCGCCCTCGCGTGTCGTGGGCGGCGATTGCGGTGCCTCGAGCACCACCTTCTGCGGCTCGGGTTGGCGGTTCATCATCACCACCGCGATCACCGCACCACCGACGACGATCAGCGCGAGCGCGATCCACAGACCCGCGCGCGATCTCGGAGCGGGTCGCTCGACGCGCGGCTCGGCGACTTGCTGCAACGTGCCTGCCGCTTGCACGGCGCCCGGCTGTGGGCCGGTGGTGGCGCGCGGTGGGCTGGTCGGCGGCGACCAGCCCTGCTGCGTGCCGTTGGTCTCCTGCGTCTGCGCAGCCACCGCGATCGCAGGCGTGGCATCGGCGAGCGCGGTGTCGGCGCCGGCGAACGCCTCCATCTTCGCGCTCACCGTCTTCGCCGTGGCTTCCCGGCTGACGACCGCTTGCGAGGGGGTGGCGATGCCCTCGAGGGCGTCGAGGAACGCCTGGGCATTGGCGAACCGCTGCTCGCGGTCCTTCGCCGTCGCCTTGTCGATCGCGATCACCAGATCGCGGTCGAGCTCGGGCCGCGCCGCCGCGAGCGATGGCACCGGCACGTACGGGTTTGCCGCCGCCGATCGATCGAACGTGTCCGACGTGAACGGCAGCTTCCCGGTCAGCATCCGGTAGGCCATGATGCCAACGGCGTAGAGGTCCGCGCGTGGATCGATGTCGTCGCCGAGCAGCTGCTCGGGAGACATGTACTCGGGCGTGCCGATGATCGCGCCGGTGTTCGTGATCGTCTCGCCCACGATCGGCTTGCTGATGCCGAAGTCCATGATCTTGACGAAGTCGTGGTCGTCGTCGCGCGACGAGATCAGGATGTTCGCCGGCTTGATGTCGCGATGGACGATGCCGGCCTGATGGATCGCGCGCAGGCCGCGCAACACCTTGCGAAGGATCGACACCGCGCGCCCACCGTTCATCGGCCCGCTGTCGCGCAGGGTGACCGCGAGGTCCCTGCCCTCGAGAAACTCCATGACGATGAAGTCGGTGTCGGCGTCCGCCGTGCCGACGTCGTAGATGTGGACGACGTGCTCGTGGACGATCCGGCTCGCGATCTTGGCCTCGCGGCGAAACCGCGCCAGCGCATCGCGATCGGTCTTGTTGATCGACAAGAACTTCACCGCGACGCGCTTGTCGAGCCCGACGTGATCGGCCTCGTAAACGGCGCCCATCCCGCCGCGGCCGATCAGCCGGCGGATGAAGTAGCGGCCGTCGATCGTCTTGCCGATCCTGGGATCAGCGTGCTGGTCCTCGGGCCGAATCGGGCCGGCATCGAGCGGACAGAAGCGCTCGCCCGCCGTGTACACCGCATGGCAGACCGTGCAGCGGTAAACGAGCTGGGCCGTCGCCTCCGACATCGCCCGCGATCATACACAACCCTTACGCCGGCATAGAGAAAGCGGCGCCACGCTGCGGCCATGCGTGCAGCACTTTTGCGCGTCTATCACGTGAGCCCCTGATGCTCGGAGCATCCCGGTGCGGGCTGGTGTCTCCCGTGGTTGCCGCGCGATTACGCGGGCCGCGCGCGCCGCGTGATCCTCGCGACCGGCGAGCTCGATGCTCGCGAGATCTTCGAGCTGGTGCGGCGCAGCGGCCTGCCGCGCTACGTCGACGACACCTACGCCACGCTGACGCGCGTGCTGCCTCGTCCACGCGATGCACGATCTGCGCAGCGGAGATTCGTGGAATGACCTCGCCGCTGACCCGGTTGTAGCAACCGGTGCCGGCCTTCTGGTCCTCGACGAGGACCGAGCGAGGCCACAGTGCGTTCGACGTTCGTTTGCGTTCTCACACTTTTGATCTGCAATCTGGTCGCGTTGACGCGGGCCGTGTCGCCGCCCGTGCCTGCACCCCAGATCCATCGGACCTACGTGCTCGACGAGGAAGCGCTCGACGAGGACAGCGCCCTGCTCGCGCCGATCAAGTTCGGTGCGCTGACGCTGATCCCGATCGTCGCCACGCAGCCGACACCCGGTGATGACGTCCTCGTGCTCGACGAGGCGATGCGCACGCACGAGCTTCGCGTCCGCGAGGTCGATGGCGGCCGGGTCGATTCGCTGGCGTTCGCCAACGCCTCCGACAAGCCGGTGTTCGTGCTCGCCGGCGAGGTCATCCTCGGTGGCAAGCAGGATCGCATCGTCGCCGCGACCACGGTGATCCCGCCGCACACCACGCAAACCGTCCCGGTCCGCTGCGTCGAGCACGGTCGCTGGGAGGGCAAGACCGACGAATTCACCACCGCCGAAACGCTCGCGCACGATGGGCTGCGCGCCAACGCCACCTATGCGACGCAGAGCGACGTCTGGAGCGAGGTCAAGCAGCTCAACGAACGGAACGCCACGGGCAACACCACCGACACCTACCGGACGCTCGCGATGCGCCAGGCCGAGGATGCGCGCAACCTCGAGCGCGAATTCGACAAGGCACTCGCGGCCATCCCGCAACGCGATCGCATGATCGGCTATGCGGTCGCCTATCGTGGCGAGGTCTCGGCGGTCGACAAGTTCCGATCGCCGGCGCTGTTCGCCAAGCTCGAGCGCAAGCTCCTCCGCAGCTACATCGCGCAGGCACTCGAAGACGAGCGTCCGCTTGCCGTCAAGGAGCCCTGCGTGCACGCCGTGCGCGAATTCATCGCCGATGCCAGGCGCGGCGAAGAGGAGCGCGCGTTCACCACGAACCTCGCGAGCACGCTGGTCAAGCGCGGCACCATCGCGTCGACCTCGTGGGTCGACAGCGGCGACCGTCGTCTCTACGCGAACTACCTCGGCAACTCGCGCATCGCACAGCCGCCGCCGCCAGCCGCCGCAGGGACCTGCGATCGCCACCTCTATCCGAGCTACCTCGGCAACGCGCAGAGCGCCGGGTGCCGGACGCCGACCGCGGAGCGCCGGCTCTATCCGAGCTACCTCGGTAACCATCCCGGTGGCCAGGGTCGACAGCCGGTCCCGCCCCCGGGCGGCTTCCCACCACCGAACTTCGGAGCGCCGGCAGGTAGCTCCGCCCACGTCACCGCGCAGGCGTGCGCGGACTGGCACCGCGAGGGCGATCCGCGCTGCGGCCTCGGCAACTTCTCCGACGACAAGCCCGGTCGGCTACGCCGCACCGACGAGGAACCGCGCCTGCGCTGCGAGCGGTCGCTTCACCCGGGCTACATCGGCAACACCGCGGCGTGGAACGAGTGCCGCCGCGCGATGGGCTTGCCTGTAGACAACGCGCAACCTCGTTGAGTGTGAGGGCGCGCAACGTCGAGGCTGATGGCGAACCCCGTGCTAGGTTTGGCCCCCCGGCTCCCTAGCCCAACTGGAAGCAGGCACGGGACTTAAAATCCTGCAAGTGTCGGTTCGAATCCGACGGGAGCCACCAAGCGCTTGGAGCGCCGGTTCAATGATCGATGCGTCGGCTGCAAGGCGTGGCAGTTGGGGCAAAGGACTCGAAGATTCTCGAGTCGGTTGTCGGTGTTGTCACCGTTGGCGTGATCCAGCTCGACTGGAATCTGTCCGTCGCACGGACGAACCTGCGCCCAGCCGCAGAGCTCGCAGCACGGCTTCTTGAGGCCGGCGGCAAACAACCGCAGCTTCAGTGCGTGGGAAGAGATCGTCGAGCCTTTCACGAGCAACTCCTCGAGAGAACGTGTAGGGGCACGCTCGAACTTCATGCCCGCACTCCACCCGTGGCCTGTGAAGTGCGTCGTGTCGAGCTTCAACTCGTCGATGCGACGCTGCACCTGTCGATAGTTGCCGCCTGCCGCAACAAGCCCGAGTGCTCGCAGTACCTGCGCGTAGGATCGGGCGGATGCGATGGCCGCACGCAACTGATCGTCAGTCCAGCGCGCCTTGCCATTGCCCTGGCGTCGTGTGAAGTGCGCCGTGCTCAGCCCGAGCGCCTTGATCCGACGCCGCACCTTGTCCTCGATGCCGTTGGCAGGATCGAGACCGAGCGCTCTGATCACGTCGGCAAAGGAGCTCGACGCAGCGACCGCATTCCCGAGCTGTTCGTTCGTCCATGGCCGAACGAAGTTGTTCTCGGCGCTCGTGAAGTGACTCGTATCGAGACCGAGCTCCGTGATCCGCTTCTTCACGTTGTAGTGGCTGCCTCCTCGGCCACTGAGACGCAGGCGCCGAATCACCATGAGGTAGGTCGTGGAATCGGCTACCGCGGCGCGCAGCTCTGCATCGCTCCATTTTCGTTTGAACGGCACGGGTACCTCCATCTCGAAACGAGAAGCACCATACGGATGGACTATGACAATGGGATGTTGGCGTCGCGTCCGGTATCCGGACAGAGCTTCTCGACGCTGTCCCGAGCGGCGCCGAATAGGCGCGATATCGCGCGCTATCAGCTAGCCGCGGCGCGCGTCGGCACGCTCTGCGTGACGTGCGATCGCCGCGACGATCGTCGGCCATAACGCGATCGGCATGTCGTGACCCATGCCCGCGATCGGTAGCCACGTGGCCTCGGGCATCATCCGCGTCATGTCGCGACCTGCGGCGAGCGGGAACATCGGATCGCGCGAGCCATGAATGATCAACGCCGGCACCTTCACCTCGCGCAGCTTCGGGCGTCGATCGTAGGCGGCGAGGCCGGCGGCGAAGTGACGAAGGAAGCCGCGCGGATTCATGCCACGCGTGAACGACAGCTCGCCGGCGCGGCGGATGCGCTCGCGATCGGCATCGCGCGGCCACGCCTTGCTGCCGAGCGTATCGAACACGCCGACCAGATGCTCGCCTGCTTGCTCCGGCGTCCTCGGCGGCTTGCGAAACAGCGCACCGAGCGCGGCCGGCGTCGGTAGGTAGCGACGGCCACCCGGGGTCGACATGATCGAGGTCAGCGAGCGGACGCGCTGCGGGTGCTCGATCGCGAGGTGCTGCACGATCATGCCGCCGAGCGACGTGCCGACGACGTGCGCCGAGCCAAAGCCGAGATGATCGATCAGGCCGGCGACGTCCGCTGCCATGTCGGAGAGCGGGTACGGCGCGTCGACGCGCAGGTTGAGCAGACGGCGGACGACCGCGCGTCCGGGCCGCGGCACCGGCATGTCGAGCTTGGACGACTCGCCGATATCGCGATGATCGAAGCGCGCGACCTGGAAGCCGGCGGCGACGAACTGCTCGCACATGTCATCGGCCCACAGCACGCGCTGCGCGCCGATGCCCATCACGAGGACGAGCGGCCTGCCCGAGGTGCC
Source organism: Pseudomonadota bacterium (assembly GCA_023430775.1). Taxonomy (GTDB): domain Bacteria; phylum Myxococcota_A; class Polyangia; order Haliangiales; family Haliangiaceae; genus JABFXX01. The sequence goes on from JAEYYY010000415.1 coordinate 6,473, forward strand.
GAACACGTCGTACGCGAGCTCGACCTGATCGGAGATCCGGGCGCGCCCGCTTACCGGTGCGGCGGTCGCTTCACTTGCACGTGCCATCGATGCAGTCCAGGCCGGTCGGGCAATCGGCCTTCGCCGTGCACTTGATCGTCAGGTTCGTCTTGATGCACGCGCCCGGCTCGTCGCAATCGGGCGGATCGGGGACGGGCGGCGGTTTGACGACCGGCCCCGGCGTTTCGACCTTGACCCCGGCGGAGCCGCTGCCACTGCCGGTGGTCGGGGGCGGCTTCTGCGAGCCCGGGCCGGGTGGATTGGTCGGCGCGGCGACCACGGTGGTTCCGGACCCCTTGACCAGCGTGTGCTTGAACGGCGCGAGCTTCTCCTTGTTCGGCGTCAGCTCGATGACCGCGGTCTTGTAGCCCTTCTTCTTGAGCTCGAACTGTCGCGGGCTGTTGGAGCCGGCGATGCTGAACTCGGCGGGCGTGGTGCCGCGCGAGACCTTCGTCATCACGTCGATCACGTCGGCGCCCTGCGGCTCGGTGTCGATGAAGATCTGCGCTTGATCCGGAAGCGGGGGCGGCAGATCGCGCGGCGGCGCGACCGCGGCATCGGGCGGCGGCGGCGGATTGACGACGACCTGCGAGCCGCTCGGCGTGCCGGATCCGGAGGTCGCATCGCCCTTGCCCCGCGTCGCGAAGAACACGGCGGCCGCGGCGGCACCCGCGATCAGCACCCCGCCGATGATCAGCGGCAGCTTCGACTTCGGTTGCGGCGGTGCCTCGTCGGTGGTGGGCACCGAGAGGTTGCCCGTCCACTGCGTGCGCTGGCGCGTGCCCGGATCGGTGGCGGGGGCCATCGGGGGCGGCGTGACGCGCGCTTGCGTGGTCTTCTCCGGCGCCGGGACGCTCGCGGCACGCACGGCGGTCTGGCTCGCCGTGTTGCGCGAGGTCGGATCGATGATCGGATCGCCGCAGACCTCGCGGACGGCGTTCGCGAGATCGTCGATCGTCTGCCACCGCTGATCGCGATTCTTGGCCAGTGCCCGGTCGATCACCTGCGCGAGCGCGGCCGGCGCGCCGATGCGCTCGAACACCACCGGCGGGATCTCGGGCGGCGGCTCCGTCAGGTGGAGCGACAGCACGCCCATGAAGTTCTCGGCCTCGAACGGCACGCGATTGGTGACGAGCTGGAACAGGATGCAGCCCATCGCGTAGATGTCGACGCGGTGATCGACGTGCTCGCCGCGCGCCTGCTCCGGCGACATGTACTCGGGCGTGCCGAACAGCATGCCCGTCTTGGTCAACTTGCGGCCCTCCTCGTTGACCTCGGTCAGCTTGGCGATCCCGAAGTCGAGGAGCTTCACGAAGTCGCCCTCGCCGAGGAAGTCGACGAGGTAGACGTTCTCGGGTTTCAGATCGCGGTGCACGATGCCGCGCGCGTGTGCGGCGGACAGCGCGCCGCAGATCTGGAGAAAGATCTTCTTGGTGCGCGACCACGGCAGCAGCTGGCCGGCGATCCGAGCGCGCGCCACCTCCTCGTGGAGATCGTGCCCGTTGAGCAGCTCCATCGCGAAGAACACGATGCCTTCGGGCGTGGTGCCGAAGTCGCTGATGTCGATCACGTTCTCGTGGCGGATGCGCGACGCGGCCTTGGCTTCCTGGATGAAGCGCTCGACGAGGTCGGGCTTGCGCGCGAACTCGTTGTGGAGAACCTTGAGCGCGACGTCCTTCTCGAGCAGCTGGTGCGACGCCAGATACACCGCACCCATGCCGCCTTCGCCGAGCTTCTTGCGGATCAGGTAGCGGCCGGCGAGCACCTGGCCGAGGAGCGGATCGACGGTGGGCGCCGCCGGCGGCAGGTACGAGGTCTGGTGCTGGGCGGGCGCCGGCGTCGACAGCGGTGCGGGCGTGGTCGACGGATCCATGAACTCCGTCGCGTTCTTGCTGCTGTCCTGCTGCGCGATCGGGGCCGGCGTCGCGGAGGGGCCGGTGACGGCCTTGACCGTGCCGGTCCCGATCTTGGTCCGCTTGTCTTCAGACACCGGTGAGCATCATAGCAGACGATCAGGACCGGTCCGGTCGGACCATCGCCCTCAAGGCTGGTCGATGAACTCCGACGCCCGGATGAACGCGGAGCAGACGTGCTGGACGAAGTCGATCCGCACGTTGCGGTCGATCGGCGAGCCGGGCATGCCACCGTGGCCCGGCCCGACGACGTTGAAGTCGTTCTCCGGCCGCAGCTGCTGGCCGAGGACGTACTGCAGCGCCGCGCGGATCTGCTCCTCGATGTCGTGATCCGGCGTGCCGTGATGACGGCCCAGCAGGTAGGCCGAGATCATCGCCTCGGTCCGCGATCCGGCGGGCGTGTTGTGCGGCATCAGGAACGGCGTGAAGTTGTACGAGCCCGCGAGGTCGTCCTCGTCGGGGTGCTCGCCGGACTCCGGTTGTTGCTGGCGCAAGAAGGCGCCGTAGCCGTGGCAGAAGTCGCGCCACCGCGGGTTGTTGCCGGTCGGCCAGGCCGCCTCCGACGCGATGCACGTCCAGTGCTCCTCGCCGTAGAAGAAGCCCGACATGAAGAAGTCGTACCAGTCGACCAGCCAGTCGATCGCTCGCGTCGCTGCTTGCCCGTAGCGCGGGTCGCCGGTGATCACGTGCATGCGAGCGAGCGCGAGCGCGGCCTCGCCGGAGTAGTAGAGATCCTGCGCCTGGTCGTCGGCCTTCTTCTTCACGGGATCGTAGCGATGGCGGAACGAGCCATCGTCGCGCTGCATCCACAGGATGAACGCGGCGAGCTTGGTGGCGGTCGGCAGGTAGCGCTTGTCGCCTGTCGCGCGCTGGTACTCGGCGAGCGCGACGACCGACAGCGCGGTCGAACCGAGCGTGGCGATCTTGTCGTTGCGATCCATCACGCAGTCGATGTCGGTGCCGTCCGGCAACTTCGACGCGCACTTCTTGTTGCCCATCAGCTCCGCGAGGTGCGCGAACGCGCGCTCGATCGGCTCGCGCAACCACTCCTCCTTCGTGATCCGGTAGAGCTCGGCGAGGAAGTACGTGGTGCCGGCGTGGCGCGGCATCGAGTACGACGGACTCTTCGGATCCGTCTGGATGCCGGTGCCGACATCGTGCTCGTAGATGTAGCGACCATTCGGCGCCAGGTGATTGATCAGGTAGCGCCCGCCATCGAGCGCCGCCGCGCGCAGCGTCGCGGCCGTCAGCTTCGGAGCCTGCGGAATGCCGCGATAGAGCTGCAGCGGCGCCAGCTCCTCGGCGTACGGAGCGCCGGCCTTGCGTTGCTCCGCCGGCCGCTCGACGAACGTGTCGGTGCGAAACCGGAACAGCTGCTTGGGATCGATGCCGGTCTGCTTGCCGGCGCGGATCGCGACCAGCGTCCGGATCTTGTTGAGGTCGACGCCCATCGCGAAATCGGCGAGCGCGGCCGACGGCTTCTTCGCGGCGAGCAGCTTCGCCCCGACCAGCTCGTGCGGGAGCACCACGGTGGTCTTGCCGTCGATCGCGGTGCCGATGCCCTCGACGCCCGGGTTGATCGCGAGCATGTCGGCGATGCCGGGCACCGCGAGCTCGTCGAACAGCCAGTGATCGCCACCGAGCGGTCCGGTGCCGGTGATGATGTCGACCTGGATCCTCGCCTTTGCCCGGATCGCCGCATCGATCTGCTTGACCTGCGGATGCGCCGCGAGCTTGTCCGCGAGCCCCTTGGTCGCGGCCGCGAGATCGGTGCTGTCGTCGGTGACGCTCGCCACCGATCGACCGCCGGACCACAGCGTGGCCACGGTCGGGCCGTGGATGGTCGCCGAGATCGCGGGGACCGGACCGGGCGCCCTGCCCTCGAGGGATGCGCGCAGCGTCTCGAGGATCGCGAACCGGGTCTCGCCGTCGACCCGGTCCGGTGGCGGGATGCGATACGCCCGGAACGTCACGCAGGTGACGGTCAGGAACAGGACGCTCGGCAGCGTCCACACCAGCACCAGAGCGAGCCGGCGATTCACGAGCCGCCCGTGACCCCGAAGGACCGCCGCCCCGCCCGCGACATCAGGAACTTCACCTGACAGATCGGGAGAATTCCGACCGCCTCGACGATCAGCGCGACCGACACCAGCGCGAACGTCGATGCCGCCTTGCCGAACGCGCCGTAGACGCCGGCGAGAAACGCGGCCGATGCGAGGATGCGCGCGATCAGGATGATCGTCGACAGCAGCACCAGCGAGCCGCCGACCACGCCGAGCCACCAGCCATAGCGGCCACCGACCATCGCGCCGATCGACATCGCCAGGGTGAACAGCGGCACCGTCGACAGGTGCAGCATCGCCGACGGCAGGCGATTGGGGATCACCTTCCACATCAGGAGCGCGTAGACGATCGCGAACATGCCGGCGAGGAAGCCGTAGATCCAGCGCCGGGGATCACGGAACACGGGGCCCTCGACACGCCGATCGATCCGGCTCGCGCCGGCGGAGATCCCCGCCACGCCGAGCGCCCAGATACCGATCACGGTGAAGAACCGCCCGGTCCCCAGCGATTCGCCATCCGACATCAGCGCCAGCACGAAGCCGCCGACGAGCAGCGCCACTCCGATCGCGATCTCCGCCTGCCCTCGCCGCCGCAGCACGGGGTCGACGGTGCGGCGCGGTTCGGTGGGAAGCGCACGAGCCTCGGGCAGCGCGGCCTTCCCGGATTTCTGGGGGTTGTCGCGCTCCGCCGGGCGCCCACCCGGCTTGCCCTTGCGGCGTCCGCCTTTGCTGGCCATGCCAGCGGAGCATAGGCGGATTTGTCGTGATCATCTCTGCGGTCGCGCTGCTATCGTAGAGGGCATGGGCCTGTTCCTCGCCGAACGCATCTCCGGTGGCGCCGCGTACTGGCTGTGTGGTGTCGCGATCTCCGCGTCCGTCGCCTCGTTCGCGATGTACCAACCCGAGGCTCCTGCACCGGCACCTCGCGACAAGGTGATCCACGGCTGCAAGAAGCGCGTGGTCGAGCAGGACAACCGCAGAGTCCTGTCGGTCGGTCCGATGCTCGAGGCCGGTAGCTATCGCGATGTCATGCGCGAGACCGTGCGGACCGAGCTGACCAGCCGGTCGCCGTGGCGGATCGAGCTCACCGAGGCGCCGTCCGGTGGCTTCTTCGTCGACGGCACGGTCGACGAGATGCGCGTCAAGCGCGAGGGCGACATCACCCGCGTCTACTGCGAGCTCAAGCTCTGGGTGCGCACCGGCGAGACGCCGATCAGCCTGCTGTCGGGCTCGGCCAGCGTCGACACCACCCACGGCCAGCGCGACGTCGCGCTGTCGCGTCAGGCCTGCGTGCCGACGGTCGCCGAGGAGCTGGTCCAGCGGCTGCTCGGCGGCGACCCCTGGGAGTGAGGAAACCCGGTAGGTTCGGCGCGTGACCTGGGCCGACCTCGACAAGCTCGCCGCCGCGAAACCGAGGCCGGATGGATCGCCGACGCTGGTCGTCCGCGATGACCGCACCCTCGATCAGATCGTCGAGGCGCGGCCGCTGTCGATCATCGTCGCGATCTCGCGCGTCCTGCGCGCGAGGCGGGTGCTCGCCGACAAGCACGGCGGCCGCGGCACCGTCGTCTACCTGACGGCGCGTACGCCGCCGGAGCCGCTGATCGATGCGGTGACCGCCGCCGGTGGCGTGGTGTTCGATGGCACGCGCGAGCACGTCGCCCGCTCGCCGCTCGCGACCTCGTTCCAGCTCGACGCCGCGTTCAGCGATCTCGGATCTGCCGTGCGCCGCCGGCTCGGAGCGCGATCGTTCTTGGCCGCGCTCGAGACCTTCGAGTGGGAGCTGCGCCGCAAGCAGCCCGACCGCGCGGACAACGCGTGGTGGATCGCGATCATCGAGCTCGCCGCCGTCACCGGCGAGTGCATTCGCGAGAAGCGTGCCGCGAAGTGGATCGAGTCACCGGCCCACCGCCTGCCGCTCGGCCTCGATCTCGGCAAGGGCAACGTGCTGCTGCCCGGCCAGCTGGCGCAGACCATCGTCGAGGGCGGCGATGTCTCGATGCGCTCGCTGTTCGAGATCGCCGAGCCGCCGACGATCGTGCCGATCCGTCCAGGTGCCACCGTGATGCCGCTGCTCTGCGATCGCCGCGCGGTGCCGATCGAGCAGCTGACCTGGGAGCGACTGATCTCCGAGCAGGTCGATACCGACGACGTGCCCGTGATCGTCTACGTCGAGGATCACGGCGGCACGATCAAGTGGCCGTTCGGTCCCACCGAGCCGACCGGCGCGCAACGGGCGCGCGCCCTGGCCAACCTCGCGAAGGAGCCGTTCGAGATCGAGGCGATCGTCGCGCCCGGCGGTCACACGATGGTCGTCGTGACCGGCGGCTACTACGCCTCCGAGGCGATGCTCGTGCCCGAGGTGATGAACCGGGTCGGTAGCCACCTCGGTGGCACCAGGATGATGCAGCTCGGCGTGCCGGCGCGCGGCCACACGATCGCCGTCGATGCGGTGAAGGCCAACCTCGACGACGAGTTCCAGCAGGTGTTTCTCCGTCTGGTCGAGAAGCACTACCTCGAGGCCACCGAGCGCGACCGGATCAGCAGCGAGGTCATCCTCTACCTCGACAAGCCGGTCGGTCGCGTGCAGTCGAACCTGATGGACGCCAGGAAGCTGTTGCGTGGCTCCGGCGTCGACCCCGACGCTTAGAAGCAGCCAGGGCGCTGGACGTCCGGCTCGGGCTCGTCGGTCGGCAGGATCTGGCGGAGGTACGCGTACTCGTCGTCGCAGAACACGCCGGGCGCAGCGCCTTCGAGCTCGGCGCGCTCGTTGAACGGGCGATCGCCGCCGGCATCCATCAGCCGCGCCGGCGCGTCACCGGCGTTGTGGAAGCCTTCCATGTACGGGTTCGCGAGGCCGAGCGAGTGCCCGATCTCGTGCGACAGCGTGCCGCCGATCAGGTTGCCGAGCACGAAGATGGCGCACTCGAGCCGGCCCTTGCGATCGGTGGCCGGGCAGCCGGCACCGTCGGTTCGCACCGCGAGGCCGCCCGCGAGATCCGAGCTCGTCACCGGCTCGCCGATGTCCGAGCGGAAGGTGTCGAACACCTTGTCGAACAGCGGATCGGCACCCGGCACCGACTTCGCGAACTCGCCGGGGTGCTGCGAGAAGCCCATCAGCGAGCGGAGGAACACGCCACCGTAGCCGGCGTAGCCGTCCTGCTGGGTCACCGCGTTGACGCCGCCGAGGCGATCGTAGAGGCGCTCGTTGCCGTTGTCCTTGCCGGGCGTGTTGTCGTAGCCGAACAGACCGGTGCCGTTGGGATCGATGCCGAGGAGCTCGACGTGCTCGTAGAGCGCGAAGTCGGTCGGCGGTTCCTCGCGGAACTCGATGTTGACGCCCTGATAGGCCCGCTTGCAGACCTCGACGATGCGATCGCGGATCTTGCGATCGACGGCGCGCAGCCCGAAATCGCGCAGCCCTTCGACGTACGACGGCTGGTACTGCAGGTAGACGATCTGCTTGACCGGCGCGAGCGCGAAGCTCGCCGGCTTGCTGACGCCGCGCACGGTGTCGGGGCCGTACGAGATCACCGGCGTGATGGTGCCGGAGAACTGACCGGTATCCGCGCGCAGGTCGAGCGCCTGGCCGAGGGCGTCGTCGGTGTTGACCACGTAGCGAACGAGGCGGCCCTCGACGAACTCGGGGATCAGCGTCATCTGCACCGGCGCCGAACCGCCACCGGTGCGCGTGAACGTGCCCTGGAGATCGAGCTCGGTAAGTGCGCCGGCTTCACCGCCGACGAAGCCGCCGCCCTTGACGAACACGTACTGGCCGAGGCTCGCGGCCGGAGGATCGACGCTGAACACCTCGGAGGTCACGAGGTCGTACGACACGCTGTTGGCCGGCGCCGAGCTCGGTGCCTGATCGGTCTGGCGGTTGACCACCGTGACCGTGCCGGTGAAGGTGCCCGGCTTGATCCCCGCGACCTTCGGCGAGAACGGGAACTTCGCCTTGGTGCGCGACAGGTCCTCGACCTGCGAGGTCGCAATCTCGAGCGGCGCGATCGGGGCGCATGCACCGCCGGTCTCGGGCGTGAAGCAACCCTCGACGCGAGCGACGGTGTTGCCTTCGTCGCCGCCGAGCAGGAAGCCATCACCGACGATCTGGAGCTCGTCGTTGACGAAGATCACGCCCGATGCATCGATGGTGGTGACCGTCGGGTCGAGCGTCTCGGCGAACGTCAGGTCGACCGCGACCGGCTCGGTCTCGTAGGTGACGCCGTCCGAGGTGGCGCCCACCTCGACCCCCGCGCTGCCGGCGAAGTTGCCGATGCCGACGTCCTGGAGCATCGCCGCGTCGACGGCGACGGTCATCGTGCTGAAGTCGACGAACGTCGCGGGCCACCGCACGTCGACGCCGTTGCCCGACAGGTGGAGCACCGCGGTGCCCCACTGGGCCTCGACGAACGACGCGCCGGAGACGCGAACCTTGGTACCGGGGATGATCGTCTCGGGCGCCACTCGGGACAGCGCGAGATCCTCGAGCCCTGGATCGGGCGGCACCGACGTCGCGCAGCCCGCGACGACAATCAGTGCGAGCCCACGCATCACTGCACCTCGATGTCGATGCTGTAGTCGCTGTTCGAGGCGCCGTTGTAGCCGCGGACCACGACCCAGTGGTCGCAGCCGCTGGCGCAACCCGTCACCGTGTACTCGACGTGCTCGTTCGCCGTCGGGCCGGAGCCATTCGCCGACGAGCAGCCCGACGTGTTGCCGGGTGCGCACGGGAACACCTCGGTGAACTCGGTCTTGTAGATGTGGAGGTCGAGGTCGCCGCTCGCCGTCGACGTCATGTTCGCGACGATCTTGTCACCGGTGAACACGCGGACCTTGTACCAGTCGTCGTCGTTCGGGCAGATCTTGTTGCCCGTCGACGACGTGGTCAGCCGAGCCTGGCTGTAGGTGTCGTCGTCCTCGCGGGAATCGTCGACGCAGGTCGTGTTGCAGGCCTGCGGTGTCGCGATGTAGTCGAGCAAGTACTCGGTGCGCTCGGCGTCGTAACCGTTGACCTTGACGTAGTAGGTGCCGGGCGTCAGGCAGGTGACGATGTTCTCGTCGGCCTCGAGGCTGGTCGACTTGGTGATGATGGTCTCGTTGCTGCGATACAGCGTGAGATCGATGTCGCTCGCGCCGTCGCCGTAGAGCCACATGTCGAGCTTGGTGTCGGCGTCGATCCTGATCTGCGACCAGTCGTCGTCCATCTTGCTGCCCGACGTCGGCTGGATCGCCTTCGGACAACCGACGTAGTCGTAGGTGCCGGGCTCGAGCGGGCCGCGCGCGGTGGCGTTCGCCGACGCGGCGCTGCGCGAGTCGTCCTCTTCGTTGGCGTCGTCGGCGCAGGCGGCCAGCGGCGCCTCGCAGGTGCCGCTGACCGGAACGCACTGCTTGCCGCTCGCACCGTTGACCGACGACACCGGATCGGTCGAGCACGTGTAACCGCTCGGGCAACCGCCCTCGCAAGACTGCAGGCAGAAGCTCGCGCTCTGCGAGCCCATGCGGACGCAGAGGTCGCCGTTGCCGCACTGCGCGTCGCTCGTGCAGGTGCTGCAGACGTCCTGGTTCGACGGGCCGCTCGAGGTCACCGTCATCTGGAACACCTGCGACTTCGTCGAGTGATCGCAGTTGCCGACCTCGTCGTCGTCATCGTCGGCGACGAACAGGTAGTAGATCGTCCTGGTCGTGCCGGCCGGCAGGTTGGCGACCGGGTTCGGCACGTCGGCGGCGTAGATGCCGTCGGTCCGGGTGCCGTCGATCAGCAGCGTCGACAGCTGGATCATCTGCGACAGGTCCGGGCTCGAGCCCGGGTTGGTGAGCGAGTAGTAGAACAGCGGCGCCTCCTTGAGGCCCTTGTCGTCGGTGACGCGCGCGTCGATCGTGAGGTCGACGATGGTCTCGGCGTTCTGCGGCGAGTGCGCGATCACGGGCGAACCGCCCGGGCAGTTATCCGGCGTCGGGGTGCGCAGCACCACCAGGTACTGCTTCATGGTCTTCGGGTTCTCGCCGTCGTCGGCCGACAGCACGAGCGTGCGGCGGGTCTCCGCCTCCTGCTCCTTGGTCGGGCACCAGCTCCAGGTCGCGGTGGTGCCGTCTTCCTGGCTGAGGTTGGAGCCCTCGATGACCGGCTCCTCCTGCGCGATCGTCACCTGCGCGGTGTCCTGATCCTCGACCACGATCGACAGCTCGACGCACTTCTTGCTCGTCAGGTCGAGCGTGGTGCCGGTGCCGAGCGGCGCGCGGAACACCGGCGCGGTGGCGGAGCCGATCGCGCTCTTGACGTCGATCGTGATCGTCACGGTCGAGGTGTTGCTGCCATCGGAGACGCTGAAGTCGAAGGCGTGCTGGCCGACGTCCTCGGCGAGCGGGGTCCAGCGGAACACGCCCATGCCGCTCGGCGACACCGTGACCTGCGCACGGTCGGAGACGTCCGGCAGGTCGGCGGCGCGGAACCCGTACTCGAGGTCATCGCCGTCGGGGTCGGTGCCGACCAGCTGGAGCTGGAGCTCGGTGCCGACCTGCGCGACCTGATCCGACAGGCCCGCCAGCTCGGGAGCGCCACCGGAGCCGCAGGCTACTGTGGTAGCCAGCAGGCAGAACGTGGCGGTGGCGATAAATGGTTGGCTTCCAGTGAGGTAGGTGCGCATAGGGGTCCGATGGCTTGTCGGTGACCCGATGACGAGCAAGCGTCACGCCGGACAGAAGACCCCATTTGTCCGGGCCGATCTCGAACAAACCGCGAGCGATTTCAGCTATCTGGCGACGGCGGCGTGATCTTCGCCGAGGGCAAACGAGACAAGCCCCTGAGCAACTGGATCCGCCAGGAAGCCCGGCAATTCAGCGTCGGTAGAGGCCGCCAGGATCCTGAGCCCCGCCAGCAGCGATCCCGAGGCGACCAGGCCGGCCCGCAGATGGGCGATCCGGAGGTCGCGCGCCAGGTCGGTGTGACGGAACGCGATCGGGTCGATCGCGAGCGCGAACGGGCGCAACTCGTTCATCAGGTTCGTCGGGATCAGCCGGCGCAGCTTCTGGAACTGGTTATTGACCGCGTCGGCGTCGAGCTTGTGCAGCGGGAAGTCCGGCTGGAACAGCCGCAGCAGCGCGACGACCAGCACGCCGAGGTCATCGACCGGCAAGCGCGCCGGGATCGCGAGCGACGCCTGCGCCATCTTGAGCGCACCGCCGGCGGCGAACCGGATCGCGTCGCCGCCCGCGTTCGTGATCGACATGCCGAGCACCAGCGAGACCGGGCTCGTCGGCTCGGCGACCATCACCCACGGCTGGCGGCCGGAGAGGTAGACGTCGATCTCGCCGAAGCCCATCGTGGTCGCGACCGACTGCGCGACCGCGGCAACCGGGTTGTCCTTCGCGCGCACGCGATCGCCGCGCGACACGCCGTACGCCTGGACGTTGACGCCGACGTGCTTCGCGATCCGATCGCCGAGCAGCTGGAACACCTGGCGCAGCTCGAGCGGGATGCCGCGCGGGAAGATCACGTCGTCGGCCTCGGGCTTGACCAGCTGCGCGATGTCGGGGCGGCCGTCGATCGACAGCAGCTTGGCCTCGGGCTCGCCGCCCGCACCGAGCAGATCGGCGAGCTGCGCGGCGGCGCGCGCGATCGGCAGCGAGCCCGGCGCGTTCGAGCTCGCGCGCGCGTTCATCGCTCGCGAGATCACGCGATAGGCGACGCCGTCGAGCGGGTTCTGCTGCGCCCGCGCCCGCATCGTGCCGGCGACGCGGTTCAGGTGGACGCGCACCGACGTGATGTCGCGCGCGTCCTTGTAGAACTGCACCAGCTGGTTGAGCGCCTCGTCGTTGGTAGGGGAGCTGTCGAGCGCGAGGTTGAGCGCGCGCTCGGCGCGCTTCATGTCGCCGAAGCCATCCTTGAAGATCTTGGCGACGCGATGGAGGTGCGCGACACGCTTGTCGGCGTCGGGCTCGTTCTTGACCAGGCGCTCGCACGCGCCGAGCGCGAGCTTCCACTCGCCGATCTGTGCCGCGAGATCGGCGAGCCGGACCAGCGTGTTCTCGTCGTCGGGCTGATAGGTCAGCGCGCGCTGGAACGCCTTGAGCGCCATCGGGATGTCGACCAGCCGATCGGCGTAGATCAGGCCGAGGCGGAAGCAGAGCGTCTTCAGGATGTCGGGCTCGCGCTCGAGCCGCGCGCGCGCCATCAGCGCATCGGCGGCGTCCTGCCAGTTGCCGAGCTCCCACGCGATGTCGGCGATCGCCGAGTGCGAGCGCAGATCGTTCGGGTCGTAGTCGAGGATCGCGCGGTAGTGCGTGGTCGCGCCCTCGCGATCGGAGAGGAAGTTGCGGTGCAGCTCGGCGAGCGCGCGGTGGAGCTCGATCTTGTGCTTGACCTCGTCCTCGACCTCGAGCCGGTTGGCGAGCAGGGTGGCGAGATCGTCGTGGTTGCCGTCCTCCTCGAGGAGGATGCGCAGGCGGAGGAACGAATCGCGATGCGACGGATCGGCCTCGAGCGCGCGGCGGAACGACTGCATCGCCTGCTCGGCGACGAGCGCCTTGTCCATCAGCGCGACGCCGGCGAAGTGATGCAGCTGCGCGCGCAGCTCCTGCTCCTGCGATGCCACCGCCTGGCGGGTCGCGGCCTCGGCGACATCGATCCACAGCGCGCCCTTGAGTGCCGCCTGACGCCAGCCCTCGAGCGCGGGCACGTGACCCGGAAGCGCCTGCTCGGCGCGGCCGAAGCGCTGCACGGCCTCGTCGATCTGTCCGATCTCGGCGAGCGTCTCTCCGGCGCGGGTCCAGAACGCCGCCTGGGTCTTCGGATCGCCATCGAAGTAGCTCGCGATCTGCTCCTCGAGCTTCGCGAGCTCGGCGGAGGCACCGGCGCGTCGGGTGATCGATTCGAGGTGGAGCAACGCGAGGCGGACGTTCGGATCGGTGTCGAGGATCGCCTTGTAGATCTCGGCGAGCTCGACATCCGGCTTGTTGTCGCGCGTCGCCAGCCCGGCGATGTCGAGCTGGATCGCGGCGCGATCGCGGGTGAATGCCGGCGGAATCACCGCCAGCTCGGCGCGGCGCAGGCGCAGCAGCTCGCCGAGCTCGTCGTTGGCGACGTAGCCGCGCTCGAGCCGGTGCAGCAGATCGATCCGGCTCGGATCCGCCTGCGAGGCGCTCTCGAGCGCGATCTGCGCGGCACCCTCGTCGCCGCGGATCTCGGAATCGATCTGCGCCATCAGCTCGTAGGCGGTCGCCTTGGCCTTGCCGTCCTCGCTGGTCTCGGCGGCGCGAAGCTCGGCGAGCGCGAGCGCGGTGAGCGGCGCCGGGTCCGCCAGCTCGGTGGCGACGCGGATCATCGGCACGGTTGCGAGCGGATCGGCGGGACGCAGCTCGAGTGCGCGCTGATAGAGCCCGAGCGCTCCCGACGGATCGCCCTGCCCGTGCGCCAGGTCGGCATCGCGGACGACGCGAACGAACGCATCGTCGCGCGAGGCGCCGGGCGGTGGCTCGCTCCGGCGGGTGTGCGAGACGCTCGGTCGATCGCCGGCGCGGCGGCGGGCAGCCGATAGCAGATCCGTGATCACGCCGAGCGACAGCGCGCTCTCGACCTGCTGGAGCAGCCTGGTGGCGCGCGGCGCATCACCGGCGTCGAGCGCGAGCTGGGCGGCGCGCAGCCGCAGCGTGGCGATCTCGTTGCCGTGGTTGCGGACGTCGAGGTGGTTCGCGCGCTCCTCGAGCGCGGCCGCGGCATCGCCGAGCTCGTTGGACTTGCCGGCGGCGAGCATCAGCGCGACGGTCCTGCGCGGATCGTCGACCGGCTGGATGTCGCGCACCAGCGCGCTCGCTCGATCCGGATCGTCGCTGACCAGCCGGGCGCGCCGGAACGCGAGGCTGCCGGCGGCGAGCACGCTGGCGGGCGACTGCTGCTTCTCGGCGGCCTGCGCCCGGGCCAGCGCATCGCCGAGGACATCGCGATCGGCGAGCCGGGTCGCGAGCGTGATCGCGGCGGCGTGCGCGGCGGGATCGTGCGGGTTCTGCTCGAGCACGGCATCCCAGGCGGCGAGCGCGGCGGCCGTCAGGCGCTGCATCTCCTCGCCGGGCGTCGCATCGCTGGCGGCCGCGGCCCCGACGGCTTCCTCCCACGCGATCGCGCTGCGCAGCTTCGCGACGTCGGCATCGAGCTGCTCGCCCGGCGACTTCGCGAGCTCGGCGAACAGCTCGGCGCGCTCGGTCCACTTGCCGGCGGCCGCGTAGGCCTCGCCGAGCGCCTCGACGAACGCGAGCGACTCGGGACGACTGGCCTTGCCCTGCGCGAGCATCTCGATCGCGGTGTCGAGCTGGCCGGTCGCCATCGTGCCGTAGGCGGCGCGCAACCGCGAGCGTTCGCGATCCGGCGCGGCCGCGATCGCGAGATCGACATCGATCGCGGCCTGGGCCTGCTC